>NZ_FOWM01000022.1:0-37704 GCF_900115455.1 Cupriavidus sp. OV096
GCGTCCGTTGTTCGAGATGGTAAGCAAAATGCTCAAGAAGGCGTTTGCTCGACTCGGCCCCAAGGACCGACCGATCCTGCATTCGGATCAGGGCTGGCAATACCAAATGGCGTCCTATCGATCGATGCTCAAGCAGCACAGTGTCCGTCCCAGTATGTCGCGCAAAGGTAACTGCCTCGACAACGCTGCCATGGAGAGCTTCTTCGGCATCCTAAAGTCCGAATTCTTCTACCTGAACAAGTTCACCAGCATCGAGCAACTGCAGGATGGACTGCGCCAATACATTCACTACTACAATCATGACCGCATCAAGCTCAAACTAAAAGGGCTGAGTCCCGTGCAATACAGGACTCAGCCCTTTCCGGCCTAGCCATCAACCGTCCAACTTCTGGGGGTCAGTTCAGTTTGCCGGGGCCTTTTTCTATCTAGCGCAAGTTCAGCGCGAAGTCGTCGAGCTGGGTGATGCAGGTGTTCCAGCCGTCGAAGAAGCCCAGCTTCTCGTGCTGGTCCCGCGTTTCGTCATCGGGGTGCATCACCGTGGCGGTGTAGCGGCTGCCCGTGCCTTCGTCGGCCATGGTGATGATTGCCGTGAAGCCGAGCCACGGCTTGGCCGGACGCCAGCCGCCGGTCAGCATCGACCTCATGACAAGGCGCGATTGCGGCACCACTTCGAGAAAGCTGCCAGGGTTGTCGCTCACGCCACCGTCGGGGCCGCGCATGATGGTATGGAAGGCGCCGCCGGGCTGGAGGTCGAAGGCCAGCACCTCGGTCGTCCAGGGCTTGGGGCACCACCATTCCTTGAGCAATGCCGGATCCGACCAGGCGCGCCACAGTGCCGAGCGCGGCGCGCGCAGCACGCGGGAGATGACGAGGTCGCGGGATTCAGCGTTGTCGGCTGGGCTGTTTGACATGGGCTTGCTCCTCCTGATGTAGACGTTCGACGAATTGGGCCATGCGATCGGACCTGGCCTCCCAGACGGCGCGCTGCTCGGCGATCCACTGCTCAGCCTGCGAGAGCCGCTCCGGCAACAACTCACACGTGCGGGTGCGCCCGAGCTTGTGCGTGCGGATCAGGCCGCTACGCTCGAGCACGGTCAGGTGCTTCATGAACGACGGCAGCGCCATGTCGAATGGCGCCGCCAGCGTGGACACCGACTGCGCGCCGCCGCCCAGTGCGCTGACAATCGCACAGCGGGTGGGGTCGGCGAGCGCGTGAAATACCTCGCTGACTGTCGCTTGATAGTTAGCCATATGGGTAACTATAGGCCAAAAGAAAATCCCCGGCAAGACAGAGCCTGGACGGGGATTTGGGGTCGGCGAATGGGGGGTGGCGATCAGCCCATCGCCGCTTTGACTGCCTCGCCGAGTTGGTACACCGCCAGCGCGTAGAAAAAGCTGCGGTTGTAGCGCGTGAGCACGTAGAAATTGCGCAGGCCGATCAGGTACTCGGTGGGCTGGTCCGGCGTGGGCAAGTCCACCACCAGCACGCCGGTCTCGCCTTCGCGCTGGAGGTCGATCGGCTCGTCCACGCGCAACCCGGCGCGGGTGAGCTGGTTCAGCGTGCGCGTGGGCCACGGCTCGCCGTCTGCCGCAGCCACGGCAATGCCCCGGCTGCCTTCGTCGCCGGCAATGCGCCAGATCACGGGCCGGCCCTGTTCCCAGCCGTGCAGCTGCAGGAAGCGGCCCACGCTACCAATGGCATCGACGGCGCTGTTGCGCAGGTCGACGTGCCCGTCCTTGTCATAGTCGATCGCGTACTCGCGCAGGCTGGTCGGCATGAACTGCGGAATGCCCACCGCGCCCGCGTACGAGCCGAGTACCGAATAGACATCGGTGCGGGTCTCGCGGCACCAGAGCAGGTAGTCCGCCAACTGCTCGCGGAACAGCCGGGTGCGTGCGTCGCGGTTCGGGGTGTCCGGATAGTCGAAGGCCAGCGTGGAGAGCGAATCCAGCACGCGGAACGTGCCCATATCGCGCCCGTAGATGGTTTCCACGCCGATGATGCCGACGATGACTGACGCCGGCACGCCGAATTCGGCCTCGGCGCGGCGCAGCGTGTCGCGGTTTTCCTGCCAGAAGCGCACGCCGGCGTTGATGCGGATCGGCTCGATAAAGCGCGAGCGGTACGTCCGCCAGCTCTTCCGGCCCGGCGTGCTCGGTGGCATGATCAGCCGCGACACCGTGGCCGAATACACGGCCTGACTGAAATACGTGTCCAGCTCCGCGCGCGGGAAGCCGTGGCGGGCCACCATGTCGTCGATGAACGCACGGGTTTGCGGATGATTTCGATAGCGGCCCGGTTCGATTTCTTCTTCCCGGACGGCCACGCGACGCTTGCCGGCAGCCATCAGTCGAGGAGAAACGCCGCACAGGCCCAATGCGGCAGCGGTGAGTGCGGCGCCCAGCAGCGGGCGGCGCATGGAGCGCTGTTTGTCGGTCATGTTGTCCTTTGCAAGTCGCACCGAGTATAGCGGATGCCTCCCGGCGCCAGCGACCCCGCCGGCCCACGGATGATGTGGCACGTCATGTGCTAACGTATCGATTGGAGACAAACTTGACCCGGAAACGACAATGCCAACGGGCTATTACACACATCCCGCATTCCAGCTGCACGAGATGGGACATTTCCATCCGGAATGCCCGGAACGGCTGCAGGCGATCGAGGATCACCTGATCTCGCACGGGCTGGACGGGCTGCTGGACCGCCGCGACGCGCCGGCCGCCACCGAGGAGCAGATCGAGCGCGTGCACCGGCCCGACTACGTCTCCCAGCTGGCGTCCGTGAGCCCCGCGAGCGGCTACCACGCGATCGATCCCGATACCACGATGAACCGCCACACGCTGACCGCCGCCACGCACGCGGCCGGCGCCGCCGTGGCCGCCACCGACGCCGTGATGGCCGGCGAACTGGAAAACGCGTTTTGCTGCGTGCGCCCGCCGGGCCACCACGCCGAGCCGGACCGCGCCATGGGCTTCTGCTTCTATAACAACGTGGCGATTGCCGCCCGTCACGCGCTGGTCGCGCATGGTCTGGAGCGCGTGGCCGTGATCGATTTCGATGTCCACCACGGCAACGGCACCGAGGCGGCATTCCGCAACGACCCCCAGGTGCTGATGTGCAGCTTCTTCCAGCACCCGTTCTATCCGTATAGCGGCACGGAGCACATTGCGCCGAACATGTCGAATATCCCGCTGCCCGCCTATACCAACGGCATGGCCGTGCGCGAGGTGGTGGAGACGATCTGGCTGCCACGCCTGAACGAGTTCCGGCCCCAGATGCTGTTCATCTCGGCCGGTTTCGATGCCCACCGTGAGGACGACCTCGGCCAGATGGGCCTGGTCGAGCAGGACTACGCCTGGATGACCGAACGGCTGATGGAAGTGGCGCGCGTGCACGCCAAGGGCCGCATCGTGAGCTGCCTGGAGGGGGGCTACAACCTCAGCGCGCTGGGGCGGAGCGTGCTCGCGCACCTGAAGGTGATGATGGAAGGGTGAATACGCTCAAAGATCATCGATGCAAGTGACCCGTAATTCGCAAAAATGCGATTGACGGTGCTTCTATATGCTCCCAGCGCATAAGGCGATCGAAAAAATCTCGTTTGAGGTATGAAGCGGATCGCATAAAATGCGAGCTTCAGAAAAATAATGCGCGGCAACAACGCTGGAGACCCCACGCTGTTGCCGTTTTCTTTTCTCTTTCCATGATCGAACTGCAAGGACTCTCGCAGCGATTCCCCGGCGGGTCGGGGGAAGTGCATGCGCTGCGCGATGTCAGCCTCTCCATCGCGCCCGGTGAAGTCTTCGGCATCATCGGCCGAAGCGGGGCCGGCAAGAGCACGCTGGTGCGTGCCATCAATCTGCTGAACCGGCCCAGCGCCGGCCGGGTGATCGTCGACGGCCACGATTTGACTGCGATGGATGCCAGCCGCCTGCGCGCGGCGCGCCGCGAAATCGGCATGATCTTCCAGCATTTCAACCTGCTGTCGTCGCGCACGGTCTATGACAACGTGGCGCTGCCGCTGGAGCTGGCCGGCAAGACCAAGGCCGAGATTGCCGCGACGGTGCTGCCGCTGCTGGACCTCGTGGGTCTGTCGGCGCTGCGCGACCGCCATCCCGCGCAGATCAGCGGCGGCCAGAAGCAGCGCGTGGGCATTGCGCGCGCGCTGGCGAGCAAGCCGAAGGTGCTGCTGTCCGACGAAGCCACCTCCGCGCTGGATCCCGAGACCACGCGCTCAATCCTCGACCTGCTCAAACAGATCAATCGCGAGCTGGGCCTGACCATCGTCATGATCACGCACCAGATGGAGGTCATCAAGCAGGTCTGCGACCGCGTGGCCGTGCTCGAGGCCGGCCAAGTTGTGGAAAGCGGCCGTGTGATCGACGTCTTCCTGCGCCCGCAGCACGAGGTCACGCGCGCGATGATCGGCGACGTGATTGCCCAGGAACTGCCGGCCAGCGTGCTCAAGCGCGTGGAAAGCCGGCTCGGCAACGGCCGCGACCACGTCTACCGGCTGGCCTTCACGGGCGAGAACGTCGACCAGCCGGTGCTGGCCCAGGCGATCCGCCAGCACGGACTGGACTTCAACATCCTGCACGGCCATATCGACGAGATCCAGGGGCAGGCGTTCGGCTCGCTGGCGATCATGGCCACGGGCGAGCCGGCCGCGGTGCGCGCGGCGATGGAGTATTTGCAGACGCAGGGCGTCGTGGTGGAGGAGATCGAACATGTGGTCTGAAATGTTTGACCTGTTCCTGGCGTCGTTCGGCGAGACACTGTTGATGGTGTCGATCTCGGGCGTGGTGGGCGCGCTGTTCGGCGTGCCGCTGGGCGTGCTGCTGCACCTGACCAACCGGGGCGGCGTGCTGTCGCATCCGCTGTTCAACCGCTCCATCGGCGTGGTCGTGAACGCGGTGCGGTCGATACCGTTCATCATCCTGCTGGTGGTGGTGATCCCGTTCACGCGCTTTATCGTCGGTTCGTCGATCGGCACGACGGCGGCTGTGGTGCCGCTGACGATCGCGGCGGTGCCGTTCATCGCCCGGCTGGTCGAGGCGGCGCTGCGCGAGGTGGACAAGGGCCTGGTGGAAGCCGCGCAATCGATGGGTGCCACCACGCGCCAGATCGTCTGGAAGGTGCTGCTGCCCGAGGCGATGCCCGGCATCGTGGCCGGCCTGACCATCACCTTCGTGAGCCTGGTCGGCTATTCGGCCATGGCCGGCGCCATCGGCGGCGGCGGGCTGGGCGACCTGGGCATCCGCTACGGCTACCAGCGCTATATCACCGAGGTCATGGTCGCCGTGGTGGTGATCCTGATCGTCTTCGTACAGGCCGTGCAGAGCTTTGGCGACTGGCTCGTGCGCCGCATCAGCCATCGCTGATGGGTTTCAATTCGCAGGGAAACTAGGGGTAAATCAAAAATGCAACGTCGTAATTTGCTGAAGACTGCCGCAGCGGTGGCGCTGGGCCTGGCCGTTTCCACGGGCGCGCTGGCGCAGGAAAAGCCGATCAAGGTTGGCGTGACGGGCGGCCCGCACGCGCAGATCATGGAGCAGGTGAAGAAGGTGGCGGCCAAGGACGGCCTGAACATCCAGGTGGTGGAGTTCAGCGACTACATCCAGCCGAACGCCGCGCTGGCCGCAGGCGACCTCGACGCCAACAGCTACCAGCATCTGCCGTACCTGGAAGCCCAGATCAAGGATCGCGGCTACAAGTTCACGCACGTGGGCTTCACGGTCACGTTCCCGATGGGTGTGTACTCGAAGAAGGTGAAGTCGCTGGACCAGATCAAGCAGGGCGCCCGCGTGGGCGTGCCGAACGATCCGACCAACGGCGGTCGCGGCCTGTTGCTGCTGCAGGCCAAGGGCCTGATCAAGCTGCGTCCGGACGCCGGTCTGAAGGCCACGCCGCTGGACATCGTGGAAAATCCGAAGAAGATCAAGATCGTCGAACTCGACGCTGCCCAGCTGCCGCGCTCGCTCGACGACCTGGACGCCGCCGCGATCAACGGCAACTATGCCGAGTCCGCCGGCCTGTCCCCCACGCGTGATGCAATCGCCACAGAAGGCCCGAAGGGTCCGTACGCGAACCTGATCGCCATCCGCGCGGCGGACAAGGACAAGCCGTGGGTGGCCAAGCTGGTGAAGGCCTACCACTCGGCCGAGGTGAAGCAGTACATCGCCAACACCTACAAGGAGTCGGTGATCACCGCCTGGTAATCATCAATCGGGCGCCGGTCCGGGACGATTTTCGAGGAAATCGTCCAAACCCTGTGCACGCGGGGCATCCTGCGGCACAATGGGCGCAGATTTCTTCAGTTGCCGGGCTAGCCCCGGCAATTCTTTGTCTATAAAATAGTACGATCGTTCGAAAAACTAAAGCTGCGCCACCCCGGTGGTTATAATGGCGAGCGATTCAAATCTTTGGACTATCAGCTATCAGTGGAGTGAGCGCATGAAAGTACTCGTCGCAGTCAAGCGGGTGGTGGACTACAACGTCAAGGTCCGCGTGAAGTCGGATGGCTCGGGCGTCGACCTGGCCAACGTCAAAATGAGCATGAACCCGTTCGACGAAATCGCCGTGGAAGAGGCCGTGCGCCTGAAAGAAGCTGGCGTCGTCACCGAAGTGATCGCCGTGTCGTGCGGCGTCACGCAATGCCAGGAGACCCTGCGCACCGCGATGGCCATCGGCGCCGATCGCGGCATCCTGGTGGAATCGAACGAAGACCTGCAGCCGCTGGCCGTGGCCAAGCTGATCAAGGCACTGATCGACAAGGAACAGCCGCAACTGGTGATCCTGGGCAAGCAGGCCATCGACGATGACTCGAACCAGACCGGCCAGATGGTGGCCGCGCTGGCCGGCCTGCCGCAAGCCACGTTCGCCTCGAAGGTGGTGGTGGCGGATGGCAAGGCATCGGTGACCCGTGAAGTGGATGGCGGTCTGGAAACGCTGTCGGTCAAGCTGCCGGCCGTGGTGACCACGGACCTGCGCCTGAACGAGCCGCGCTACGTGACGCTGCCGAACATCATGAAGGCCAAGAAGAAGCCGCTGGAAACCGTGAAGCCCGAAGACCTCGGTGTGGATGTGGCCCCGCGTCTGTCGACCGTGAAGGTCGTGGAGCCGGCCAAGCGCAGCGCAGGCGTGATGGTGCCCGATGTGGCCACGCTGGTGCAAAAGCTGAAGTCTGAAGCCAAGGTTATCTGAGCGCGGGGAGAGAAAACATGACTGCACTCGTCATTGCTGAACACGACAATCAATCGATCAAGGCCGCCACGCTGAACACCGTGACGGCTGCCGCCCAGTGCGGTGGCGACGTCCACGTGCTGGTAGCCGGCGCCAATGCCAAGGCTGCCGCCGATGCCGCTGCCAAGATCGCCGGTGTGACCAAGGTCCTGCTGGCCGATGCCGCCTATTTCGGCGACGGCCTGGCCGAGAACGTGGCCGAGCAGGCCCTGGCCATCGCCAACGACTACAGCCATATCCTGGCGCCGGCAACGCCCTACGGCAAGAACATCCTGCCGCGCGTGGCCGCCCGCCTGGACGTGGCCCAGATCTCGGAAATCTCCAAGGTCGACGCACCGGATACCTTCGAGCGCCCGATCTACGCTGGTAACGCCATTGCCACCGTGAAGTCGGCCGACAAGATCAAGGTCATCACGGTGCGCGGCACGGCGTTCGACGCGGCTGCCGCCGAAGGTGGCTCGGCTGCTGTCGAGACCCTGCCGGCCGTGGCCGACCTGGGCATCTCGCAATTCGTCTCGCGCGAAGTGGCCAAGAGCGACCGTCCGGAACTGACCGCTGCCAAGATCATCGTTTCCGGTGGCCGTGGCGTGGGTTCGGGCGAGAACTACACCAAGGTGCTGACGCCGCTGGCCGACAAGCTGGGCGCCGCGCTGGGCGCCTCGCGCGCGGCCGTGGATGCCGGCTTCGTGCCGAACGACTATCAGGTCGGCCAGACCGGCAAGATCGTCGCGCCGCAGCTGTACATCGCGGTCGGTATTTCGGGCGCGATCCAGCATTTGGCCGGCATGAAGGACTCCAAGGTGATCGTCGCGATCAACAAGGACGCCGAAGCCCCGATCTTCTCGGTGGCGGACTACGGCCTGGTGGGCGACCTGAACACCGTGGTGCCTGAGCTGGTGGCAGCACTGGGCTGAGGTCTGGCCCCGCGCCGGCCCGCGTACTGTCTGGTACGGGCGCCGGCGCCCCAACAAGAAGAATGAAGCCGTTCCGGGAGCGTCCCGCGAGCGGCTTTTTTACAAGATCCAGGAGACTTCGATGACCTATCGCGCACCGCTCAAGGACATGCTGTTCGTCATGAACGAACTGGCGGACCTGAACGCCGTCAGCCAGATGCCGGGCTATGAGGAAGCCACCCCGGACACGGCGCAGGCCGTGCTTGAGGAAGCGGCCCGGTTCAACGAGGAAGTGGTGGCCCCGCTGAACCGTGCGGGCGATCTCGACCCCAGCAGCTGGAAGGACGGCGTGGTCACCACCACGCCCGGGTTCCGCGACGCGTTCCGCCAGTTCGGCGAGGGCGGCTGGCAGGGCGTGCTGCATCCGAGCGATTTTGGCGGCCAGGGCTTGCCCAAGCTCGTCGGCACGCCGTGCATCGAGATGCTGAACAGCGCCAACCTGTCGTTCGCGCTGTGCCCGCTGCTGACCGATGGCGCCATCGAAGCCCTGCTGACTGCTGGCACCGACGAACAGAAGACGGTCATCCTGCCCAAGCTGATTGCGGGCGAATGGACCGGCACGATGAACCTGACCGAGCCGCAGGCCGGCTCGGACCTGGCCGCCGTGCGCACGCGCGCCGAGCCGCAGGGCGACGGCACGTTCAAGCTGTTCGGCACCAAGATTTTCATCACGTACGGCGAGCACGACATGGCGAAGAACATCGTCCATCTGGTGCTGGCCCGCACGCCGACCGCGCCCGAGGGCGTCAAGGGCATCTCGCTGTTCGTCGTGCCGAAGTTCCTGGTCAACCCGGACGGCACGACCGGTGCGCGCAACGACGTGCACTGCGTGTCGATCGAGCACAAGCTCGGCATCAAGGCCAGCCCGACGGCGGTGCTCCAGTTCGGCGATCACGGCGGCGCCGTCGGCACGCTGGTGGGCGAGGAGAATCGCGGCCTCGAATACATGTTCATCATGATGAATGCGGCGCGCTTCGCGGTGGGCATGCAGGGCATCGCGGTGTCCGAGCGCGCCTACCAGCACGCCGTGGCCTATGCGCGGGAGCGCGTGCAGAGCCGGCCGGTCGATGGCTCGGCGCGCGAGGCCGTGACGATCATCCATCACCCCGACGTCAAGCGCATGCTGATGACTATGCGCGCACTGATCGAAGGCGCACGTGCCGTGGCCTACGTGGCCGCCGCGGCCAGCGATGCCGCCCACCAGCATCCGGACGAGGCGACGCGCCGCGAAAACCAGGCGTTCTACGAGTTCATGGTGCCCGTGATCAAGGGCTGGAGCACCGAGCTGTCGATCGACGTGACCAGCCTCGGCGTGCAGGTGCACGGCGGCATGGGCTTCATCGAGGAAACCGGCGCGGCCCAGTACTACCGCGACGCGCGGATCCTGCCGATCTACGAGGGCACCACGGCCATCCAGGCCAATGACCTCGTCGGCCGCAAGACCGTGCGCGATGGCGGTGCCGTGGCGCGCGCGATCTGCGCGAAGATCGCCGAGACCGAGGCCGCGCTCGGCCAGCACAGCTGCGCCTCGTTCCAGGCGGTGCAGGGCCAGTTGAAGCGGGGTCGCGAGGCGCTCGAGGCCGTGGTGCGCTTCGTCGTGGAGAACGCCAAGGGCGATCCGAACGCGGTGTTCGCGGGCAGCGTGCCGTACCTGAAGCTGTGCGGCATCGTGTTCTCGGGCTGGCAACTGGGCCGCGCGATGCTGGTGGCGGATGCCAAGCGTAGCGAAGACCCGGCGTTCTACGAGGCCAAGATCGCCACGGCGCATTTCTTCGGCGAGCACATCCTGTCGCAGGCGTCGTCGCTGCGCGACGCCATCGTGGCCGGCGCCGAGCCGGTCAAGGCGATGTCGGTGGACCAGTTCTGACGCGCAACTTGCGTTGGGGATGAAAAAAGGCGACCCGAAGGTCGCCTTTTTTTCGTCGAAGTCCGAGATCAGGAACGATCAGGCCGGCACCGGACGCGGCACGCCGTGCGTGCGCGCGGGCTGGCGGTAGCGGTCCACCGACAGGTCGTCGGCGCGAATCGCTGGCTGCGTGCCCGAGACCAGGTCGGACAGCAGCTTGCCCGAGCCGCAGGCCATGGTCCAGCCGAGCGTGCCGTGGCCGGTGTTGAGCCACAGGCCGCGAATCCCGGCGGGGCCGACCACGGGCGTGCCGTCCGGCGTCATCGGACGCAGGCCAGTCCAGAACGTGGCGCGGCTGACATCGCCGGCGCCGGGGAACAGGTCCGTCACCACGTGTTCGAGCGTGCGGCGCTTGGCCGGATCGAGCGAACGGTCGTAGCCGACGATCTGCGCCATGCCGCCCACGCGGATGCGGTCGTCGAAGCGCGTGATCGCCACCTTGTAGGTCTCGTCGAGCACCGTGGATACCGGGCTGCGCGCGGCATCGGTCATCGGCACCGTGATCGAGAAGCCCTTGAGCGGGTACACCGGCAGGTTCGACAGCCCCGGCAGCACATTGCGGACGAACGGCGTGGACCAGCTCCCGAGCGCCACCACCACGGCCTCGGCATACATCGGCTGGCCGCCAACCACGGCACCGGTCACGGCATCGCCCTGGGTCATCAGGCCGTCGATCGAGCGGTTGTAGAGGAACTGCACGCCGAGCGATTCGGCCATGGCTGCCAGCCGTTGGGTAAACAGCTGGCAATCCCCGGTTTCATCGTTCGGCAGGCGCAGGCCGCCGGCCAGCTTGTGGCCTGCGGCGGCCAGCGCCGGTTCGCTCGCGCCGAGTTCCTCGCGCGAAAGCAATTGATAGGGCACGCCCGCTTCCTCGAGCACGGCGATGTCGCGCGCGGCGGCTTCGAGCTGCGCGTCCGTGCGAAACACCTGGAGCGTGCCTTGCTGGCGGCCTTCGTAGGCAATACCGGTCTCGGCCCGCAGCGTGCGGATGCAATCGCGGCTGTACTCGGCCAGTCGCACCATGCGTTCCTTGTTCACGGCATAGCGTGCCGGCGTGCAATTGCGCAGCATCTGCCACATCCACTGGAGCTGGAACAGCGTGCCGTCAGGCTTGATGCTCAGCGGCGCGTGCTCCTGGAACATCCACTTGATGGCCTTGAGCGGCACGCCCGGCGCGGCCCACGGCGACGCGTAGCCCGGCGAGATCTGGCCGGCGTTGGCAAAGCTGGTGCCGAGCGCGGGCGCGGACTCGCGATCCACGACGGTCACTTCATGACCGGCACGGGCCAGGTACCACGCGCTGGTCACGCCAATAACGCCACTGCCAAGCACTAGAACACGCATCTCGATGACTCCGGACCTGCGAAAGAATGGAATAGAAGGATTCGTATCTATACTATTGACTTCAAAGCAGTGTTAGTTACCGATTAAATTAGAAAAACAGGAAAAAGTCATGAGAACGACACGTCAGCCGGTGCGCGGCCTCGATCGGCTGGATCGGAAGATTCTCACGGTGCTCCAGGACGACGGGCGGGTGTCGATGAAAGACCTGGCAGAGCGGGTGGGGCTGACCATCACGCCCTGCATCGAGCGCGTGAAGCGGCTGGAGCGCGACGGTGTCATCATGGGCTACTACGCCCGGCTGAATCCGGGGCTGCTCGGCAGTGCGCTGCTGGTATTCGTGGAGATTTCGCTGGGCAACAAATCGGGCAATATGTTCGAGCAGTTCCGGCGCGAGGTGCTGCGGATTCCCGAGGTGCTGGAATGTCACCTCGTCTCGGGCGACTTCGACTACCTGATCAAGGCGCGGATTCGCGAGATCAGCGAGTACCGCCGTCTGCTCGGCGACATTCTGTTGCAGTTGCCGGGCGCAGCCCAATCTAAAAGCTACGTGGTGATGGAAGAAATCAAGGAGACATTGGCCATCTCGGTGGAAGAGCGCGAGTAAGGCCGTTCGATGCAAGATGGGTGACGAACACGACTTCGGCGGCGACGGAGAGGGCGAGGGCGCCCGCCGTCCGCCCGTGGCCCGCAAGGGGCGCGGCGCCGTCAGCAACCTCCAGGGACGCTTCGAGCGCGACCAGCGCGAGGCGTTCGACGACGGCTGGGCGCCGGCCGATGACGACCCGGCCCCCGCCGATGACGCGCTGCCGCCCAAGCTCGTCACCCGGGTCACGCTCGAGCAGGCCCGCTCGATCCTGTCGCGCAACGCCTCGCCCGACATCCCGTTCGATGTCTCGCTCAATCCTTACCGGGGCTGCGAGCACGGCTGCATCTACTGCTTCGCCCGGCCGACGCACGCCTATCTGGACCTGTCACCGGGGCTCGATTTCGAGACGAAGCTTTATGCCAAGACCAATGCGGCCGAGCGCCTGCGCGAAGAATTGTCCAAGCCGTCGTATCGGTGCGAGACCATCGCGCTGGGCGTGAACACCGACGCCTACCAGCCCATCGAGCGCGAGCAGCGCATCACGCGCAGCCTGCTGGAGGTACTGCACGAGACCGACCACCCGGTGGCGCTGATCACGAAGTCGTCACTGATCGAACGGGATATCGACCTGCTGGCGCCCATGGCCGCCAAGCGGCTCGCGGTGGGGGCTGTGACGATCACGACACTCGACGCCGGCATCGCCCGCACGCTGGAACCGCGCGCAGCCACGCCGGCGCGGCGGCTGCGCACGATTCGTGAACTGACCGATGCGGGGATTCCGGTAGGGGTGAGCGTGGCGCCGATTATCCCGTTCGTCACCGAACCGGACCTCGAGCGCGTGCTGGAAGCCGCCCGGGAGGCCGGGGCGGTCTACGCCAACTACATCGTGCTGCGTCTGCCGTGGGAGGTGAGTCCGCTGTTCCAGGAGTGGCTCGAAGCGCATTTCCCGGATCGTGCCGAGCGGGTCATGAACCGCGTGCGCGAGATGCGGGGCGGCAAGGATTACGATGCCGACTTCGCCTCGCGCATGCGCGGCACGGGGATTTGGGCCGATCTGATGCGTCAGCGGTTCTACAAGACCGCCGAGCGGCTAGGGTTCCGTTACAACCGGTTCGAACTCGATACGTCGCGCTTCAGGCCCCCGCCCAGGCCGACCCGGCCCAACGGGCGTCCGCGCGGTACCGACGACCGGCAGGGTTCGCTGTTCTGAGGCGCCGCCTGCTGATCCTCGATCATGCGGCAGGCCAGCTCCAGCGCGGCCTTCGCACTGGTCGTCGGCAGGCCCGACGACAGGGCCAGCCTGACTGCGATAGCAGCCAGGCGTCCTTCTTCATACGTGGGATGTTCCATCGGGCACTCCTTTGCATCGTCCCGCCATGGCGGGCCATGCTCCATTCCGTGCGTACTCGGACTTACCAGTATGGGTGATTTGCAGAAGCGCGTTTGACCAATGTCATCCCATTGTCAGGTTGCAGCGAAAGTGCGCGCTGACTATTGGGAAAGCGCCTTGGCCGCCTCCACCTGCGACTCGAAGAACGTCTGGAAGCTGATGGCGAGCCCGGCCATGAGCAGGCCGGTGCCGATCAGGAGCGACAGGATGACCAGGATCACCACGGGCCAGCCGGAGCGCGTGGGCGTGTCGTGTGCGTTATAGCGCGCATCCCAGCGGTCGTCGGGGCGTAGCCCGAACACGATGGCGGTCAGGAATGCCGCAATCACCGAGGTGCCGCCCGCCACCGCGAACGTCCAGTTCAACGCGGTGGACCCGGCGCCCGTCACCAGCGACGCAATTCCGATCGCCCCCGCCAGCGTGGCCAGCAGGTGTGCCCAGCCGAACTTGTCGCCGAAGCCCTTCAGATAGAAGCGATGTGCTCCCAGGCTGCCGAACAGGAAGGCCAGGGCGACGGTGATCAGCTTGGACTTGCCCCGGGCCGGGCGGCGCGCATCGGCGCTGAGGGCAGGGGCTTGGCTTGCGGTGGTAGGCATTGTGGAGGCGATGTGGCAGGCACGGAGGCTGACAATCGTCACATTGTACGTGGAGGCTGCGCCCGGTGAGGATATCGGGACAAGACCGGAGTGGCCGGAGCCGGACCAGTGGGTGCCGGGCAGAGGCAGGTCAGTTCGATTGCCGTCTGCGCAACAACGGCACGCTGCGAGGGCGCCGGGGTTGAACCCCGTCTGGAATCGCCGACTGCACCGGGCGGCAGCCTGTGCGGGCACGAGGCCCGCACATCTTGAAAGACCAAGCAAAACGGCCGGAGTTCCGGCCGTTCGAGAAAGGGGAGAAGGGGAGAGGCGCGGGACTCAGCGCCCGCCATCGCGGCTGCGCGCCTGCCAGCCCGGGCCCATGCCGGATGGACGCATGTCGTTGCTGCGCCCCGGGTTATCATTCACGCTGCGGTCGGACGTCTGCCGTACCGGACGATCCTCGTCGCGGCCCGGCGCACCGGGCGGGCGCCCGCTCAGGCGGTCGTCATTGCGCGCCCGCTGCTCCATGCGTTCGATCTGTGCCCGCACATGATCCCGGCTTTCGGCACGTACGCTCGCCATTTCCCATCCGCCGGCAACGCGGTTGACGCGCGCCGACTGTTCGGCCCGGGCGGTGTGCCAGAAGGCAACTTGCGCGTGGCTGGCGGCAATACTGCCGATCAGGCCCGAGAGGGCCAAGGTACCAGCCACCAGGAGACGCAGGTGGGGGCGGGTAAGCATGCGAGATCCCAAGATCCTTAGCAGGGAAAGAGTCAGGAAGATGGGTTCATGGTACGCAGGCGCCGTGTGACCGCCTATGCCAATCCCGTTACCCGTGTAACCGATTGTTTCGACATTTTTGCCAGCTTTATAACGTCGCGCCGGTGGCGGGGTTTGCGCGGGATTCGCGGTTTACGCGACGGTGCCTGCAGGCCATGTTGCGCCAACGGCGCACCGGTGGCCGCGCCCGGCGCGAATTGCGCGCTAAGTGTTTGTTTGGCATTGGGAACTGGGCTATACTCTTGCGTTTCGTGTTCGCACACCCCCGTTTTTTCGAGGAATAACCCCATGGTCGTAATCCGTCTGGCTCGCGGCGGCAGCAAGAAGCGCCCCTTCTTCAATATCGTTGCCGCTGACTCGCGCAACCGTCGCGATGGCCGTTTCATCGAGCGCGTTGGTTTCTACAACCCGCTCGCCTCCGGCAAGGAAGAAACCCTGCGCCTGGTGCAAGACCGCCTGACGTACTGGCAAGGCGTTGGCGCCCAGCTGTCGCCGACGGTTGCCCGTCTGGTCAAGCAAGCCGCCAAGGCCGCTGCCTGATTGCCGCCAAGGCGCGCGGCCCGTTGTGGCGCGTGCCTGACGCATCGGACGCATCGTCTCAGTGACTGGCAACGCCCCCGGCCGCAAGCCGTTAAATCGGCAAGGTACCGCGGCGCAGGCCGAGGTATCGGGCCAGCCGCCCAAGCCCCGCAAGCTGCCCGCAGCGCTGCTGTTCACCGACAGCCTGCCCGACGATCTCGTCGAAGTGGGCTATGTGGGCGCCGCCTATGGCATCCGTGGCTGGATCAAGGTCCAGCCGCACGCGGACGACGCCTCCGCATTGCTCCACGCCCGCCGCTGGTGGCTGCTTCGTGCGCCGCAGGCCGGCGTGGTGGTGGCGCCGGCACAGCCGGACGAGGCGCTCTGCGTCAAGATTGCCCAGTCGCGCGAGCATAGCGGCACCGTGGTGGCCCAGGCCACCGGCGTAGCGGAACGCAATGTTGCCGAAGCCCTGAAAGGGCGTCGCGTCTGGATCCGGCGCGCGGATTTTCCGCCGCCGGAAGAGAATGAGTTTTACTGGGTCGACCTGATCGGTTGCGCCGTGCTCAACGAACAGGGTGAAACCCTGGGCGAGGTATCCGGCCTGATCGACAATGGTGCCCACCAGATCCTCCAGGTGGCTTACACGCTGCCGGATGGCAAGCCCGGCGAGCGGCTGGTGCCGTTCGTGGACGCGTTCCTGCGCACGGTGGATACCACCACCCGGCGCATCGTGGTGGACTGGGGGCTCGACTACTGAAGTACCGAAGCAGACCAAGGGGCCGCGGATGCAGTTCGATGTAATCACGCTGTTTCCCGAGATGTTTCGGGCGCTGACCGACTGGGGCATTACCAGCCGGGCGGCCAAGCAGCAGCGTTACGCGCTGCGCACCTGGAATCCGCGCGACTTTACGGTCGACAATTACCGCACCATCGACGACCGGCCTTACGGCGGTGGTCCTGGCATGGTGATGCTGGCCAAGCCGCTGGACGACGCGATCGACGCGGCGGCCGCGGCGCAGGCGGAAGCCGGTGTGGCAGTCCCGCATGTGGTGCTGATGTCGCCGCAGGGCGCCCCGCTCACGCATGAGAAGGTGATGTCGCTGTCGCAGCGGCCTGGCCTGGTGCTGTTGTGCGGTCGCTACGAGGCGATCGATCAGCGATTGATCGAGCGTCGCGTGGACGAGGAAATCAGCCTCGGCGATTTCGTGCTGTCCGGCGGTGAACTGCCGGCCATGGCGCTGATCGACGCGGTAGTGCGGCATCTGCCCGGCGTGCTGGGCGATGCGCAGTCGGCCGTGCAGGACAGTTTCGTCAACGGCCTGCTCGATTGTCCGCACTACACGCGGCCGGAAGAATATGAAGGTGTGCGGGTGCCCGATATCTTGCTCGGGGGCCATCATGCCGAGATCGAGAAATGGCGGCGCCAGCAGGCGCTGGCCAACACCGCGCGCAAGCGTCCCGATTTGATCGAGGCGGCGCGTGGTCAAGGGTTGTTGTCCAAGGCCGATGAGAAATTTCTGTCGGAGTGGACGGCGAAAGCAGGGCGGGAGTTCGCTCCCGCCAAATGAAAACCCCATCCTCTGCCGGGGCCCGGGACAAGTCCTGGGGCATACAACGCTGGCATGATGGTAATGGAGAAAAAACGATGAACATCATCGAGCAAATCGAGCAGGAAGAGATTGCGCGCCTGACCGCGAACAAGACCATTCCCGCGTTCGCCCCGGGTGACACCGTGATCGTCAACGTGAACGTCGTGGAAGGCACCCGCAAGCGCGTGCAGGCCTACGAAGGCGTCGTGATCGCCAAGCGTAACCGTGGCCTGAACTCGTCCTTCATCGTGCGCAAGATCTCGTCGGGTGAAGGCGTGGAACGTACGTTCCAGCTGTACTCGCCGCTGATCGCCGGCATCGAAGTGAAGCGTCGTGGCGACGTGCGCCGTGCAAAGCTGTACTACCTGCGCGAGCGTTCGGGCAAGTCGGCACGTATCAAGGAAAAGCTGGTCTCGAAGGCTGCGAAGGCTGCTGCCGCCGAGTAAGGCGATGCCGTCCGGCGCCGGGCAACCGGTGCCGTATCGGATTCGGAAAGGACACCTTCGGGTGTCCTTTTTGCTTATATGTGTGCTGGAGCGCGACATGGCGCGCTTCTGTCATACTCAATGGTGTCATGCGCCCCAAATTCGACCCAGAAACCTTGCCGGTCATCGGCACCGACGCCCAACGCGCGCCGCTCTCGGCGCCCCGGATGCGCCCGGACTTTATCCGCCACCGCCTGCTATCGCCGCCAGCCTGGGAACCCGAGCTGACCGATGAGTCGCGCGTCTACGACCGGAGCCGCGGCCTGCGCGAAGCCGCCGTGCTGGTGCCGTTGGTGGACCGCGCCGACGGCCTGACCGTGCTGCTGACCGAACGCAACGCCAACCTCAACGCCCACGCGGGCCAGATCAGCTTTCCGGGCGGCCGGCAGGAGACCTACGATGCGGACCGCATCGCCACGGCGCTGCGTGAGACGAAGGAAGAAATCGGGCTGGATCGGGACTATATCGAGGTGCTCGGCTCGCTCCCTGATTACATCACGGGCACCGGCTACCACGTCAGCCCCATTGTGGGGCTGGTGCGCACCGGCTTCGCGCTCGAGGCCGATGCCGGCGAAGTGGCGGACATCTTCGAGGTGCCGCTCGCCTTCCTGATGGACCCCTCACGCCACGAGCGGCGGCTGCTGCGCTGGGCGGACGGCGAACGTCAGTTTTATTCGATGCCGTACCCGCGCGAGGAAGGCGGCCACCGCTTCATCTGGGGCGCCACCGCGGGCATGCTGCGCAACCTCTATCACCTGCTCGCCGCGTAAGAACTCGGCGTATTACCAGGCGGGACGCAGGCGTCAGGCGGCTGCCTGACCGGCCTGCGTCGCGCAATGCGGGCATTGCTTGCCCACCGCATAGCTGGGCTGCTGCTGTTCCTCAGGCGTAACCACCGCGCGGCAGGCAAAGCACTGCACCGGGCCGGCCGGCTCGAGATTGGGGTTCAGGGCGGTTCGGTAGTCGAACACGAAGCAGTCGCCCTTGTAGTGGCTACCGCCCACTTCCTCGAAGTACTTCAGGATGCCGCCTTCGAGCTGGTAGATGTGCGCCATCCCCACTTCCTGCATGTGGATGGCGGCCTTCTCGCAGCGGATGCCGCCTGTGCAGAATGACACCACCGTCTTGCCCTCCAGCTCGGCCTTGTGGGCGGCGATGGCGGGCGGGAAATCGCTGAATTTCGCAATGTCGTATTCCACCGCGTTCTCGAAGGTGCCCACGGCCACCTCGAACGCATTGCGTGTATCGAGCATCACCACGGGGCGGCCGGCGTCGTCGTGGCCCTGGTCGAGCCAGCGCTTGAGATCCACGGGCCGCACGGACGGCGCCCGGCCCGCTTCGGGGCGGATCAGCGGCATCTTCATCGTGATGATTTCCTTCTTGGCGCGCACCAGCATCCGCTTGAACGGCTGGTTGTCCGACAGGCTCTCCTTGGGCGCGATGTCCGCAAAGCGGGCGTCGGCGCGGAGCCAGGCCATGAAGGTGTCGATGGCGTCGCGCGGGCCGGCCAGGAACATGTTGATGCCCTCGGGCGCCAGCAGGATCGTGCCCTTGAGGTCGGCCGCCTCGCAGCGCGCGCGCATTTCCGGACGCAGGGTCTCGATGTCGTCCAGCGTGACGAATTTGTAAGCGGAAATATTGACGATCTGCATGGGATGGGTGCTGCCGGACCGCGCGGCGGGCCGCGCGATAACTGCCTGATTGGAAAGGCGAAATTATAGCCGCTTGCGGGCCTGGCCGACACCCTGTTTCCAGGCACTCCGGACCGGGCCAGGCGTCGTCCCAGCCCCTCATTTTCCGAAAAGTCTCAAGTTTTCAGGCGGGGGGAGCCGGTACAATGGCGCCCTATGTCTGCACCCCGCTTCGTACACCTCCGCCTGCATTCCGAATACTCCGTCGTGGACGGCATCGTCCGCCTGGAGGATGCCGTCAAGGCCGCCGCCAAGGATGGCATGGGCGCGCTCGCCCTGACCGACCTCGCCAACGCCTTCGGCCTGATCCGCTTCTACAAGGAAGCGCGCGGAGACGGCGTGAAGCCGGTAGTGGGCGCAGACGTCTGGCTGACCAACGCCGATGACCGCGACAAGCCCGCGCGCATGCTGCTGCTGGTGCAGGACCGCCGTGGCTACCTGAACCTGTGCATGCTGCTGTCGCGCGCGTGGCTGGGCAACCAGCACAAGGGGCGCGCCGAGATCGAGCCGGGCTGGTTCGACGAACCGGGCGAGGAAGGCCTGCCGCTGGCCACCGGCATGATCGCGCTGTCCGGCGCCATGGGCGGCGATATCGGCCAGGCGCTGGCCAATGGCAACGAGGACGGCGCCCGCCGGGCCGCCGAGCACTGGGCGCGCGTGTTCCCGCAGCGGTTCTATATCGAACTGCAACGGGCCGGGCACCCCGGCACCGATGCCTACGTCCAGCAGGCCGTGCAACTGGCCGCCGCAATGCAGCTGCCGGTGGTGGCCACGCACCCGGTGCAGTTCATGACGCCGGACGACTTCACCGCGCATGAGGCCCGCGTCTGCATCGCCGAGGGCGAACTGCTGGCCAATCCGCGCCGCACGCGCAAGTTCACGACCGACCAGTATTTCAAGACGCAGGACGAGATGTGCGCGTTGTTCGCGGACATTCCTTCCGCGTTGCAGAATGCCGTCGAGATCGCGCGGCGCTGCAACCTGACGCTGGAACTGGGGAAGCCGCGCCTGCCGCTGTTCCCCACGCCGGACGGCATGTCGCTCGACGACTACCTGATCCACATGGCGCGCGAGGGCCTCGAGAAGCGTCTGGCCGTGCTGTTCCCGGACGAAGCCACGCGCGAGGCGCAGCGGCCCGAGTACTACGCGCGGCTGGAGTTCGAGACCGGTACCATCATCAAGATGGGCTTCCCGGGCTACTTCCTGATCGTGGCGGACTTCATCAACTGGGCCAAGAACAACGGCGTGCCGGTGGGGCCGGGCCGGGGCTCGGGCGCTGGCTCGCTGGTGGCATACGCGCTGGGCATTACCGACCTGGACCCGCTCAAGTACGCGCTGCTGTTCGAGCGTTTCCTGAATCCCGAACGGGTCTCGATGCCCGACTTCGACATCGACTTCTGCCAGCACGGCCGTGACCGCGTGATCACGTACGTGAAGGAGAAGTACGGCAAGGACGCCGTGTCGCAGATCGCCACGTTCGGCACCATGGCCGCCAAGGCGGCTGTGCGCGACGTGGGCCGCGTGCTGGACCTCGGCTATGGCTTTGTCGACGGCGTGGCCAAGCTGATTCCGTTCAAGCCGGGCAAGCTCGTCACGATCGAGGAAGCCAAGAAGGAAGAGCCGGTCCTGGCCGAGCGCGAGAACAACGAGGAAGAGGTGCGCCAGTTGCTGGAGCTGGCGCAGCGTGTGGAAGGCATGACCCGGAACGTGGGCATGCACGCCGGCGGCGTGCTGATCGCGCCGGGCCGGCTCACCGATTTCTGCCCACTCTACACCCAGGGTGGCCAGAACGACGGCATGAGCGGCGTGGTGAGCCAGTACGACAAGGACGACGTGGAAGCCGCCGGCCTGGTCAAGTTCGACTTCTTGGGCCTGACCACGCTGACCATCCTCGACTGGGCCGAGCGCTACATCCGCCGGCTGGATCCGAGCAAGGCCGACTGGAACTGCAGCCAGATCCCGCTGGCCGATGGCCCCGCGTTCGACATCCTGAAGACCGCCAACACGGTGGCGGTGTTCCAGCTGGAAAGCCGGGGCATGCAGGGCATGCTGAAGGACGCCAAGCCTGACCGCTTCGAGGACATCATCGCCCTCGTGGCCCTGTATCGCCCGGGTCCGATGGACCTGATCCCGAGCTTCTGCGCCCGTAAGCACGGCCGCGAGAAGGTCGAGTACCCCGATCCGCGCGTGGAACCGGTGCTCAAGGAGACCTACGGCATCATGGTCTACCAGGAGCAGGTGATGCAGATGGCGCAGATCATCGGCGGCTACTCGCTCGGTGGCGCCGACTTGCTGCGCCGCGCCATGGGCAAGAAGAAGGCCGAGGAGATGGCCAAGCACCGCGAGCTGTTCCGCGAGGGTGCTGACAAGAACGGGCTGTCGTCACAGCAGGCCGACGACATCTTCGACCTGATGGAGAAGTTCGCGGGCTACGGCTTCAACAAGTCGCACGCGGCCGCCTACGCGCTGCTGGCGTACTACACGGCGTGGCTCAAGGCGCACCATCCGGCCGAATTCATGGCGGCCAATATGTCGCTGGCCATGGACGATACGGACAAGGTCAAGATCCTCTACGAGGATTGCCGACTGAACGGCATCGCCGTGCTGCCGCCCGATGTCAACGCCAGCGAATACCGCTTCGCCCCGACCGATGCCAAGACCATCCGCTATGGGCTGGGCGGCATCAAGGGCTCGGGGCAGGGCGCCATCGAGGACATCTTGCGTGCCCGCGAGGAAAAGCCGTTCGCGGACCTGTTCGATTTCTGCGAGCGCGTGGACCGCCGGCAGGTCAATCGCCGCACGATCGAGGCGCTGATCCGCGCCGGCGCGTTCGACAGCCTTAATGACAACCGTGCCCAGTTGCTGGCCTCGGTGTCCATCGCCATGGAGGCGGCCGAGCAGAAGGCGGAGTCGGCCAACCAGGTGTCGCTGTTCGACCTGATGGGCGACGCCGGCGATGCCCACCGCCCGGAGCTGCTCGACGAGCCGCGCTGGACGGCCAAGCGCACGCTGCAGGAGGAAAAGCAGGCGCTCGGCTACTATTTCTCCGGCCATCTGTTCGATGCGTGGCGCGACGAGGTACGCCGCTTCGTCAAGGGCACGCTGGCCGGGCTCGAAAAGGAAGTACAGGGCAACGGCGGCGGCTATGGCCGCGACGTGCGGGGCAAGATCGTGGCGGGTGTCATCACCGGCATCCGCACGCAGATGACCCAGCGCGGCAAGATGCTGATCGTGCT
The DNA here is from genome assembly GCF_900115455.1 of Cupriavidus sp. OV096. Classification (NCBI taxonomy): domain Bacteria; kingdom Pseudomonadati; phylum Pseudomonadota; class Betaproteobacteria; order Burkholderiales; family Burkholderiaceae; genus Cupriavidus; species Cupriavidus sp. OV096. The sequence goes on from NZ_FOWM01000022.1 coordinate 22,301, forward strand.
GCTCGACGACGGCACGGGCCAGATCGAGATGACCGTGTTCAACGAACTGTTCGACGCGAACCGGCACATGTTCCGCGAGGATGAACTGCTGATCGCGCAGGGCAATGCCCGTCACGATACCTTCACCGGCGGCGTGCGGTTCACGGCCGAGTCGGTGATGGACCTCGTGGCCGCGCGCGCCAAGTATGCCGACGCGGTCTGCCTGGGCTTCAACGGCAACGCCTCCACCGAGCGGCTGCGCGAACTGCTGACGCCGTACCTCGCCAACACGGCGCGTACGCCGGGCGTGCCGGTGCGTATCCGCTACGTCAACAAGACCGCGCAGTGCGAGGCCACGTTGGGCGACCAATGGCAGGTCACCCCGTCGGACGACGCCCTGACCACCTTCCGCAATGCGCTGGGCGACAGCGTCCGGATGATCTATGGCTGAGGCGGCGGTGCGATCGATGACGCAGGGCGGCAAGCGGCGCATCCTGTTCCACGTCACCCATCTGCTGCATGGGGGTATCGAGACCGCGCTGGTCTCGCTGCTGAACTCGCTGGACCGCGGCCAGTTCGAGATCGGGCTGACGATCACCTATCCGTCGGACGAGCTGGCCTCGCATTTTCTTGAGAGATTGCCGAAGGACGTGAAGGTCCACGTTCTGGCGCCCGAGGCCTGGCTGTCGCACTGCCGGCAGCTCAAGAAGAAGCGCAAGCTCGGGCCGCTCGGCAAGATCTACGAGGAACTGCTACTGCCACCGGTGCGCAAGCCGCTGATGAATCGGCGCTTCCGCAAGATTCTGCAGGGCTATGACCTGGTGGTGGACTACGACATGTCCGTGTCACGGCTGACGGGCAAGCTGCCCGTGCCGATGATGGGCTACCAGCATTTCAGCGTGGCCCACCTTGCACGCGGGCATGGCCGCAAGCTCCGCAAGCTGCGGCGCCAGTGCCGCGAGCACTACGACGCCGTGGTCGTGCTCAACGACAGCATGCTGCGCGATGCGCAGGCGCTGATTCCCGAGGCTGCGGACCGCTTCGTGCGGCTCTACAACCCGATCGATCTGGACAGTATCCGCGAGAAGGCCCAGGCGCCGGTCGATGCGCCGGCCGGGCCGTTCGTGGTGTCGGTGGGGCGGCTTGAGGAAAGCCAGAAGGACTTCACCACGCTGCTGCACGCCTACGCGCGGCTGGTGGCGGATGGCATCGAGGACCGGCTGGTCATCGTCGGCGATGGCGCCTCCCGCCCGCAGCTTGAGGCGCTGGCCGGGTCGCTCGGCATTGCCGACCGCGTCACGTTCCAGGGTTTCCAGTCGAATCCGTACGCCTGGATCCGGCGCGCGCGCCTGATGGCGTTCAGTTCGAAGATGGAAGGGCTGCCGAACGTCCTGCTGGAGGCGCTGGCGGTGGGTCAGGTCGTGGTCAGTACCGACTGCCCGACCGGGCCGCGCGAGATTCTCGACGAGGGCCGGGCGGGACTGCTGGTGCCCGTCGGCGATGCGCCGGCGCTGGCGGATGCAATCGGGCGCGGCCTGCGAGATGCCTCGCTGCGTGCCGCGCTGCTGGCACACGCGGCGGTCCATATCGAGCAGATGGGCTTCGGGCCCACCGCGCGGGAGTTCAGCGTGGTGGCAAATCGGTTGATGGCGGGGGTGTCTCCGTTGCCTGCCGGTGCAGCAGCCACAGCTTGACGTACTTGTAGTAACTGGCCTGCCCGTTCATCAGCGCCACGCCGAGCCCCTGCGGGCCGTCGAGGAAGCCGCACCGGAACAGGTAGGTCCGCAGGAAGGCCCAGCTGCCATGCAGCAGGGCGCTGGCCGGCGAGGCGGTCTTGCCGCGTGCGAAGGCCTGTTTGGCGCCGAGCGTTGAATATTGATCGATCTTGCGCAGCACCTGCGAGAAGTCGTCGTAGGTGTAGTGCAGCAGCGGTGAGCGCAGGTGCGCCACCGGGGCATCGGTGACCACGTTCTCGTGGACGAGGTCATCGGTGAAGCGGGCCTTGCCCAGCCGGAACAGGCGGGTGAGGCGGTCCGGATACCAGCCGCCGTGGCGGATAAACCGGCCGCAGAACCGCGAGAGCCGGGGCATGTCGTAGGCATCGGCCTGGCCGGAGCTGATGGCGGCCAGGATCTCGTCGCGCAGCGCGGGCGTGACACGCTCGTCGGCGTCGATGGACAGGACCCACTCACTCTGGGCCTTGGAGAGGGCAAGGTTTTTCTGGGGGCCGAAACCGGGCCACGTGGCGGTCTCGTAGACCTCTGCACCCATGGCGCGGGCGGCCTCCACGGTGCCGTCCGTGCTGCCCGAATCCACTATAATCGCGCGGTCGCACCAGGAGACGCTTTCGAGGCACTCCCGGATATTGTGTGCCTCGTTTTTCGTAATCAGTACGACAGAGATTTTCATAGAGATGCTTGCAAGGTTCCCCTTTTGGAACGCCATTCTAGCGGTTGTCGCAGTCTTGGCAGGCACAACCCCCCGTGCGAGCGGGGCGGAGTCATCGTGAACGAAAACAATAAACAAACGCCCCAGGAAGCCGACACCCTCAAGCGGGTCTGGGCTTACCTGAAGCCCGAGATGCGCGTGTTCGCGCTGGCCATCCTCGCCATGGCGCTGGTGGCCGCCAGCGAGGGGATTATCCCCAAGGTTGTCAACGACCTGCTCGACAAGGGGTTTGGCGGCGACTACGCCGGCAAGCTCTGGCATGTGCCCGCGCTGCTGACCGGCGTGGCGCTGGTCCGTGGCGTGGCGCAGTTCGCGTCCGGCTACCTGCTGGCCCAGATCTCGAACCGCGTGCTGTTCAAGATGCGCATGCAGATGTTCGGCCGGATGCTGCAGGCGCCCGCGCTGTTCTTCCACCGCAACACCGCCGCGTCGCTGATCAATGCCGTGATCTTCGAGGTCAACCAGGTGATGCAGATCCTGACCGGGGTGTTGATCACGCTGGTGCGTGACTCGCTGACCGTGCTGGCGCTGCTGATCTACCTGTTCTATACCAACTGGCGGCTCACGCTGGTGGTGGCGGTGCTGCTGCCCGTGATCGGCTTCGTCATGTCGAAGGTGAACCGGCGCCTGCGCCGGCTGAACCGTGACCACCAGACGCTGACCAACGAGGCCGCGTACGTGGTCGAGGAAGCCGCCGGCGGCTACAAGGTGGTCAAGCTGCATGGCGGGGAGACCTACGAGCAGTCGCGCTTCGAGGCCATGGCCGAGCGCCTGCGCGGCTATTCGATGCGCATGGCCGTGGCGGGCGGGCTGAACCAGCCGGTCACCGCGTTCCTGGCGTCGCTGGCGCTGTCCGTGATCCTGACCATCGCGATGATCCAGGCCCAGGGCAACCAGACTACGGTCGGCGGCTTCACCGGCTTCGTCATGGCGATGCTGCTGCTGATTTCGCCGCTCAAGCACCTGACCGACCTGAACCAGCCGCTGCAACGCGGGCTGACCGCCGCCGAGATGATCTTCCGGCTCATCGACGAGCCGATCGAGCCGCAGACCGAAGGCCTGCGGCTGGAACGTGCCAAGGGCGATCTGGTGTTCGAGGACGTCGGTTTCCGCTATGGCGACGCCGGCCGGCCGGCGCTCCAGCATGTCAATTTCCGGGTGGCCCCGGGCGAGGTGGTGGCGCTGGTCGGTCCGTCCGGCAGCGGCAAGACCACGCTGGTCAACCTCGTACCCCGCTTCTTCGATCCGACCGACGGCCGGATCCTGCTCGATGGCCAGCCCATCGCCCAGTTCGCGCTGACCGACCTCCGCCGCCAGATCGCGTTCGTGAGCCAGGATGTCGTGCTGTTCAACGACACCGTGGCGGCCAATGTGGCCTACGGCGTGCATCCGCGAGAAGCGATCGATATGGCACGCGTGGAGCGTGCACTTGCAGCGGCCTACCTGACCGATACGGTCAAGGGGCTGCCGGAGGGGCTGGAAACCAATATTGGCGACAACGGCATGAAGCTGTCCGGCGGCCAGCGCCAGCGGCTGGCCATTGCGCGCGCGATCTACAAGGACGCGCCGATCCTGATCCTGGACGAGGCGACTTCCGCGCTCGATTCGGAATCGGAGCGGCAGGTGCAGGCGGCGCTGGAGTCGCTGATGGTGGGGCGGACCACGCTCGTGATCGCCCACCGGCTGTCCACGATCGAGAACGCCGACCGCATCGTCGTGCTGGAGCAGGGCCGCGTGGCCGAGCATGGCAGCCATGCCGAACTGCTCGCCGCCAACGGGCTCTACGCGGGCCTGCACCGCATCCAGTTCGCCACCCAGCAGTAACTTCCTCCGATCACCCGAGGGGCGGCGCCGGTCAGATTTACCGGATCTCCGCGCAAGCGCCGCTTTTCGGGTCGAACAGCACCGGCCACGCCTGCTCGTAGATACCCGGCGTGCAGTGCTTCTCGCAGCGGGCATGGGCCAGCGTCACCCGGCGCGGGTCCTGCCACACCATCAGCTTGCAGCCGCTGCCGTCAATTGCATGCAGTTCTATGTGTGGCGTCTGCTGTACCTGCTTGAAATCCTCCAGATCGAACGTGCACGAACCCTTCCGGGACACCCAGAGCTTCCATTTCAGCGTCTGCACGGCATTGCCCGTGACCTTGACCAACGCGTCTTCGCGGAAGCCATCCTCCTCGGTGCGCTTGCAACTGCCAGACAGGTTGATCACGCGCGCCGCGATGGGCGTGGCGCGGCTTTCAGGCGGCGGTGGGTAGGGCTTGGGGGCGGTGGGGCCCTGCATGGGCGCCGAGCGGTCGGCCAGCATCGGCGGCGTGCACGCCGCGCACAAAAAAACAGCCAGCATGGCTGGCAGTGTGGGTTTGAACGGCATGCTGGCTCCTCGGTGCGATCCGGCCGTCATGCATGGCGGCCCGCCTCCCTTATATATATAGAGGACGGCCGCCGGAACGCGAGCGGGAGGGGATCGGGACAAGTCCTGAGGAGCGCGCCGGCTCCGGCAATCTATAGTGAGAGAATGCCCGGCACGTGCCGGGTCTCGTACTTGTCAGACTCGCTCCAGCCGCCTGTGCGGCAGCGGCGGCAGGGTGGTCTCGATACCCTGACCGGGCCGCACCACGCCGCCCGCCACCACCACGCCCATCACGCCAGCCTTGCGCACGATCTCGCCGTGCGCGTCCTTATACACCACCTGACTCAGCAGCCCTTCACGGAAGTGCTCGATCTGCGCACACGGGTTGCGCAGCCCGGTGATCTCGATCTGCGCATCGCCAATCCGCAGGCGAGTGCCGACCGGCAGCCCGAGCAGGTCGATGCCGGCCGTGGTGATGTTCTCGCCAAGTTCCCCATAACCGATGTCGAACCCGGCCGCCGCCAGCGCCGCGTGTAGCTCGGCGTGGATCAGGTGGACCTGACGCAGGTTCGGCTGGGTCGGGTCCACGGCCACGCGCGAGCGATGCTTGACCGTGGTGCCGGCATGGGCGTCGCCTTCCACGCCGATTCCGGGCAGCAGCCGGATGGACGTCTCGCGCGGCTTGCTGAAGCCGTGCACGGGGCTGCGGCTGACCCCTACCACCTGCGCCAGTCCGGCGGCTAACCCGGCGGGAAGTCCGGTCCCCATCAGGCGACCTCGCGCATGGCTTCGCGCGGCACGGCATGCTGCACCGCGCCAGCCGGGTAGCCGGCCGAGAACACCAGCCGGCCCGCCGACCACGTGTGCGTGACCATCGGCTGCCCGGCCACGGTAGCCACGGCGATCAGGTCCGCGCGCAGGCCCGGCACCAGGCGGCCCCGGTCGTCGAGCAGGCAGGCGTCGGCGGGGTTGGCGGTGACCAGCGCCAGCGCCTCGTTGAGCGGCAGATCGGCCTGCCGCGCCGCGGCGTAGGCCGAGGCGATCAGCGTGGACGGCTGGTAGTCCGAGCAGAGGATGTTGCCCACCCCGGCTTGGATGGCGTCGATGGCGCGCATCGACCCGCTCTGGCTCTTGCCGCGCAGCACGTTGGGGGCGCCGAGGATGGTCGGCAGCGCATGCGTGTTCGCCGCGCGGGCGGTTTCCAGGTTGATCGGGAACTCGCTCATCCGCACGCCGAGTGCCTGCATCGCGGCAATGCGCTGGGGGCTGTCGTCGTCGTGGCTGGCCGTGGGAATGCCCAGCTCGTGCGCCCGGGCCACCAGCCGGTTCACGCGCTCGTGCGCGCCGTCCAGTTCGGCCGTCTTCTTGGCGGCGGCGTCGGCGGCTTCCTCGCGGCTCATGCCGTGGTTGCCCATCATGTACGAGAGATAGGCGTCCAGCGTCTTGAACTGGCCCTGGCCCGGGGAGTGATCCATCACGGAGAGCAGGTCCACCACGCCTTCGGCCATCAGCATTTCGAGCACGGGCACGGCGGCGGCGTCGGTCACCTCGTAGCGGCAGTGGATGCGGTTGTCGACCAGGCTACTCGCACGGTACGCGGCCACGGTGCGCACCAGCGTGGCGGCCGTCTCGTTGTTGCGCACGCCGAACTGGTTGCTGGCGAACGAGAGCGCGTGGTACGGCGTGGTGATGCCGGCGGCGGCGTTGCGGCGGTCCACCTGCGCAACGGCGAAGTCCAGCGGGAACAGCACATTGGCGCGCGGCTCGGCTTCCTTCTCGATGGCGTCGCAGTGCACATCGATCAGGCCCGGCATGACCGCGTGGCCGCGCAGGTCGATCACGGTGGCGTGGGCCGGCACGGCAGCCGGCGCGGGTTCGATGGCGGCGATGCGGCCATCCTCGATCAGCAGGGCGCTGTCTTGCAGCACGCGGTCCGGCAGGACCAGCGTGGCGTGGGTCAGGTAGGTGGTGGTCATGGGGGCGGTCGTCCGTCAGGCGATGGCGGTAGCGGGTTGCAGCGGCAGCAGGCGAGTGGCCACGGCGTCGCGCACGGCTTCGTCGTGGAAGATGCCGATCAGCGCGCGGCCTTCGGCCTGGGCTTCGCGGATCAGGCCGATCACCACGGCGCGGTTGTCGGCGTCGAGCGAGGCGGTGGGCTCGTCCAGCAGCAGGATCGGATGGCCGCCGATCAGCCCGCGCGCGATGTTCACGCGCTGCTGCTCGCCGCCCGAGAAGGTGGCCGGCGGCAGGTCCCAGAGGCGGCGCGGCAGGTTCAGCCGTTCGAGGAGCACGGCGGCGCGGGCGCGGGCTGCCTCGTGCGAGGTGCCACGCTGTTCGAGCGGCTCCGCCACTACGTCGAGCGCAGAGACGCGCGGAATGGCGCGTAGGAACTGGCTGACGTAGCCGATCACATGGCGGCGCAGGTGCAGGATGCGTTGCTCCGGGGCCTGCGTCAGCTCGACCCACGGCGCGCCTTCGGCGCTGGTATCACGCAGGCGGATGGTGCCTTCGGTGGCCAGATAGTTGCCGTAGAGGCAGCGCAGCAGCGTGCTCTTGCCGGTACCGGAGTGGCCGGACAGCACGAGGCATTCGCCGCGCGCGGCGTCGAAGTCGATCGCGCGCAGCACGGGCAGGCGGATGCCGCCCTGGTTGTGCAGCGTGAACATCTTCCCAAGGCCGCGTACCTCGATCAGTCGCTCGGCAGGGGTGTGGAGGTTGTCGGTGGACATCGTCGTCAGCCTTGCAGGATGGAGGAGACCAGCAGCTGGGTGTAGGGGTGCTGGGGGTCGTCGAGGATCTGGTCGGTCAGGCCCTGTTCGACCACGCGGCCGCCCTGCATGACCAGCGTGCGGTGGGCCAGCAGGCGGGCGACGGCCAGGTCGTGGGTGACCAGCACGGCGGCGAGGCCGAGATCGGTCACCAGGCGGCGCAGCAGGTCGAGCAGGCGGGCCTGTACGGAGACGTCGAGCGAGGCGGTCGGCTCGTCCATGAAGACCAGGCGCGGATGGGTGACGAGGTTCCGCGCGATCTGCAGGCGCTGCTGCATGCCGCCCGAGAACGTGCCGGGCACGTCGTCCAGCCGGGCCAGATCGATTTCCATCTTCTCGAGCCAGGCGCCGGCCACTTCGCGCAGGTTGCCGTAGTGGCGCTCGCCCACGGCCATCAGGCGCTCGGCGATGTTGGCACCGGCGCTGACCTGCATGCGCAGGCCGTCGCGGGCATGCTGGCGCACGAAGCCCCAGTCGGTGCGCGCCAGCAGCCGCATACGGGCGCTGGAGAGCGTGGCGAGGTCGGTCAGGCCCGATTCGCGCATGTCATAGCTGACGCTGCCGCGCTGCGGCGGCGCCTGCATCGACAGGGCCTGCAGCAGCGTGCTCTTGCCCGAGCCGGATTCGCCGACCACGCAGAGCACTTCGCCCGGATAGAGGTCGAAGCTGACGTCGTGGCAGCCGTGCAGGCCGTCCCAGGTGCGCGTGAGGTGGCGGACGGAAAGAAGCGGCGTGGCGGTCATTGGCACACTCCCGCGGCTTCCACGGCCTGCGCGGCCTGGCGGTCGGCGCAGTACTCGGTGTCGGAGCAGACGAACATGCGGGTGCCGGCGTCGTCGGTAATGATTTCGTCGAGGTAGCTGTCCGTGGCGCCGCACTGGGCGCAGCAGCTCGACCACTTCTCCACCGTGAACGGGTGATCCTTGAAATCGAGGCTCCGGACCGAGGTGTACGGTGGCACGGCGTAGACGCGCTTCTCGCGGCCAGCGCCGAACAGCATCAGCGCGGGGCTGCGGTCGAGCTTGGGGTTGTCGAACTTCGGAATGGGCGACGGACGCATCATGTACCGCTGGTTGACGATCACGGGATAGTCGTAGGTCGTGGCGATATGCCCGTGGTGGGCAATATCCTCGTAAAGCTTCACGTGCATGGCGCCGTACTCGGACAGCGCGTGCATGGTGCGCGTCTCGGTCTCGCTCGGCTCCAGCCAGCGCAGCGGCTCGGGAATGGGCACCTGGTAGACCATGGTCTGGCCTGCGCGCAGTGCCGTTTCCGGAATGCGGTGACGGGTCTGGATGATCGACGCCTCGGCGGTGCGCTCCGTCGTCTGCACGCCGGTCACGCGGCCGAAGAAGCGGCGGATGTTGATGGCGTTCGTCGTGTCGTCGGAACCCTGGTCGATCACCTTCAGCACGTCCTGCTTGCCGATGATGGCGGCCGTCACCTGGATGCCGCCGGTGCCCCAGCCATAGGGCAGCGGCATCTCGCGGCTGCCGAACGGCACCTGGTAGCCCGGAATCGCCACGGCCTTGAGCAGCGCGCGGCGCAGCATGCGCTTGGTGGATTCGTCGAGGTAGCCGAAGTTGTAATGATCGTCGCGGGCGACGGTGGCCGGATGGGCGATGGTCTGTGTCATGCCAGCGTTTCCTCTTGGGTGGCGGCTTGCGCGGCGGCATGCGGCGCGGCCGGGGCGGCGGCGTTGGGCGCAGCGGCTTCCTGCTCGGCACGCAGGCGGCGCAGCAGTTCCAGGTTGGCCTGGAAGTCGACGTAGTGGGGCAGCTTCAAATGCTGGACGAAGCCCGAGGCCTCCACGTTGTCGCTGTGATAGAGCATGAATTCGATGTCGTTGGCCGGGGCGTCGGCAGCTTCGCCCAGCTCCGCCGCGCGCATCGCGCGGTCCGCCAGCGCCATCGACATGGCCTTGCGCTCGTTGTAGCCGAACACCAGCCCGTAGCCGCGCGTGAAGCGGGGCGCCTCGTCGGCGTTGCCGCTGAACTGGCTGACCATCTGGCACTCGGTCAGCTCGACCTCGCCGATCGTCACGGCGAAGCCCAGTTCCTCGACGAACAGTTCCACCTCGGCCGTGCCGTAGCGGATCTCGGCCGCGAACGGGTGCGAGTTGCCGTAGCCGCGCTGGGTCGAGTAACCCATCGACAGCAGGAAGCCCTCGTCACCGCGCGCCAGGTTCTGCAGGCGGGCGGCGCGGTCGGCCGGGAAGGTCAGCGGCTCGCGCGTCAGGTCCGGCGGGGCGGGGTCGCCGGGCGGGATGGCGTCGGCTTCGACCAGTTCATCGGCTTCCAGCAGGCCCGTCACGCGCGGCATGCCGGCGGCCAGCGGCTGGGCGGACGGCGGCAGCGGTTCCGGGTCGCGGCCGGCTTCGAGCGAGAAGTCGAGCAGGCGCTGGGTGTAGTCGTAGGTCGGGCCGAGTACCTGGCCGCCCGGCACGTCCTTGAACGTCGACGAAATGCGGCGTTGCAGGCGCATGGTGCCGGTATCGAGCGGCTGGGTGTAGCCGAAGCGCGCCAGCGTGGTGCGATAGGCGCGCAGCAGGAAGATCGCCTCGATCTGGTCGCCGGCGGCCTGCTTGAGGGCGAGGGCGGCGAGGTGCGGGTCGTAGAGCGAGCCTTCGGCCATCACGCGGGCCACGGCCAGCGGCATCTGCTCGCGGATCTGGGCGAGCGTGAGTTCGGGCACCGACGTATCGCCACGGCGATAGGTGTCGAGCATCTGGTACGAGTTCAGGATGGCGCGTTCGCCTCCCTTCACGGCTACGTACATGTCAGTTCTCCCCGTGCGTCAGGTGCGTGGTGCGCGTCAGTGCGCAGAATTGGTCGCCGCTGGCCAGCAGCAGGTCGACGCCGAGCGGGAAGCCGGCGTTGTTCGCGGCCCAGCTGGCCTGGAAGTCGGCGGGCAGGCCGGTGACGGTCAGCGCCTGCGTGGTCTCGATGCCGGGGCCGCGCAGCGTGAGCGTGTCGCCTTCGGTCAGCGAGGCCACTTCGACGATCAGCGTGGCCGAGCGGTCCGGGTAGGCCGGCTGGCCCTGGGCGCAGTCGGCGAGGGCGGGCATCGCATGGCCGGCCGGCACGCAGACGAAGGTGGCGGCGTCGAGCTGATCGACCAGCGGGCAGCCGCAGTGGAAGCGCAGGAAGGCGCGCGCCGGGGCGGAGACGTCAGCGGGCAGCCAGACCGGCGTGTCGGGGTCGGCCAGCGTCAGCAGCAGCGCGGCCAGCGCGGGCGAGAGGCCCTCGGGCACGCCGCTGGTGGCCGGCAGCGACGCGAGCCGGCCCGGATGGGCGAAGGCTTCCAGCGTGGCGCGGAACACCTGCTGGGCGTCATCGACCGGATTGTCGAAACCGGGCAGCAGCGAGGCGGCCGGGGTGCCGAAGTTCGGCAGATTCGATTGCGTGGTGGGCATGTCAGTCCTCTCCGCGTGCCATCGTGAAGAATTCGACGCGCGTCTGCGCGGCGGTGGCGGCCTGCTGCGCTGCGCGGTCGGCAAAGGCCTGCGCCAGCGGGGCCAGGACGAGGTCCGTCACGCGCTGGTGCCAGGCCGGCAACTGGAGCAGGGCGTCCAGCACGGCGGCCTGCTCGGCGTGGCGGGTGCCACGGCCCTGTACATAGGCGACGCCGGCGGTCCCACCGGTTTCGCCATCCTCGATCACCACGGCGCAGCGCGTGACGGTCATCTCGCCCAGATTGAACTGGGCGCCCGTGCCGCCAGCGCGGCCTCGCACCATGGCCATGCCCGACTCCGGCTTGCGCAGCAGGCGGTAGGCCGGCAGTGCCGCCGCCTCGCCGAGCCGCGCGTAGGCCGCTTCCAGCGCGTCAGACCGCGCCAGAGCCAGGGTTCGCAGCCATGCGGCGCGTGCCGCATTGGTTTCGCTTTGCATCATCACCCCTATACGTCTATACGTTTAGATGTAAAATACCACAACACGGCGATACTAGACCACAGCCACATGAAGCTTTCATGACGCGCTGGCCGACCCGGAGCGGATTGATCGGGCACGCCACGCGGGCGCTCCGTGTGAGGCACAATCGCACGGTATTGAATGACGATGAAAGCATGATGAAAGAGGGAAGCGATGTCTGAACGGGAAGTCGAACGTGGCTCCGGCGTGGCCGTGTGGCGCCAGATTGGCGAGGCGCTGGCGGACGACATCCGCAACAAGCTCTATGGCCCTGGCGAGCAGTTGCCGCCCGAACCGGAGCTGGCCACGCGCTTTGCCGTGAACCGCCACACCATCCGGCGCGCCATGGGTGAGCTGGAGCTGAGCGGTCTGGTGCGCATCGAGCAGGGGCGCGGCACCTTCGTGCAGGAGCACGCCATCGACTACGCCATTGGGCGCCGCACGCGGTTCTCGCAGAACCTGGCCGCGCAGGGCATGCGCGGGCATATGGAGATCCTGGGCAGCCAGGTGATCCGCGCGCCGGAGGTGGCCAAGCACCTCGGTCTGGCGCGCAATGCCGACGTGCTGCACGTGCAGATGGTGGGCAAGGCCGAGGAGCGGACCATCGACGTGGCCGAGCACTACTTCGACCCCAAGCGCTTCCCGGGCATGGAGGAGCAGGTGCGCGCCAAGCTGTCGATCTCGCGCGCGCTGGCGCACTTCGGCATTGCCGACTACACGCGCAAGTGGTCGCGCATCACCGCCGCCATGCCGAGCGCGCCGGTGGCGCGGCTGCTGAACCAGCCCAAGACGCGGCCGGTGCTCCAGGTGGAAGCGCTCAACGTGGACATCGACGGCGCACCGCTGCAATACAGCATGACCCGCTTTGCCGGAGACTGGGTGCAACTCACCGTCTCCGACAGCGACTGAATCCGGGTGCGCCGCGAGTGCGGCGCTTGCATCGCATTGGTCTAGACATCCGGTGTAGACATGCGAGTGTCATCAACCAGGGGTAGTGTGTTGCCCATGCCTACGACAAACCAAACTCATTCGGCGCGGCTGGCCGGCATCACGGGTCGCCGTGTGCTGGGCGCGGCCGCCATTGGCCCGGCAACGCTGGGCTTCGACCACGGCAGCGTCGCCTCGCCGCAGCAGGCGCCCGAGAGCGGCCCCTGCATCGATGCGGGCGATCTGCTGGTGCTGCCCGGCATCGTCGACATCCATGGCGATGCCTTCGAGCGTGCCGTGATGCCGCGCCCCGGCGTGAGCTTCCCGTACGCGGGCGCGCTGCTCGACGTGGACCGCCAACTGCTGTCGCACGGCATCACGACCGAATTCCACGGCGTGACGCTCTCCTGGGAAGGCGGCCTGCGTGGCGAAGCCTACGCGCTGCGTATGTTCGATGCCCTGGCGCACTTGCAGCCGGTGCTGGGCGCTTCCCACAAGGTGCACCTGCGCTTCGAGGCCTATCACCTCGCCGGCGTGGAGACCGCGCTGTCCTGGATGGCCGATGGCCGCGTCGGCCTGCTCGCCATCAACGATCACCTGCCGATGATGGCGCGCAAGATGGCCAACGACAGCAAGCTGGCCCAGTACGCCGAGCGCGCCGAGTGCGACCCCGAGACCTTCCGTACGCGCCTGCGCACGGCCAGCCGCAACGCGCAGGACGTGCCGGCGGGCGTGTCCAGCCTGATCGCGGCCGCCCGCGCGGCGGGCCTGCCGGTGGCTTCGCACGATGACCCGGACCTCGCCACGCGCCAGCACTATCACCGCCAGGGCTGTCATATCGCCGAGTTCCCGCTGACCATCGAGGTCGCAAAGCTCGCCCGCCAGATCGGCGACGAAACCGTGTTCGGCGCGCCCAACGTGGTGCGCGGCACCAGCCACACCGGCGCCCCCAACGCCACCGAGATGGTGGCGGCGGGCCTGTGCACGGTGCTGGCCTCTGACTATTACTACCCCGCGCCGATCCAGGCCGCGTTCAAGCTCGCGCAGCTTGGCGTGGTCTCGCTGGCCGAGGCGTGGCACCTCGTCTCGCGCAACCCGGCCCGCGCGGCTGGCCTGCGCGACCGGGGCGTGCTCGCGCCGGGGCTGCGCGCCGACGCCATCCTGGTCGATGACAGCGTGCCGGGCCTGCCACGCGTGTGCGGCACCATTGTCAACGGTGAGCTGAAGCACGCCACGCGCGTGCTGCCGATGATCGACATCGCCGAGGCCCGCTACACGGCGGACGGCGACGAAGGCAGTCTGGCCGCATGACGATGGCCGCACCGCGCTTCGCGATCTACCTGGCGCCGGCCGAGCCGTTCCGCACGTTCGGCGCGCAGTGGCTGGGGCGCGATGCCGATACCGGCGCGCCGCTGCCACTGCCAAAGAACCTCGGGCCGCGCCCGGACGCCTGGGTGGCGGCGCCCGCCCACTACGGCCTCCACGCCACGCTGAAGCCGCCGTTCCGGCTGGCGGCGGGCACGGATGGCCCGATGCTCGATGCCGCCGCGCGTGACTTCGCGCATGGCGTCGATGCCTTCCACGCCCGGCTGACGCTGCGCGCGCTGCGCGGCTTCCTCGCGTGGTGTCTCGATGACGGCACAGAGAGCCACGAAGGCGCCCGCCAGATGCACGCGCTGGCCGATGGCTGCGTGCTGGCCTTCGAACCGTTCCGCGCGCCGCCCACCGAGGCGGAGCTGCGCAAGCGCAAGCCGGACCAACTGAGCGCCGCCCAGCGGCGCATGCTCGAGGCGTGGGGCTACCCCTACGTGTTCGAGACCTTCACCTTCCATATCACGCTCACCGGCATGCTCGACGCTGCTGCGGAAGCCGCCGCGCTCGCGCAACTCGCGCCGGCCAGCCAGCAGCTCTGCAGCGCGCCGATGCATGTCGATGGCATCGCCGTGTTCGTGCAGCCCGAGCCCGGCGCCGACTTCCTCGTCGCGCGCCACTATGGCTTTAACGGCAGCACGCGCGATGGCGCCGGTGCAGCCTGGCTCGCATCATGACGATCTATACCCGCGCCAATCCCCACACTGATCCCCACGCGGACGGCCACGGCCTGTTCTACGTGATGGGCCCCTCCGGCAGCGGCAAGGACTCGCTGTTGCGCGCGCTGCGCGAGCGGCTGGGCCCGCAGGACCGCGTGGTGGTGGCCCATCGCTACATCACGCGCGCCGCCGATGCCAACGAGGCCTCGGTGGCGCTGTCCACGGACGAGTTCGCGCGCCGCCGGGCGCTCGGCTGCATGGCGCTGCACTGGCACAGCCATGGGCTGGACTACGGCATCGGCGTGGAGATCGAGGACTGGCTCGCGCGCGGGCTCAAGGTCATCGTCAATGGCTCGCGCGAGTACCTGCCGACGGCCGTCGCCCGCTATCCGGGGCTGTGCGCGGTGCACGTGCGCGTGAAGCCCGAGGCCCTGGCGGCGCGCCTGCGCCAGCGGGGGCGGGAGTCCGAAGCGGCGATCGCGCAACGTCTGGCGCGCGCGGGGCAGGCGTTCGACGTGCCGGCCGGCTGCAAGCTGGTCGAGATCGACAATAGCGGGGCGCTGGATGACTCGGCGGCGTCGTTCGCCCGGTTGATCGGGGTGAGGCACGACTGAGTTGTTGATCGTCGACAGCAAAGAAAAAGCCCGGGACTGAACTGCACCCCAAAAGTTGGACACCAACTTTTGGGGTGTTTTCATGTATCGGTACTCGGAGCAGTTCAGGCTGACAGTTATCCAGAGCTACCTGGACGGTCAGGCAGGCTATGGTGAGATCGCCAAACGCCATGAAATAGACAGCGGAACAGTACGGCGCTGGGTGGCGGGATACCGCCTGCATGGCGCGGCGAGCATCAAACGGAAGTACACGCACTACAGCGCCGAGTTCAAGCTTGCCGTGCTGAAGCGGATGCGAAGCCAGCGGTTGTCGCATCGCGAAGTCGCAGCATGGTTCGATATTCGCAACTTCGGTGCGATTGGCATTTGGGAAC
>NZ_FOWM01000005.1:0-428367 GCF_900115455.1 Cupriavidus sp. OV096
CCTGGTGTAGCGGTTCGCCGCCTTGTGCCACGATGGTACAAACACAACCAATCTTTACTACTCCCAGATTCGCCGTGCTGACATGCGTCAGCGCGGCAACCCCTCATGCCTGGTGACCATAGCGAGTCGGAACCACCCCTTCCCATCCCGAACAGGACCGTGAAACGACTTTGCGCCGATGATAGTGCGGACTACCCGTGTGAAAGTAGGTCATCGCCAGGCTCTTATACCCAGAACCCCCAGCCCCATAAAGGCTGGGGGTTTTGCTTTGTGGGCTTCCGATTCAGCATACTGCACGTGCGATCGGAATTGTCCGTCGCGCCGTGGCTTCCGGATCGCGTACCGGCATCGGTGCCGCGACCGGCGTATCCATCAGCTTCCGATACCAGCCGTGGAAATGGCGCATGCCATCTTCCAGCGGGGTCTGGTACGGACCCGCATCTGTCTTTCCTTGTCGATATAGCGCGCGCCGGCCGGCGTCTACGCGCTCGGCAATCTCGTCGTCCTCGATCGCCGTTTCCATATAGGCGGCGCGGTGCGCCTCCACCAGTTCGCGGTCGAACGCGGCCAGCTCCTCCGGGTAATAGAACTCGATGACATTCATCGTCTCGTGGACACCCTTCGGATAAAGCGTCGACAGCACCAGCGCGTACGGGAAGACCTCGATCATATGGGTCGGATAATAGGTCGCCCAGATCGCACCGAAGTCAGGTACCCGGCCATCGCCGTAAGCGAGCAGTCGCTCATGCCAGGTACGGTACGTGTCGGTGCCTGCGATCTCCAGCGTTGGATGCACGTCGATCCGCTGCACGCTGTACCAGTCTCCATATTCCCAGCTCAGTCCCTCGCTATGCACGTAGCGGCCCAGTCCCGGGTGGAAGGGGCCGATGTGATAGTCGTCGTTGTAGATTTCGACGAAGGTCTTCCAGTTGCAGTCGCAACGGTGCATTTCCACGTGGTCGAGCACGTAGTCGCCAAAATCCAGTTCGGGCCGGTCGAACAGGCCGCGCAGGTCTTGCGCGGCGTTGCGCGGGCCCTCGAACAGGAAGCCATTCACGTTCTGGAGCGGAAAGCGCTCCAGGTTCCGGCACGGTTTTTCAGGAAATTGCGGTGCGCCGATCAACTGGCCGCTGCTGTCGTAGGTCCAGCCGTGGAGCGGGCAGACGATGTTGCCGCCGCGCTCGCGCAGGTTACCCTGGCCGTTGCCGGCAGTCGCGCCGGGTCCGCCGGGTCCGCCGGGTCCGCCGGGTCCGCCGGGGCCGTATTGGCCGAGCATGAGCGCCTGCCGATGCCGGCAGACATTCGAGATCAATTCCACGCCATGGTCGGTGCGCACCAGGACGCGTGCGTTGTCCTCATGGCCCAGCGCGCGCCAGTCTCCCGGGTCGGGCACCATGCGGTCGTGGCCGATATAGCTTGAGCTGCGCGGGAAGATGCGTTCCATCTCCATCGCAAAGACGTCTTCATCGCAATAACTTGAAACCGATAACTGCAAGGCCTCCGCTTCGAAGTGGGAGGACTGACTCAGATCGGACATGGGTGTTCTCCTTGCACGGATGAGCGCCGCCGCGCATGGCGGACGCATACGAGGAAAAATCAGAAAAAAGTGAGAGAGGGGACGCGGGCGGGCTAGGGCCCGTCGCGGGCAGCGAGTCGTGCCAGGCGCTCGGGTACGCGTTGGCGCGGACAGGTGGCGCACATCTCGCCGTCGGTGCGGCGGTAGTGGAGGCAGCAACCCTTGCGGGCGAGGGCGAGCCGTTCGGCGCCGCTGCCATCGCGGTAGGCGAGGAAACCGCATTCGCCGCCCAGGCCGATGGCCTCGAGCCAGCGTTGTCCCAGCGCATGCATGCGCGGCGCGTCCCAATCGGTTCGCTCGCGTTGCACGCACAGTAAGGCGCCGAGGACGCAATCAGCCAGCAGTCGGCCGGCCGCCTTGACCGGCAGCGGGCCGACGTCACGCCATTGCGCGTGCAGCCGAGTCCAGCCTTCGGCGATCTGGCGGGCGACGCCCCGCAGCCCGTCATCCTCCGCGCCCAGCCGCGGCGTATGCGGCGCGATGCGGAAACCGTGGATGCCGCCCGCCTCGGTGCGCTGGGACAATGCCGACAGATCCGGCGCGCACGCACAGCAATGCACGCCAACTATGCCGAGATACACCGGTTGCCAGATATGCAATCCCCAAGCGCGAAGTGACCAATAGTGCGCCCCGGCTTCGGGGACATGCGTGCCGAGGTGCCGCACCATCGGTGCGATGTCCTCCGCGCGCGCCTCACTCCACGCGCGCCCGCCCCGGCCGCCGCCATCGTCGATTCCGTTGATTCCGTCGATTCCGTCGATCGTGCCGATGGTGCCGATGGTGCCGTCAAGTCCCGGCACCACACGTGCCGCCGTGGCCAGCAGCGCGTGGAGCCGGTCCGGCGCGGGCGCGAGCATCAGGCGGCCGCCTTGACGTTGGCGGAGCGGGCGCGGCCCGCCATGGGGTTGGGCAGCGACCCCGCCATGGTCAGGCTCGACGCCGGATCCGCCAGGTTCACCATCTGCAGGTTGTTCTTGAGCTGCAGCCGGTTCAGGCACGAGTGCAGGAAATCCGGCGCGAAGAAGTCGTAGCGCGCGAACTTGTGCTGCAACTCGGGATGCGCCGCCTGGTAGTCGTGCGCGCTGTCCGCCACCACCTGCCAGAAGTCGTCCTCGGAACAGCTGCCGCCCTCCACGAGGATCTGGGCCATGTGCCGGAACACGCCGTCGAACACGTCGATGAAGATGCCGAGCAGCTTGTAGTCCTCGGGCACGTCCACGGCGAGCCGCTGGATGCCTTCCGGCAGCACCGCGTCCTTGTTCAGGATGGCCGACTCCTCGGCGATGTCCTTCATGAACACCCGCGCGACGGTATGCCCCTCCAGCACCAGGATCAGGTTTTCGCAATGCGGCATGAACACGAGGTCGTGCGCATAGAAGCAGTGCATCAGCGGTTCGAGGTAGGCGCGCAGGTACTGGCGCAGCCACGTCCGCGCGGAGAGCCCCGAGCGGCGGATCAGCGCCGGCAGCAGGGCGTCGCCCTGCGGGTCGGTGTGGAGCAGCGCGGCCATCGTCATCAGCCGTTCACCCTCGCGCAGCTTGCCGAGCGGGCTTTCGCGCCAGAGCGCCGACAGCATCTTCTTGTGGGGGCTGTCCGTCTCGAGCGCAGCCTCGTAGTAGCGGTTGCGATAGCCGACCGACGCCACCTCGCGCAGGATGCTGAAACCGTAGCCGCGCAGCGTGGCATCGTCGTTGATCAGCCCGTCCAGGAAGGCGTTGATGGCGGGCGTGCCGGCCATGTAGTACGGCGACAGCCCGCGCATGAAGCCCATGTTCAGCACCGACAGCGAGGTCTTCACATAGCACTTGTCCGGCTGGGAGGCGTTGAAGTACGTGCGCACCGACTGCTGGGCGGTGTACAGGTCGTCGCTGTAGCCGAGCGGGATGATCTTGCGATTGGCTACATCGGCGGCAAACGCGATGCTGAGCTTGTTGAACCACTGCCACGGATGAGCCGGCATGTAGAGGTAGTCCTCTGGCGCTACATCGGCCTGCGCCAGCGCCTGGCGGAACGCGGCCAGGCGCGCTTCGCCCAGTTCGCTCGCCATGTGGGCCTCGTAGTCCAGCCCGGGAATGCTGGCGAAGTGGGCGTTGTCACGATGCACGGCCAGCCAGATCACGGCGAAGCGCGAGCCGGTCTCCGGGGCGAAGGCGCGGTAGTCCTCGGCATCGAAGCCGAGCCGGCCGTTGTTCGCCACGAAGCCCGGGTGGCCTTCGATCATCGCCCACTCGTAGGTCTGGAAATCCGCGTCGAGCAGGGCCTCTGCGCTCGGCGCCTGCGGGTTGTGCTTGTAGGCCGCGCCGAACAGCGTGCTGCTGATCTCGTCGAGGTAGACCGGCAGCTTGTCGGCGGGAATGCCGAGCGTGTGCTTGAAGTCGTTGATGAAGGTCAACGCGTCCAGCGGCACGCTGGCGCCGTCGAGCACGCGCTCGATGCTGGCCGGGTCGATGCGCCAGTGGCGCAGGGCCATCGGCTGGCCGTCGAAGGTGTAGTGGCAGTTGGGCGTGTCGGCGTCGATGCGGTAGCGGGTCCAGCCGTCCGCATCGGCCGCGCCTTGCGCCGCCGGCGTGATGACTACCTCGTGCGCGTATTCGGCGATGGCCTTGCGCACGAGCAGGCGGTTCACTTTGGCCCAGACGGCCGGTTCGAGGTGGCTGACCACATGGCGCGGCTCGCGCGTGGTCTGGGCTTGCAAGGTGGCGTGGATGGTGGCGTCAAGCGGGGCGTTCATCGGTGAAATCTCCTCGGATGGATCGTTCGAAATCGGGGCGGGTGCAGAAGGCCAGCCAGGCGGTCTTCTGCGGCAGGGTGATCTGGCGGTCGTAGGCGAAGCCCACGGCGCGGTTCAGGGCATGGACCTTGTCGTTGCGCGCATCGGGCTCCACCACCACGCGCTGGGCGCCCAGTGTGTAGAACGTGTGCGCCATGACGTGGCGCAGCACGTCGCGCGTGAAGTGGCGCACCGGTGCGGCCGGCGGCCCGACGAAGAAATGCATGCCGATGTCACTGGCGCGCGGCGCGAAGTGCGTGCCGACGGGCTCGTGCGCGGGGTCGTAGCATTCGATCAGGAACGCCGGCGCCCTCTCGCAGAGGCCCATGTAGGCGCCGCCATGGCCGCTCGCGAGCAGATCCGTGTAGAAGCGGCGCGTCTCGTCGAGCGTCAGGTCCTGCATGTTCCAGAAGCGCGCGTAGTCCATGGTGAACCAGCGATGGAGCAGGCCGATGTCGTGGTCGAGCGACAGCGCCCGGATCGTCATGGCCGGGTGGAGCGACAGGCGCAACGCGGCGGGAATCGGCTCGGCGCCTCCACGGGTGATGTCCCAGCGGTCAGCTTGCATGGGGCGCTCCAGCAAGTCCGGCGGTACCCGCGGCATCGGTCTGAGGTTGCGCGGCTGGCGCCGCGTGGCGACGATCCACCCCAAAGGTCCAGCGGTCCAGCGCGGCGGTCAGCAGCATGCCGGCGGCGGCCAGCACGAAGGTGACCTCGATGCCGAAGTGGCTCACGATCAGCCCGGCGCCGAACGACGACAGCAGCACCCCCAGGTTCTGGAAGAAGTTGGCGATGCTGAAGTCCTTGGCGTAGGCGTCCGGCGTGCTGACCTTGAACAGCGTCACCTCCAGCTTCACGATGACCTGGAACATCGACCACCCGTACAGGCAGCGTCCGATCAGCACCAGCGCCGGGGACGGCGCCGCCTGCAACAGCAGCCCCACAGTGCCCAGCAGCAGGTTGCCGAGCGTATGGTCGAGCAGCTTGCGGCCGTCCCGCGTGGCCCGCTTGTTGGCGATCAGCGCCACCAGCGCGACCACGCCCGGAATCGCGAACACCAGCCCCGTCAGCATCTGGTTGTGCATGCCGGAGATCTGCTCCCAGTACACCGAGAAGAACGGGCGGACGAGGTAGGCGCTGAAGTCGAACAGCAGCATCAGCAGGCTCAGGCGCAGGATCAGCCCCAGCGTGCCGCGCCGCGCCGTGCTGGCGGCACTGCCTGCCGCCGGCGGCGGCGCATCGGTGCCCAGCACGCGCACCACCCGGCCGGTCCGGATCAGGTAGATGCACAACGCCATCTGCACGAAGTCGCCAGCGGCCATCATCCACAGGCAGGTGCGCGGGCCGAACTGCTGGAGCGCCATCCCGCCCGCCATCGCCCCGAAGATGCCGCCGATATGCACCACCACCGAGAGCAGGCCGATGGTGGCGCCGTGCGTCTCGGCCTTCTCCAGCCGCATCAGGTACGGAAACATCAGCAGGTAGCTGCTCTTGGTCATGAACATCAGCATGGTCAGCACCCAGAAGGCGGTGACCGTCTCCGCCCAGGCGCTCAGGGCGCCGAAGGTGCCGGCTACGAGCTGGGTGTAGACCAGCAGGTGCATGGTTTCCACGCGCCGCGCCACGCGCGCCCAGAGCGGCAGCGTGCACATCACGGCGATGGAGATGGCGGCGATGTAGGCGCCCACGTGCACCGGGCTGGTGATGCCGTAGCGCACTTCGAAGAACTGCGGGTAGAACGCGATCAGGATGGCGTCGCTGATGACGCCGAACGCGGACATGATGACGATGGTGAGTCGCAGGCTCATGGTCTATCCCGCCACCGTGATCAGCTGCGCCAGCGCTGGCTGGGCCGGCATGGGCGTGCCGTTGCCGGGGGCCGGCACGGTTGCCGAAGCTTCCGTCGCCTCGATTCGCTCGAAGCCGCTGTTGGCGCGCGGGGCGAAGTCCTGGAACGTGGTGCGCGCCTCGGCGCGATAGTGGTCCACGCCGGTCAGCGCGTGCAGCAGCCGTGCATTGCGATGGCAGGCCATGCCCAGGTCCGGGTTGGTCAGGCCGTGGCTGTGGAAGCCGGCGTTCTGCACGAAGATCTCGTCGCCATGCACGTCTACCGCGAAGTTGCGCGCCTGCTGGTAGCGGCCGCCCGCGTCCCAGCGGATGCGCTCGCGAATGCCGTCGATAAAGGCTGGCACGCGATGCGTGTAGCCGGTCGCCATGACCACGCCGTCGGCCACGTGGCGGTAGGCCTCGCCCAGATCCATGTGGCGGAACGTCATCTCGTACTGGCGCGCGGCGGGGTCGAAGTGCATGCCGTCCAGCGCGAGGTTGGTCAGCAGTTGCGTGCGGGCCCCGGCGCGGTGGCGCTTTTCGTCGAGCGTGTCGTAGATCTGGTCGATCAGCGTCTTGTTGATGCCGTTGTAGATGCTGCGCTGGTCCTCCAGCACGCGCGTCTTCACGGATTCGCCCAGGTCGTAGAAGTGGTCGCTGTAGGCCGGCGAGATCAACTCCAGCGTGAGCTTGGCGTTCTCCATCTGGAAGAAGCGCGGCGAGCGGGTCACCCAGTTCAGCGTATAGCCGTGGGTGTCGCAGTCCTTGAGCAGGTCGTGGTAGACCTCGGCGCCGCTCTGCCCGCTGCCGATGACAGTGATGGTGCGGCGCTGCTGGAGCCAGCGCTTGTTGGCGAGGTAGGCGGAGGTGTGGATCGGCGCGTGCTCGCCCGCGCAGCAGGCGGGCAGGTTCGGCGTGCTGCCGATGCCGAGCACAAGCCGCCGCGCGCGATGCCGGAACGGCGTTCCGGTGTGCGTATCGACGCCACTCACCACGTAGCCGGGCAGCGACGGGTCGTGACGGATGTCGAGCACGTCCTGCCGATAGCGCACGTTGGGCAGCTGCCCGGCGGCCCACTTGCAGTAGCGGTCGTACTCCTGCCGCGTCAGATAGAAGTTCTCGCGGATGTAGTAGTTGTAGATGCGGCCCTGCTGCTTGCAGTAGTTCAGGTAGCTGAAGCGGCTGGTGGGGTCTGCCATCGACACGAGGTCGGCCAGGAACGGGTTCTGCAACGTCGTGCCGTCCACGAGCATGCCCGTGTGCCAGCCGAACGCTTCCTTCTTCTCGAGGAACAGGCTGCGTACGCCGGGCAGCGGATCGGCCAGGCACGCGAGGCCGAGATTGAACGGGCCCAGTCCGACGCCGATAAAGTCATAAGGATCTTCATTGCTCATGTTTAGCCCTGGTGGATCGCGAAACAGGAAGGCTTCCGCAGTGGAAGGGGGATACCCATCAAGACGAATGGCCTCGTCATTCGTTTAGTTCGGCCATGTCATTCACTTAAAACATGCGGGGCTGTGCGGGCTCGCGTCATCGAAGCCGTGCTACGCGTGCCCGGGCACGCGCGAGGCACGCATGGCGCGTGCACGTGTGGAAGATCGGCAAGCGGAAGGAGAGCGGCGCGCGGCATCCACCGCGCGGCCGTAGAGATCAGCGGGCGACGGTCATCGCGCAGCCGTGCGCTCAGCGCGCGATATTCATCGCACTGAGGGCGCTGCGCGCATCCTGGAGGATGAAGTTCACCATCGTGGCCGAGATGCCCAGCCGCTCGGCGATGCGCTTCTGCGTCTGGTCCTCGTAGTAGTACTGCACCACCGCGTCGCGGGTGCGTGATGGCAGGCGCCGCATCGCGTCACGCAGGCAGGTGGTTTGCTCATGCGCCATGGCGATGCAGTCCGGCGAGTTGGTGTCGAGCGGTGCGTCCTGCTCGGGCACATCGCCGATGAATAGTCGCTTCTCCAATTGTTGGCGCCGGTAGCTATCCAGCGCGAGATTGCGCACCACCCGGCTGATGTAACTCGCCTCGCTGCGCAAGGCTTCGGGGCAGGGCTCCTGGCAGAGCTTGAGAAACGCGTCGTGCAATACGTCCTCGGCCAGGCAGGGGCAACCCAGGATGCGGGTGGCCACGTGGAGCAGGCTGCGCCGCTGGGCGATGAAGGTGTGTAAAACCGTGCCGGATGGATCGTGCGCAGGGGGCGTGTCAGCGCGGGCAGGGGGCGTGCGATCGTCGATCACTGTCATGTGAACTCCATGGGAAGGGCCATGCGTTCCCCGCAGCGGGGATGTACCGTTTTCAACGAGGCGCCCATCCTAAAGTAAATGCGAATCGTTCTTATTAATGACCGCGCCGCACAAGTGGTCACTGGGGACGAAAGCTGAACACAGACTTAAATGACGTGATATGCGAGGAAGATACGTCTTGTTACACGCACGATGGCGACAGCACGCCAGTGCAGGCCTTACCCATCGGTTGTAATTCCGGAGCGCTCCCTAGGCGGCACGCGGCCCCCAGGGCGCCCGGCACCGCACGTGCGGGACCGGCACGGCTTTCGCTACCTCATGAAGGGAGCGGTGGTGATTTCCTCCCGCCGCAAACGATTTGCCATGTGGAGGTAAGCCATGAAGACCATGAAGACGATGCGCGCCAGCAGTGTGTTGGCCGCCGGGGCGCTGGCGCTGATGTCGGTGTCGGCGCTCGCGCAGATGACGCCGGGCCCGCGTGACCCCTACACGCAGGGCGGTGTCACGTCCACGCCGGTCGACCCCTCGACCAGCGGCGCGCGCACGGGCGACAAGTTCGACCCGTACTCGCAGGGCGCGGCGCAACCGACGCGACAGGATCTGGCCCCGCAGCAACAGCAGCAGATGCAGATGCCTTCGCAAAAGTACGATCTGGTGCCGGGCGCGACGACCACGACCAATCGTAGCTATGGCAGCGCCGCCTATCAGGGCGACATGCGCTGGACCACGCCGAATCTTGGCCGGCCCATCGGCGAGCGGAATCGCTATCTTGATGGCGCCTGATCGTTGATCGGACCCCAAATAAGAAACGCCCCCGGTAAAACGGGGGCGTTTCTTATTGAGGCGGCAAGGCGCAGTCGGACGCGTGAGCGTCACAAAAGTGCGCCATAATCCACTGAAAGCCGCTATCCGTACTCACCCGCCGTGTATTTCAGTGCATTACACGGCAAGTCCTGTCATCCAGATTCTTCTTCAAGCTGGTACGATGACGCGCATCTCGTCATTCGGCTATGGAACTAGTTGCAATCCTGTTAGCCGAATGCTGCATTGCATCACGACGGCGACGGCTTCCCTGGAGGAGACGGTTGTCTTTACCCTGATACAAAGGGTGCCGCCGTGCGGTGCAGACATTACCGTGGCAATGCGCCGCCAGCAAGCATCGGGAAAACCGATTATTGTGGCGGCCGGCAAGACGTAGCGCGACGTTCAGATCGGCGCACGGGCTGGCGCGAAGCACGGTGAACCGGACAAGCGAAGGAACGTGCAGGACATTTCAGAATACGGGGAGCAGGGCGGTTCCACGAACCCCCTGCGGCCGGACACGCGCGCGCGGCGCGGCCGGTCTTGTGTTTTCCTCCAGGCCAGCAAATGGCGAAAGCAGGGGCCCATGGCGACAATCCGCTGAACCCGACGACCGAATTTCGTGCCGGCGACCCGGCACGCCACTTGCGTCCACGCGCTGCGCCGTGGCGCCCGCCTGGTCTACGGGGCCAGGCCACAACATTCCGTTTCATCCTCGAGGAAATCGCTATGCAAGCAATGCGCGCCAGGCGTGCTTTGATTCCGGGCATGCTGGCCATCGCCGTCACGGTCCTTGCCGCCTGCGGCAAGGAAAACAAGCCGCCCGCAGCCCAGACGCCGGAAGTAAAGGTCGTGACGCTGAAGGACGAGACCGTGACACTCGACTCGTCGCTGCCCGGCCGGACCACGGCCTTCCGGATCGCCGAAGTCCGCCCGCAGGTGGACGGCATCATCCTGAAGCGGCTGTTCGTGGAAGGCTCCGACGTCAAGCAGGGCCAGCAGCTGTACCAGATCGACCCGGCTACCTACGAAGCCACGGCCAAGAGCGCCGATGCCACGCTGGCGTCGTCGCGCCTGCTCGCGGAGCGCTACGGGCGCCTGGTGGGCGAGGAAGCGGTCAGCAAGCAGCAGCACGACGAAGCCAAGGCTGCCTACCTGCAGGCCCAGTCGACGGCGGACCGCGCCCATATCAACCTGCGCTACACCAAGGTGCTGTCCCCGATTTCGGGCCGCATCGGCCGCTCGGTGGTCACCGAGGGGGCGCTGGTCACCAATGGCCAGGCCACCGCGCTGACCACCGTGCAGCAGCTGGACCCGATCTACGTGGATGTGACGCAACCGTCCACCACGCTGCTGCGGCTGCGGCGCGAACTGGCCGACGGCCGGCTCCAGGCCGCCGGCGCCAACGCTGCCAAGGTGATGCTGATGCTCGAGGATGGCAGCACCTATAAGGAAGCAGGCCGGCTGGAGTTCTCCGAAGTGTCCGTGGACCCGAGCACCGGCTCGGTCACGCTGCGCGCGGTGTTCCCGAACCCGCGCCACGAACTGCTCCCGGGCATGTTCGTGCACGCGCGGCTGGCCGAAGGCGTGAAGACCTCGGCCATCCTGGCGCCGCAGCGCGGCGTCACGCGTGACCTCAAGGGCCAGGCGACCTCGCTGGTGGTGAACGCCAACAATGAAGTCGAGCAGCGCGTGCTGAAGACCGACCGGACCATTGGCGACAAATGGCTGGTCACGGACGGCCTGAAAGCCGGCGACCGCGTCATCGTGGAAGGCCTCCAGTTCGTGCGCCCCGGCGCCAAGGTCAAGGCCACCGAGGCCAGCGCCACCGCCACCGCCGTTACGGCCCCCAATGCCGCCTCGGCCCCGGCCGCCGCTTCCGCGCCCGGCGCGGCCAAGTCCTGACCGGGACCGACGCATGAGGAATCGCCATGTCTAATTTCTTCATCGACCGGCCGATCTTTGCCTGGGTGATCGCGCTGGTCATCATGCTGGCAGGGGGCTTGGCCATCCGGTCGCTGCCTATCAACCAGTACCCGGCCATCGCCCCGCCGACCATCGCCATTTCGGTGAACTACCCGGGTGCGTCCGCGCAGACCGTGCAGGACACCGTGGTGCAGGTCATCGAACAGCAGATGAACGGGCTGGACAAGCTGCGCTACATCTCGTCGGAGTCGAACTCCGACGGCAGCATGACCATCACCGTGACGTTCGAGCAGGGCACCAGCCCGGACATCGCCCAGGTACAGGTCCAGAACAAGCTCGCCCTGGCCACGCCGCTCCTGCCGCAGGAAGTGCAGCAGCAGGGTATTCGCGTGACCAAGTCCGTGCGGAACTTCCTGGTCATCGTCGGCCTGGTGTCGACCGACCCCAGCCAGACGCGGGAGGATCTGTCGAACTACATCGTCTCGAACCTCCAGGATCCGATCTCGCGGACCGCTGGCGTGGGTGACTTCCAGGTGTTCGGCTCGCAGTACGCCATGCGCATCTGGCTGGACCCGGCCAAGCTCAACAGCTTCCAGCTGGCGCCGCTGGACGTGAGCACTGCCATCAAGGCGCAGAACGTGCAGGTGGCCTCCGGCCAGCTGGGCGGCCTGCCGGCCGTGCGCGGGCAGCAGCTCAATGCGTCGGTGATCGGCAAGACCCGTCTCCAGACCGCCGAGCAGTTCGGCAACATCCTGCTGAAGGTCAATCCGGACGGCTCGCAGGTGCGCCTCAAGGACGTGGCCGACGTGGGCCTGGGCGGCCAGGACTACAACATCAACGCGCAGTACAACGGCCGCCCGGCTTCGGGTATCGCCATCCGGCTGGCCTCGGGCGCTAACGCGCTGGATACGGTGAAGGCCATCCGCGCCACGCTGAACCAGCTCGAGCCGTCGTTCCCGGCGGGCATGCAGGTGGTGTTCCCGTACGACACGACGCCAGTCATCGCCGATTCGATCCACGAAGTGGTGAAGACGCTGCTCGAAGCCATCGTGCTCGTGTTCCTGGTGATGTATCTGTTCCTGCAGAACTTCCGCGCCACGCTGATCCCGACGATCGCCGTGCCGGTGGTGCTGCTGGGCACGTTTGGCGTGCTGGCGGCGTTCGGCTACTCGATCAACACCCTGACGATGTTCGGCATGGTGCTCGCCATCGGCCTGCTGGTGGACGATGCCATCGTGGTGGTGGAGAACGTCGAGCGGGTGATGTCCGAGGAGGGGCTGGGGCCGAAGGAGGCCGCCCGGAAGTCGATGGGGCAGATCCAGGGCGCGCTGGTCGGCATCGCGCTGGTGCTGTCGGCAGTGTTCCTGCCGATGGCGTTCTTCGGCGGCTCCACGGGCGTGATCTACCGCCAGTTCTCGATCACGATCGTCTCGGCGATGGTGCTCTCGGTGCTGGTGGCGCTGATCTTGACCCCGGCACTGTGCGCGACCATGCTCAAGCCGATCGAGAAGGGCGACCACGGCGAGCACAAGAAGGGCTTCTTCGGCTGGTTCAACCGCAGCTTCATCCGCTCCACGCAGCGCTATGAGCGCAGCGTGGTCGGCATCCTGAAGCGGCGCGTGCCCTACCTGATCATCTACGTGCTGATCGTGGCGGGCATGGCCTTCCTGTTCACGCGCATCCCCACCTCGTTCCTGCCGGAAGAAGACCAGGGCGTGCTCTACGCCCAGGTGCAGACCCCGGCCGGCGCCACGGCGGAGCGCACGCAGGCGGTGCTCGACCAGATGCGGAACTACCTGCTCAATGACGAGGGCAAGATCGTCAGCTCGCTCTTCACCGTGAACGGCTTCAACTTCGCCGGCCGCGGCCAGAGTTCGGGCCTGGCGTTCATCCTGCTCAAGCCGTTCAAGGAGCGCGAGGGCGACGCCACCAGCGTGTTCGACCTCACCAAGCGCGCCCAGGCCAAGTTCAGCACCTTCCGGGACTCGCTGGCCTTCGCCTTTGCGCCGCCGGCCGTGCAGGAGCTGGGCAACGCCACCGGCTTCGACTTCTACATGCAGGACCAGGCCGGCCTGGGGCATGACGCGCTGATGGAAGCCCGCAACAAGTTCCTGTCGCTGGCCGCCAAGGACCCGGCGCTGCAACGCGTGCGCCCGAACGGGCTGAACGACGAGCCGCAGTACCAGCTGGAGATCGACGACGAGCGCGCCCGCGCGCAAGGCGTGTCGCTGGCGGACATCAACAGCACCATCTCCATCGCCTGGGGTTCCAGCTACGTGAACGACTTCATCGACCGCGGTCGCGTGAAGCGCGTCTACCTGCAGGGCCGCCCCAACGCGCGCATGAATCCGGAAGATCTGGACAAGTGGTTCGTGCGTAACGACAAGGGCGACATGGTGGCGTTCTCGACCTTCGCCACCGGCAAGTGGGGCTATGGCTCGCCCAAGCTCCAGCGCTACAACGGCGTGCCGGCGGTGGAAATCCTGGGCGAACCGGCGGCGGGCAAGAGCTCCGGCGAGGCCATGGCGGCGGTGGAAGCCATCATGAAGCAGATGCCGCAGGGCATTGCCTACTCGTGGACCGGCCTGTCGTACGAAGAGCGGCTGTCGGGCTCGCAGGCGCCGGCGCTCTACGCGCTGTCCCTGCTGGTGGTGTTCCTGTGCCTCGCCGCGCTGTATGAAAGCTGGGCGATTCCGTTCTCGGTGATGCTGGTGGTGCCGCTCGGCGTGGTCGGCGCGCTGCTGGCGACGATTGGCCGGGGCTTGTCCAACGACGTGTTCTTCCAGGTGGGCCTGCTGACGACCATCGGCCTGTCCGCCAAGAACGCGATCCTGATCGTGGAATTCGCCAAGGAACTGCACGAGCAGGGCAAGAGCCTGGTCGATGCGGCCGTGGAGGCGTGCCGGATGCGCCTGCGGCCGATCATCATGACCTCGCTCGCGTTCATTCTCGGCGTGTTCCCGCTGGCGGTGTCGCAAGGCGCCGGCTCGGGCAGCCAGCACGCCATCGGTACCGGCGTGATCGGCGGCATGCTCACGGCCACGGTGCTGGCCATCTTCTGGGTGCCGCTGTTCTTCGTGGTGGTGAACGCGCTCAAGGAGCGCCGCGAGAAGCACGATTCCTCCTCCCTCGAAAAGGAGGCCAAAGCATGAGACAAACGCTAATCAGCATGGCCGTCGCCGCTAGCGCGGCGCTCGCGGGGTGCAGCCTGATCCCGACCTACGAGCGTCCGGCGGCGCCGGTGGAAGCCGCCTATCCGCAGGGCGAAGCCTACCCGGCCGCCAACGGCGCCGGCCAGGTGCCACCGGCCGCGGAACTGGGGTGGCGCGACTACTTCGCCGATCCGCGCCTGCAGCGGCTGATCGACGTCGCGCTGCAGAACAACCGCAACCTGCGCGTGGCGGCCCTGAACGTGGAGGCGTACCGCGCGCAGTACCGCATCCAGCGCGCGGACCTGTTCCCGCAGGTGGGCGTGGCGGCGCAGGGCACGCGGCAGCGCGTGCCGGCCGACCTCTCCAGCACGGGCCAGCGGGTCATCAGCAGTTCGTATGGCGTGTCGCTGGGCACCACCGTTTGGGAAATCGACCTGTTCGGCCGGCTGCGCAGCCTGAGCCAGGCAGCGCTGGAGCAGTATTTCGCCAGCGACGAAGCCCAGCGCAGCACGCATATCGCGCTGGTGGCCAGCGTCGCCAACGCCTACCTGACGCTGCGCGCCGACGAGGCGCAGCTGAAGCTGACGCGCGAGACGCTGGTGACCTACGAGCGGACCTACAACCTCACGCGCCGCAGCTACGAGGAAGGCATTTCCTCGCGGCTGGACCTGCGCCAGTCGCAGACCCAGGTGGAAAACGCCCGGGCCTCGCTGAGCCGCTATACGCGGCTGGTGGCGCAGGACACCAATGCGCTGACGCTGCTGCTCGGCGCGAGCCTGCCGGCGGACCTGCCCGAAGGGCTGCCGCTCGATGGCAAGCTGGTGGCGGACGTGCCGGCGGGTTTGCCGTCTGACCTGCTCCAGAACCGCCCGGACATCCTCGCCGCCGAGCACCGCCTGCTGTCGGCCAACGCCGATATCGGCGCGGCGCGCGCGGCGTTCTTCCCGAGCATCTCGCTGACCGCCTCGGCGGGCACGGCGAGCCGCCAGTTGTCGGGGCTGTTCGATGCGGGTTCGGGCACGTGGCTGTTCTCGCCGCAGATCAACCTGCCGATCTTCACGGCGGGTAGCCTGAGCGCCAGCCTGGATTACGCGCGGATCCAGAAGGACATCAACGTGGCGACGTACGAGCAGACCGTGCAGTCGGCCTTCCGCGAAGTGGCGGACGGGCTGGCGGCGCGCGGCACGTACACGGAGCAGCTCCAGGCGCAGGTGCGCCTGGTCGAGGCGAGCCGGGACTACTTCCAGCTCGCCGAGGGCCGCTATCGCACCGGGGTAGACAACTACCTGACGCTGCTCGACGCGCAGCGGCAGCTGTTCGCGCAGCAACAGGTGCTGATCGACTCGCGCCTCAACCAGCTGACCAGCGAGGTCAACCTGTACAAGGCGCTGGGCGGTGGGTGGAACGAGGTGACGGCGCAGGCGAAGGGCGGCTGAAGACGTTCTCCCCTCTCCTGCTTGCGGGAGAGGGGAGCCCAAGCCAGCGCTGCTACAGCGTCGACTTCCCGAACAAGCTTTCCAGCAGGTCCACCACCAGCTCGGCCGTCTGATTGTGGACGTCCCGGGCCGGGTTCAGCTCCAGCACATCGAGCGACCCCAGCGCCCCGGTATCCTCGATCATCTCCAGCGCCAGATGCGCCTCCCGATACGTCGGCCCGCCGCGTACCGGCGTACCCACCCCCGGCGCGATCTGCGCATCCAGGAAATCCACATCGAAGCTGACATGCAGATGCGTATTCGCGTCGATGCCGGCGAGCGCCTGCTCCATCGTCTGACGCATGCCGTTTTCGTCGATATAACGCATGTCGTAGACCGTCAGCCCCAGCTCGCGCAGGCGCAGCTTCTCCCCGGCATCCACGCTGCGGATGCCCACCTGGCGGATCGACTGGGCCGACATGGCCGGCGTGACGCCGCTCAGGGCGGTCAGCGGCGCGGGACCGTCGCCGCACAGGCAGGCCACCGGCATGCCGTGGATATTGCCCGTGGGACTGGTGCTGCCGGTGTTGGCGTCCGCGTGGGCATCGAGCCACAGCACCAGCAGTCGCTTGCCGGTCTCGCGGCAGTGGCGCGCGGCGGCGCTGATCGAGCCGATGGCCAGGCAGTGGTCGCCGCCCATCAGCAGCGGCATCTGGCCGCTGGCGAAGCAGGCATAGGCGGTGTCGAACACCAACTGGTTCCACGTCAGCACTTCCTGCAGGTGGCGCATGCCGTCGACGGGAAGCTGGCCGGGGTTGCCCGGGCCGCTGAGGTTGCCGAAGTCGGTCACCTGCAGTCCGTTGCGCGCCAGCGCCCCGGCAATATCGGCCACGCGCAGGGCCTCCGGCCCCATCGACGTACCGCGAATGCTGGCACCGACATCGGTGGGCGCGCCAATCAGCGTGACAGGATGCATGGGAGGCTCCGGTAGTTGCGGCTCCTCCCCATATTAGGCGCTATTCCGCCGCCGGGGCCGGCGCGCCCTGGTGGATAGGCGCCGACTGGATGGCGAACAGGGCCGCGCTGGCCGCCAGCCCCAGCCCGCCCGAGACCCAGAGCGCCTGTGCACCCCAGACGTCGATACAGAGCCCGAACAGCCACGGTGCCAGCGCCTGCGCGATGCGCGCCGGCACCATCAGCACACCCTGCCGATGCCCATACCCCTGCGGCCCGAAGATGACGAGCGGCAGCGTGCCCTTGGCGATGGTCAGGATGCCGTTGCCGGCGCCGTGCAGCACCCCGAACAGCGTGGCGGCCGGCGCGCCCGCGACCATGAAGGCCGCCGCGCCGATCGGGTGCAGGGCCGCCGCCAGCCGTGCCGACAGCAGCGGATGAACCTTGCGTAACAATCCGAACTCCAGCAGCCGGGCGCCAACCTGCGACGGCCCGATCAGCGCGCCGACGAGCACGGCCGTCGCCAACGTGGCGCCGCCGGCCTGCAACAGCCGCGGCAGGTGCGCGGCCATGGCCGTGCTGATGAACCACGTCGCCGCGAACACGAAGGCCAGTACCCAGGTGGCCGGCGCGCCCGACGCCGGTCCGGGCGCCGCCGGTTTGCCGGCTGCGGGTGCCGTGGATGGGGGCGCCGGATCGGCCCCCGCGCGCGGCAGGCTCGCATTGAGCGCGAGGCCCACCGTCAGGTGCAAGGCGGCCCAGACCAGACAGGCCACGCGCCAGCCATAGTGGCTCTCCAGCCAGGATGACAGCGGCCATCCCACGGTGCTGGCAAAGCCGGCGATCAGCGTGATGCCAGTGATCGCATTGCGCGAGCGCGTGCCGTACAGGCGCACCAGCGTGGCGAACGCCGCTTCGTAGAGCCCGCTGCCCATGCCGATCCCGATGACGAGCCACGCCAGGAACAGTCCCACGCTTTCCCGGGCCAGGCCGAGCCCCGCCAGGCCGGCCGCGAAGACGAGGCTGGTGGCCATCAGCACCGGCCGTCCGCCCAGCCGGTCGATCAGCCGGCCCGCGTAGGGGCCGAGCAGCGCCGAGACCACCAGCGCGGCGCTGAACGCCGCGAAGACCGTCGGCACCGACACGCCGGTGTCGCGCGCCATCGGCACCGCGAGCATGGCCACTAGATAGTAAGAGGATGCCCAGGCGAGCGTCTGTGCAGCCCCGAGCCGTGCCACGAGGCTGCCATTCGGTACGTCGGTCATGGTTGGCCTTATTCGACTTCGCCTTCGTCGGTGTCGCCCGCAGCCGCTTGGCGCTCGTGGTCCATCGCCGCCGCCGCCAGCGCCGCCGCCCGGGCCGGCGCGGCGTCCTTGCGCTCGCTGTAGCGGTCGGTCAGGTAGTCGGAGCGGTCCCGGATCAGCAGCGTGAACTTGTACAGCTCCTCCATGACGTCGACCACGCGGTCGTAGTAGGCGGACGGCTTCATGCGCCCGGCGTCGTCGAATTCCTGGTACGCCTTGGCCACGGAGGACTGGTTGGGAATCGTCACCATGCGCATCCAGCGGCCCAGCACGCGCAGCGCGTTGACGGCGTTGAACGACTGCGATCCGCCGCAGACCTGCATGACCGCCAGCGTGCGGCCCTGCGTAGGGCGGATGCCGGCGCTTTCCAGCGGCAGCCAGTCGATCTGGTTCTTGAACACCGCGGTCAGCGTGCCGTGGCGCTCGGGGCTGCACCAGACCTGGCCTTCCGACCATGCGGACAGCTCGCGCAGTTCCACCACCTTGGGGTGATCGGCGGGCACGCTGTCAGTGACCGGCAGGCCGCTCGGATCGAACACGCGCGTCTCGGCGCCGAAGTGGCGGAGGATGCGTTCGGCTTCCAGCGTCAGGAGCCGGCTGTAGGACGTCTCGCGCAGCGAGCCATAGAGCAGCAGGATGCGGGGCGGATGGGTGCTGACCCGCGTGGGCTCGAGCTTCTGGACGTCGGGCGTCTCCAGCAGCGCCGGCACGACATTGGGCAAGGCAATCGTCATGGACCCACCCTCCGGCCCTGCGCGTCGATGACCACCTCGCCATCCTCCTTGGTGAACGGGCTTTGCTGCGGCGACGGCAGGATATCGAGCACAAGTTCAGACGGCCGGCACAGCCGCACGCCGAGGTCGGTCACGACGAACGGGCGGTTGATCAGGATGGGATGGGCGAGCATGGCGTCCAGCAACTGGTCATCCGTCAAGGCCGGATCGGCCAGCCCCAGCGCGGCGTAGGGCGTGCCCTTTTCGCGAATCGCCTCGCGCACGGTCAGCCCGGCTTGTCCGATCATGGCCTGCAACTGCGCCCGCGACGGCGGCGTGTGCAGATATTCGATGACTTGCGGCTCGATCCCGGCATTGCGGATCATCGCCAGCGTGTTGCGGGACGTGCCGCAATCAGGATTGTGATAAATCGTGACAATCATCTTGGTTCCTCAGGGGAGCTTGGCCTCGTACCACCGCTGCGAGCGGTTGACGATGTGGACGACCAGCAGCATGACCGGCACCTCGATCAGCACGCCGACCACCGTAGCCAGCGCCGCGCCGGACTGGAAGCCGAACAGGCTGATCGCCGTGGCCACGGCCAATTCAAAGAAGTTACTCGCGCCGATCAGGCTGGACGGCCCCGCCACGCAGTGCGCCACGCCAAGCCGGCGATTGAGCAGGTAGGCGAGACCGGAATTGAAGAAGACCTGGATCAGGATCGGCACCGCCAGCAGCGCGATGACCATCGGCTGGTCGATGATCGCCTTGCCCTGGAAGGCGAACAGCAGCACCAGGGTCAGCAGCAGCGCACTAATAGAGTAGGGGCCAAGGTGTCGGAGCACGCGCTGGAAGTGCGCCGCGCCGCGCGCCAGCAGCAGCTTTCGCGCGATCTGCGCGATGACCACCGGCACCACGATGTACAGGCCGACCGAGGTCAGCAGGGTGTCCCACGGCACCGTGATCGACGACAGGCCGAGCAGCAGCGCTACCACCGGCGCGAAGGCCACGATCATGATGCCGTCGTTCAGCGCCACCTGCGACAGCGTGAAATACGGATCGCCTTTGCAGAGCTGGCTCCAGACGAACACCATCGCCGTGCATGGCGCAGCCGCCAGCAGGATCAGGCCGGCCACATAGCTGTCCAGCTGATCGACGGGCAGCAGCGGCGCGAATAAATGCCGCACAAACAGCCACCCCAGCAGCGCCATCGAGAACGGCTTGACGGCCCAGTTGATAAACAGCGTCACGCCGATGCCGCGCCAGTGCGATTTCACCTGCCCCAGCGCCGTGAAATCGATCTTCAGCAGCATCGGGATGATCATCACCCAGATCAGCACGCCCACGGGCAGGTTGACCTGCGCGTACTCCATGCGCCCGATGGCCTGGAACACGCCGGGCAGCATCTGGCCGAGCGCGATGCCGACCACGATGCACAACGCCACCCAGACGGTGAGATAACGTTCAAAGAATCCTATGGCGGGCGCGGAGGCGGCTCGGGCTGGCGCTGCAATGTCCGGGCTGCTCATCCTTCGGCTCCCTGCAACGGCGGGGTGGCGCAAGCCGCCGTCGGCCCGCACGGATTGCCGCCGCAGCAGTTCTCGGTGAGGAAGCCGATCAGGTCGTTCATGGTTTCGTAGCGGGCGGTGTAGATGACCGACCGTCCGGCCTGCCGGCTGTTGGCGAGGCCGGCCCGGTGCAGCTCCTTCAGATGGAAGGAAAGCGACGAGGCCGGCACATCCAGGAGCGTGGCGATCTGCCCGGCAGGCAGGCCCTCCGGCCCGGCCTGGACCAGCGCGCGGAACACCGCCAGCCGGGAGGCATGGGCGAGGGCGGCCAGCGCTTCGATGATTTGAGAAGATTCCATGATTCGAATGTAGTCGAAATATCGAATCGAAGCAACGCAGTTCTCCCACGTTCCGCCCTGCAAATTAAGGAAATTTCGACCTATAATCATTGACCGCACAACGATTGATCGGGCAATAGAATGACTTCCGCGTCGCAAGAAGGGCAGGGCGCTCCACATACGTCCGGCAACGGGCAAATCCTGCCGTTCCGGGAATCGCTGCTGGCGATGATCGGCATCGCCTTCGTGGTGATGCTCGTGGCGCTGGACCAGACCGTGGTGGCCACCGCGCTGCCGACGGTGGTCGCCGAACTGCAGGGCTTCGAGTACTACGCCTGGGTCGCCACGGCCTACCTGCTGACGTCGGTCGTCACCGTGCCGATCTTCGGCCGGCTGGGCGACTACTACGGCCGCAAGCCCTTCGTGCTGGTGTCGATCGTGGTCTTTCTGGTGGCCTCGGTGCTGTGCGGCATGGCGCCCAGCATGCCGTTCCTCGTGGCGGCGCGCGCCCTGCAGGGCATTGGCGGCGGCATGCTCGTGGGCACCGCCTTCGCCTGTATTCCCGATCTGTTCCCAGACCCGCACGTGCGCCTGCGCTGGCAGGTGATGATGAGCACCGCATTCGGGCTCGCCAATGCCATCGGCCCGTCCATGGGTGGCGTGCTGACCGAATGGTATGGCTGGCGCGCGGTGTTCTATATCAATGTGCCGGTGGGCCTGCTCGGCCTGCTGTTCGCGTGGCGCTACCTGCCGCATCTGCGCCATCAGGCGCACAAGGGGCCGATTCGCGTGGACTGGCTGGGCGCGCTGCTGATCGCGGCGGGGCTCGGTTGCCTCCAGCTCTCGG
This sequence comes from Cupriavidus sp. OV096, assembly GCF_900115455.1. Taxonomy (NCBI): domain Bacteria; kingdom Pseudomonadati; phylum Pseudomonadota; class Betaproteobacteria; order Burkholderiales; family Burkholderiaceae; genus Cupriavidus; species Cupriavidus sp. OV096. Next base: position 21,373 of record NZ_FOWM01000005.1, read on the forward strand.
TGGAATGGCTGCCGGAGCGCGGGCTGGACATCGTGACGATTGGCCTGGCCGTGCTGTCCGTGGCGTCGTTCGTCGGCCTCTGGCAGTGGTCGCACCGCGCGGCGGACCCCCTGCTGCCGCTCGACATGTTCCGCAATCCGGCGCTGGCCTCGCTGTTCGTGCTTGGCGTGCTGGGCGGGTTTGCGATGTTCGCGCTGCTGCTCTACGCGCCGCTGCTGTTCCAGGGCGGGTTTGGTTATTCGCCGAAGGAGGCCGGACTGCTGGTGACGCCGATGGTGGTCTGCATCACCATCGGCAGCATTCTCAATGGCCGCATCATCACGCGCATTCCGGTGCCGAACAGCATGCTTTATGCGGGATTTGCGCTGCTGGCGCTCGCCTGCCTCGGTTTGTCGCAGGCCACGCGCGGCATGCATCACATGGTGCTGCTTGGGACCATGCTGCTGGCCGGCCTCGGGCTCGGCTTCGTGCTGCCGAACCTGACTGTGTTCGCCCAGCAGACGGCCGGCCGCGCCCACCTCGGCATTGCAACAGCGATGTTGCAATCGTTGCGGATGGTAGGCGGCATGGTCGGCACCGCGCTGGTTGGCACGATGGTGACGCGCAGCTATACCGGAGGCGTGGAGCGTGCGTTGCAGGCGGCTGGCGCGTCGGACTGGGCCGGGCGGATGACCGACCCCCAGATCCTGATCGACAAGGTCGCGCAAGCAGAATTGCTGACCAACCTTCAGGAGGCAGGGCACAATGGAGCCCTGCTGCTCGAGCAGGCGCGCCAATCGCTCGTCGGGGCCATCCATCTTGGCTTGCTCGTGGCGGCGATTGCGGCCCTGGTGGGGCTCTGGCGCGTACGCCGGGTCCCGCCGGTGAAGCTGACGCGGGTGCAGGAGCCCGCGATGGCAGCCGACTGATCCGCCTGAGATCACGGCGCCCCCGCGGATGCAAGCGTCCGCCTAAAGGAGATTCGGAGTGGAACTGGAGCGACAAAGCCTGGCCGTACTGCAACAGTTTGGACGCACTTACCGCGCCTATGCGGCGGCGTTCGAGCAGCGCATCGGTCATCCGCTGCCGCGCTGGCGCATCTTGTCCGCGCTGCATGGCCACGATGGCCCCATCGCGCAAAAGCCGCTGGCGGACCGCGTCGGCATGGACCCCGGCGCCCTCACGCGCCAGTTGAAGGCGTTGCAGGAACTGGGCTGGATCGAACGCACCACGAGCGAGCGCGACAATCGCATGACCAATGTCACGCTGACCCCGCTCGGGCGCGATATCGTCGAGCAGGCCCTGCCGCGCCGCTCGACCTTCCTCCAGGACGTGCTGGCCGATGTGTCCGAGACGACCATGCACAACCTCTCCAAGGGTCTGGCGCAGCTCGAGGCGGGCATTGCCGATGCCGCGGCCCGCACCGTGGCCGAGCGCGACGCCGCCTGAGCCGGTCCCCCATCCTTCCGCTATCCCGCTATCCCACCTTCCCGCCCAGCAGCGCCGCAATGGCCAGCGGGTTGGTCGGAAAATACAGATGCACATATGACGCCGTGAGCGAGCCGGTCTGGTAGACCGCCTCGCCCGGCGCGCCATCGCGCGGGGACACCGCCCGCACCGCCGGCGCCAGCGGCGAATCGGTCTTCGAATAGTGGAAGGTGTGGCCGCGCAGGGGTTCTCCGGGTTTGTCCGGCAGACCCGGAAACGTTACGGACTGGTGGCCGATGGCGGCAAGCCGCCGCTGCATCGTCACTGTGCCCGGCAACAGGCCGGCCATCTGGTGGCTGACGCCTTCCTTGTCTACCAACGTATCGAACAGCGCCATCATGCCGCCGCACTCGGCCAGTATCGGCAGGCCGTCCGCATGGGCGCGCCGCAGTGCCGTGCGCATGTCGGCATTGGCCGCGAGCGTGGCGCCGTGCAGCTCCGGATAGCCGCCGGGCAGCCACAGCGCGTCGCACGCGGGCAGCGCGCGGTCGCGCAGCGGCGAGAACCACACCACATCGGCGCCGAGCGCGAACAGCGTGTCCACATTGGCGGGATAGATAAAGCGAAACGCGTCGTCGCGGGCAATCGCCACGGTCTTATGTGCCAGCGGGCGCGGGCCGGGCGCAGCCGGCGGCGCTGGCGCCGGGAAGGGCACAGCGGGCGGCAACTGGCCGATCGGCAAGGCTTCCAGCGCGTCGGCCATGCGGTCGAGGCGCTCGATCAGGTCTGGCAGTTCGTCGGCGCTGAACAGGCCCAGATGGCGCTCGGGCAGGCTCGCCGCCGCGTCGCGCGCCAGCGCACCGGCCCAGCCGATGTCCGCCGGCAGGCTTTCGCGCAGCAGGTCGGCGTGGCGCGCCGTGCCGACCCCGTTGGCCAGTACGCGCATTGGCGGCAGCGGCGCCCCATAGTGCGCCAGCCCGTAGGCCAGCGCGCCGAAGGTCTGCGCCATGGCGCCGGCCTGGATCACGGCCAGCACCGGCAGGCCGAAGCGCCGCGCCACGTCGGCGCTGCTCGGCGTGCCGTCGTGCAGGCCCATCACGCCTTCCACGAGGATCAGGTCGGCCACTTCCGCCGCCTCGGCCAGCCGCGCGCGCGCGTCGGCCTCGCCCGTCATCCAGAGATCGATCGAATGCACCGGCGCGCCGCTGGCCGCCGCCAGCAGCGTCGGGTCGAGGAAGTCCGGGCCAGTCTTGAATACGCGGACGGTGCGGCCCTGGCGGGCATGCAGCCGGGCCAGCGCGGCCGTGACGGTGGTCTTGCCTTGCCCGGAAGCCGGGGCGGCCACGAGCAGGGCGGGCACGGCGCGGCCGGGGGTGCCGGGGGACGGCGGGGTGGTTGTGGCAGTTGTGGCGGGATGGTGTTCGGGCATGTCGGTAGGTGGCGCATGACAACGGTGTCATACGGCGAAATCGATTATAGCGAGCGGTCGCGATGGCAATGGCTTCGGTTTTGCTTCGGTCTTGCTTCAGTTTGGACTCAGTGTTGTCTCAGTTTCGCCCTAGGGGCAGGACGACGCCCTGCAGCGCCGCGCATTCGAACAGTTCGCGGTCGTTGCTGACGCCGAGCTTGTGCATCGCGCAGTTCTTTTGCCGGCTGATGGTCTTCACGCTGCGGCACAGCGTGGCGGCGATCTCCGTGACCGTGCGCCCGGTCAGGTATAGCCGCAGGACCTCGGTTTCGCGCGCGGACAGGCGCTGCACGCCGTTGCGCCCGCACGGCAGCATGGTGCGCAGCTCGGTGGGCGCCAGCGCGCGCAGCGCGGACTTGCCGATGTAGGTGAAGCCGCGCTGCGCCCGCGCGATGGCGGTGACGATCTCGGTCAATGGGCAATCCTTGAGCAGCAGGCCATGGACGTGCGCGTCCAGGATCGTGCGCAGGACCAGTGGATTGGTGATCATCGTCAGCACGATGATCGACAGCGCGGGGTAGCGCCGCCGCAGGCTGGTGATCAGCCGCACGCCGTCCAGTTCGGCCGGGCCGGGCATGTGGTAGTCCGTGACCACCACGTCGGGCTGCAGAATTTCCACCTGTTGATGCAGTTCTGTTGCGCTTGCCACTTCCCCGCAGACTTCCCAACCCGTCTGTGTCTGCAAGCACGCGCGGATTGCCGCCGTAATGACGGGATGGTCGTCGGCCAGCAAAATCCTCAATGTCATCCAATGCCTCCTGTGCACATGGGTCCGATACGACTTTTGGCAGGCGTGAAAAAAGGCGCCGCACGCGGGAGGGCGTGCGGCGCAAACACGCAGGCAACTGCGTGCACGCGTGCGCGCGGACCAAACGGGATACGACCCGGCGCACGTCAATGCCCGCTGAGATTAATGCGGACTCCTGCGCAAATGATTTGAGACGATTCGGAAAATGCAGGCGGCTGAGAGCCGGGACTTGCGCGGCAGGGGTTGGCCGGAAAGGAAAGACCCCGCGCGGCGGTTACCGCGCGGGGTCCGAGGGTGTCACGGAGGGTGTCCCGGCGCCGGGGCGCCGGGGGAGGAGCGTCAGGCCACCGCCAGGCGGCGCGGCTCTGGCCGGCCCTGCCGGCGGTTCTCGATGGCGCGGATGGGGTCCCGTAGCACGGCGGCGCCCACGTCCATGATGTCACGCATCGCCACGCGGTCCGGGGTTTGCTCGGCGGTCCAGAACTGGAGCGAGGCCCAGCCCGGGAAACTGCCCGGCGGCGCCAGCAGGCGCGTCTTGCGGTCGCGCGTGACCAGCGGCACGTTGAAGTCGAGTACCGGGCAGATGCCGCCGGCCGCGTGCAGCAGGGTGATCTGCGTGTGCCACGACGGCACCACGGTTTCCCGATGCCCCGGCGTATTGGCCTGCCGCGCCAGGAACGCCCGCAGCGGGCTGCCGGCCTCGCAGTCTTCCTGCAGCAGGATCCAGTCGCTCTCCGCGTCGTCGGGGCCATGGGCGCGCGCGGCGCTGACCAGCCGGCGCGGCGTGGCGAGGATGCTGTGCGGCATCACGCCGTCTGGCACGGTGGCGCCATCCACCACGAAGGCGCAATCGAGCTGACCGGTATCCAGGCTGCCGGCCAGGGAGGCATCGGCAATGACCGGCCGGGTCACAAAACTGTCTTGCGGGAATTGCTCGCACAGCGTGCTGAGGATCTCGGTGATGACCGGATCGCCAATCGACGATGAAAAACCAATGGAAATACGACGTCCGGTGGCACCGGTTTGTGTGCTTTCGGCCAGCGGGCGGACCAGTAGATTCCACTTTGCAAGAATCTGCCTGGCAGTATGCTCGAGCCGCAGCGCATGGGGCGTTGGCTCCAACGTGCCATTGCGCTTGACGAACAGCGCGTCGCCGGTGATCTCGCGCAGCCGCGCGAGGCTATAGGCCACGGTGGGGACACGGCCCTGGGTACAGGCGGCCACCGCGTTGAGGTCCCGATATTCCATCAACAGGACAAAGACGTGCAAAAGCTTGGTGCTGACGTGCCGCATGCTGACTTCTCCCGATCCAGATTGTTGGTTTTATTTTTTGTGGGCACTAAGGAAGTTGCGACTTCCTGCCTGTGTGGTCGCAGCTTGAAAGCGCGTCGGCACCCCCGTGCCGGACCAAGCCGAAACTGCCAGGACTTATGAACTGCTAGAGGGCGGGGAATTGCAAAGTGGTCAAGAGTCGCCCGGGTTACCGAAATCTGCAGTGCATGCCACGGGTTCGCCGCGCGACGCCGAAGCGTTGCATGGCACGTGACGTTAGCAGTGGTCCCCTTCTTCCTCAGGCCGGTTGGCGGCGGCAATGAAATCCGCGCCGATAGTCGCCTGTCCGAGAGCGCAGTGGCACTCTTTGCAGGCGTTTCGAAATTTAGTTGGTGCCGAGGAATCTTAATACATCATTTAGCAAACTACTAGGAACTCGGTTCGATTCCTGACAGAACAGGGATGCATATCGGGCCTTATGTCCGGACAATCAGACAACGCGAAAGCCGTGCCTGGCGCGCCTTGCAGGGCGATGGCCGACCCGCGTGACCGGCGTTTGCAAGTGTGAGCCAGCAATGTCCGACGGGTTTGAAGCGGCTGTCCGGCAGTGAGTGATGACATGAATTTGTCCAATTTGGAATACCGAAATTTGCGCCATTTCCCTGTCAACATCGGATACGCCTGACACGGACTCGGACCACGCGGGGCACGCGGCCGGGTCGTTAATTTGCTTAACTCGCGCTGCAAAGACACTGAATTCCTTTTGCCCGGGCATTGGGCTACCTTACCGGCAGGGTGGGCTGGCCGCGTGCATGCGCGGGGCGAGCGCTTGGTGCAAGCGGAGGCATTCGGATGAACAGACGCTATTCGGAGGAGCAGATCCGCATGTACCTGGCCGAGGCCGCCAGTGGGGTGCCCGTGCGGGAACTCTGCGCGCGCTATGGTTTCAGCGATGCGTCGTTCTACGGATGGCGTGCGAAGTACGGCCCGGCACGCGAGTCCGATGTGCCGGACGGGCGCCGCATGCGCCAGTTGCAGCAGGAGAACGCGCGTCTTAAGAGTATGCTTGCGGACGCACTGCTCAAGCTCGAGCTGCTGCGCAACCGTACCGGCCGCAATGGCGATGGCAACGGCAAGGACCGCTAGCGCATAGCGCGCGGATCGCCGTTGCCGGGCGCGCGGGCCGGTGTTTTTTATCATCATGGCGATGCATGCGTGCATCGCCGGCAGTTTCCGGAGTTTCCTGGTGAAGAGGTTTTTCGTAGCGTGGGGTGTGGGGTTTGGGTTGTTGATGACAGCGGGCATGGCATGGGCGCAGACGCCGCCGATCGACCCGGGCACGCCGATGATCGCGCCGCCGCCCCCGCGCATGCTCGACCCGGCCACGGCGACGCTCAACGGCGAAGGTGCCACGCCGGGCGTCTCGCAACGCGAGCATTGCCGGCAACTGCTGGACCAGATCAACGGCCTGTCCAAGGAGCCGCAGCAGTGGGAACAGAGCAAGTCGTCCGTGACCACGGCGGATGGCCGCACCTATTCCACGCTGGAACGCGCGCCTGATCGCAAGCGGCTGGAAGAGGCCTATCGCCAGGAGTGCGCGCAGTCGGCCAGGTAGTACCCCCTCGTCCGTCCTCATCCGTCATTGTGGGAGCCAATATGTACCGGTTGCGACGTATTCTGGCGTGGTGCTGTGGATGGATGTTGTTACTCGGCGGCGGGACCGCCTGGGCGCAGGCCAAGCTCGACAATGCGCATCTCGACCAGTTGCTGGCGCCCGTGGCGCTCTATCCGGACGCGCTGTTGTCGCAGGTGCTGATGGCGTCGACCTACCCGGCCGACGTGGCCGCGGCAGCGGAATGGTCGAAGGCCAATGCCAGCCTGTCCGGCGACGCGGCAACCAAGGCGGTGGCCAACGAACAGTGGGACCCGAGCGTGCAGTCGCTCGTCGCCTTCCCGTCCGTGATGGATATGATGGGCCGCCAGCCGCAATGGGTGGACTCGGTGGGCGACGCCTTCCTCGCCCAGCCCGATGATGTGATGGACTCGGTGCAGCGCCTGCGCGTACAGGCCCAGAAAGCCGGCACGCTGAAGACCACCGAGCAGCAGAAGGTGGTGACACAGCAGTCCGGCGGCACCACCATCGTGCAGATCGAGCCCGCCAATCCGCAAGTGGTCTATGTGCCGACCTACAACCCCACGGTGGTCTACGGCGCGTGGCCCTATCCGGCGTATCCGCCAGCCTACTATCCACCTCCGCCCGGATCGGTCTTCGCCAGCGCCGTGGTGGCGGGCGTGGGCTTTGGCCTGGGCGTGGCCGCGGTCAATTCACTGTGGGGCGGGTTCAACTGGAACTCGCACGACGTGAACATCAACGTCAATCGCTACAACAATATCAATGTGAATCAGCGGCTCGATGTGAACCGCTCGAACGTGAACTGGCAGCACAACCCGGCCAATCGCGGCAACGTGCCGTACAAGAATTCGAACGTGGCGAATCGCTTCGACACGCAGCGGCAGCAGGGGCTGGCGAACCGGCAGGCGGGGCAGGGCGGGCAGCGGCTTGGGCAGGGCGGCCAGGGCGTGCAGGGTGGCCGGCCTACGCCGCAGGCGGGCTCGCGCGATGCCGCGCGTGACCGCGCCGCGCAATCGTTCCAGGGCCGCACGGGCCAGTCGATCGCCGGACACGGGCCGAACGTCAATCGCGGCGGTGGGGGCGGCATGCAGAATCCCCGGCCCGCCGGCGCCGATCGGCAGCGGGCCGATCAGTCCGCCGCGCGCGACCGCGCACGGGACAGCAATCGTAATAGCGCCTTGCGCGATGCCGGCAACGGCGACCGCATGCGGCAGCAGGTGCAGCGCGGCGGGAATGCGGGCGGCTTCCAGCGCGGCGGGAATGCCGGTGGCATGCAACGCGCCAGCCATCCGGCGCAGCGGTCCATGCCGCAACGTGGTGGCGGTGGAGGGGGAGGGGGCGGCGCGCACTTCGGTGGAGGAGGCGGCGGTGGTGGCGGTCATCTTGGACATGGTCGGAGATAAGACATGATGAGAGCGACGTTGTCCGCCACCATGATGCGTATCGTGCGCCGGGTCCTGGGCGCCGCGATGCTGGCCGTGCCGTTGCTGGCGGTGTCCGTGCCGGCGCAGGCGCAGCGGGTCTATCCCTCGCCCGAGGCTGCCTCGGACGCCCTGGGCGACGCCATCGCCCGCAGCGACCATGACGCGCTCAAGGGCGTGCTCGGCCCGAACTACCGGACGCTGCTGCCGCCGCAGGGCGTCGATCAGGAGGATATCTACGAGTTCCTGGCCGCGTGGGCGCGCCACCATGCGGTGGAGCGCGCGGGCGAGGATACGGCGCGCGTGGCGGTGGGGGAGAGCGGCTGGACCTTCCCCGTGCCCATCGTCAAGCGCAAGGCGGGCTGGCAGTTCGATATGCCGGCTGGTCAGCGCGAGGTGCATGTGCGGCGCATCGGCCGCAACGAACTGGTGACGATGGACACGCTGCTCCAGCTGGCGGACGCGCAGCAGCGCTACGCCGAGCTGGCCGGCAATGGCCGCTATGCGGCCCAGCTCGTCAGCAGCCCGGGCAAGACCAACGGGCTCTACTGGCCGTCTTCGTCGGCCGAGAATGACAGCCCGCTGGGCCCCGATGCGCTGGCGATGGGCCCCGACACTCCGCCAAACGAGGCGTTCTACGGCTACCGGTACCGCATCATCGCCGCGCCGAAGGGCAGCAACGCGAAGTACGCGATCGTCGCGTGGCCGGCCCGCTATGGCGACAGCGGCGTCAACACCTTCATCCTGGACAGCGAGCGCCAGTTTTATGAGCGCGACCTGGGAACAGCCACCGCCAGCCGGGCTGCCGCACTGCGCACATTTTCGCCCGAGGGGTGGACGCGGGTAGCGGAACAGTAGATCCGGTTACTCTGCCGCATCATCTGTCGAACAGGCGCCTATATGGCGCCTTTTTCTTTCTTTTCCTGCTAAACGGCACAACGGTGCGCCCGGGCTCCATGGTAGCTGGCCGCCCTCCAGGCAAGGGGAAAACTGTTTCGAAATCTAATGTTGTGCTTTGCAGACAATGCCGCTAATCCATCACGCCGACTATGGTATGCTGCGTCGCACAATAGCGGAGGAGACCCGTTCCTAGATGAGCAGGAGTCTTCATATGGCCAAAAGCCTGTCGACGGACTGGGAAACGCAACTGCGACAAATCGGTCGCACGCAATTCCGGACCGCAAAGCAAATCCGAACATGGCTGGGGCGCCTTGACTTGGCGTCTCCGGCAACCCGCCGCCGCATGCCGGCCCCGGGTGATACCGCGCCGGGTGACCTGCCCGGCACGTGGCAATCCTTGAAGCTCAGCCTCGCCCCATTGCCGGGCGAACTGGTGCCGCAGCTCTCGTATCGTCTCTATATTCCAGCCGGTGCCAAGGGCGCGTTGCCCGTGGTGATGATGCTGCACGGCTGCCAGCAGACGCCGGAAGACCTGGCGGCCGGCACGCGCATGAACGCGCTGGCCGAGCGCGAGGGCTTTATCGTCGCCTATCCGCAGCAGCCGCTGCGGCGCTCGGTACATCGGTGCTGGCAGTGGTTCGACCTCGCCGCCGGCGAAGGCGGGCGCGAGGCGCAGGCCGTGGCGATGCTGATCGACGAACTGGCGAGCCGCCCCGACGTGCGCGCGGACCAGATCTATCTGGCAGGACTTTCCGCCGGGGCGGCGATGGCCGCAGTAGTGGCGCTGCGCTATCCAAGCAAGGTGGCGGCCGTGGGGCTGCATTCGGGCGTGGTGATCGGCGCTGCCGATACGCCCCGGGCCGGGCTCCGGGCAATGCAGCATGGCTCCCAGGCTGAACCGGCCTGGCTGCTCGACGCCGCCGGTGCGGTGCCGGGCGGCCCGGTGATGCCGGCCATCGTGCTGCACGGGCTGGCCGACGAGGCGGTGCACCCGATCAACGGCCGCCTGCTGGCGCGCCAGTTCCTGGCCTACAACCGTCTCGATGACCGCCTGGGCACCACGGCCGCCAATGACGCGCCGCCGGTACCGGATGGCGATTTCCGCGACGCCCGCTTCGGCCGCTGGAATCGCGATCTTGTGCGGCTGGTGGAAGTGGCCGGTCTGGGCCACGCCTGGAGCGGCGGCGACGGGAAGGTGCAATATCACAGCGATACCGGCCCAGACGCCAGCAAGCTGATGTGGCAGTTCTTCCGCGATCACCGACGCGGCGGGGCATAAAGAAACGGGGAAGGCCAGCAGCCTTCCCCGTTTTTCTTTGCGTCGGGAATCGGGACGTCAGTAATCGGGACGTCAGTGCGAACGCTTCCGCACGAACAGCGCCGTCACCACGCCAATCACACACACCGCCACCACGTAATGCGCCGGGGCGAGCGGGTCGTTCTTGAGCATCAGCGTCACTGCCACCGGCGTCAGGCCGCCGAAGATGGCGTAGGCCACGTTGTACGAGAAGGACAGGCCCGAGAACCGCACCTGCGGCGGGAAGGCATGTACCAGCACGTATGGCACGGCACCGATCGAGCCGACGAAGAAGCCGGCCACCGCGTACAGCGGAATCAGAAGGTCTGGGCGCGCGCCAATTGTCGTATAGAGCACATAGGCGCTGATGGCGAGCAGCGTGCCGCCCACCGACAGCGTCAGCCGGGCGCCGAAACGGTCGGCCAGCAGGCCGGCCACGATGCAGCCGACCGACAGGCACAGCGTGGCGATGCTGGTGGCCAGTTGCGCGGTGCGGCCGTCGAAGTGATATGACTTCTGCAGGAAGCCCTGCGTCATCAGGATCACCACCACGATGCCGGCGGACAGCATCCACGTGAGCAGCATCGACACGACTACCGCGCCGCGATGGTCGCGCACGACAGACTTCAGCGGCATTTCGGCGGCGAGTGCCTTGCGCTTCTGGAGTTCGGCGAACACGGGCGTCTCGTGCAGCCAGCGGCGCAGGTACATCGAGCCGATGCCGAACACGCCACCCAGCAGGAAGGGCAGGCGCCAGCCATAGTCATGCAGCTCCGCCGGCGTGAACACGGTGTTCATGCCGGTGGCCACGAGCGAGCCGAGCAGGATGCCGGCGGTCAGGCCCGCCGTGAGCGTGCCGCAGGCGTAGCCGATGCGGCGCGGCGGCACGTGCTCCGAGACGAAGACCCAGGCGCCCGGCACCTCGCCGCCGACGGCTGCGCCCTGAAGGATGCGCAGGATCAGCAGCGCGATCGGGGCCAGCAGGCCAATCGTCGCGTAGGTCGGCAGCAGGCCCATCAGCATCGTCGGCACGGACATCAGCAGGATGGACAGCGTGAACATCTTCTTGCGGCCGAGCAGGTCGCCGAAGTGCGCCATGATGATCCCGCCGAGCGGCCGCGCCAGGTAACCGGCGGCAAAAATGCCGTAGGTCTGGAGCTGGCGCAGCCAGTCCGGCACGGAAGGCGGGAAGAACAGCTCGCCAATTACCGTGGCGAAGAAGACGAAAATGATGAAGTCGTAGAACTCGAGCGCGCCACCGAGGGCGGCGAGGGCAAGCGTCTTGTAATCCTGTCCGGTCAGCGGGCGGGCGGCTTGGCCGTCCTGCGCACCCGGTGCCCCGACAGTACTGCTGGTGGTAGGCATGAAATGACTCGCATGGTGAATTCACATGCGAAGCGCGCAACACGGATGACGTGGAGGGGACGGCCGAACGGATGACAGCGCGGAATGGGCAGGCCTGTGGCCGGCGGGTAGGCCGGCGGGGGCGCCACGGGACGCTTCGCAAAGGCGTAAAGATACCAGAACGACCCCTCGCCCATTTGGTTTTGGCCCTGTCGGATTCAAAATCGCCCGTCGGCCTGCCATAATCCGTCACAATAATGCCAAAAGAAGTGAAATCCGGGATACAAAGCGCCATCGGCGAACCATAAAAAGCCGACCAAATTGGCGTGTGGGGTCAAATCTTCTGGGGTGACATGGCTTTCAAGGATTCCATCCAGGCCGCCACCGGGGCGGCCATGGCGACGCCCCGCAGGCGGGTGGCGTTGCGCGTGGCGGGCGGTGCGGTGGCCGCGCTGGCGATTTTCGGACTCGCCGGCTATTTTGGCGGGCCGCCGCTGATCAAATATCTGGTCGAGAAAAACGCGACTGAGGCGCTGGGCCGTAAGGTCACGCTCGGTGCGGCACAGGTGCGGCCGTTCGAGCTGGCCGCGACACTGAACGACCTGACCATCTTCGAGCCGGACGGCAAGACGCCGATGGTGACGCTGGGGCAGATCGAGGCCAATACTTCGGCGGCCTCGGTGTGGCACCTCGCGCCGGTGGTGGACTTCCTCCATATCGACCGGCTGGCCGTGCATGTGGTGCGTAATGCACAAGGGCAGATGAATTTCGCCGATGTGCAGGAGCGCTTCGCCGCGCAGCCGCCCAAGCCGGCGGATAGCAAGCCGGCGCGGTTCTCCGTCAGCAATATCGCGGTGTCCAACACCAGCTTCGTCTACGAGGACAAGGTGCTGGATACGGTGCAGCGCGTGGAGAATTTCACGCTGACGCTGCCGTTCCTCTCCAACCTGCCGCACGACGCCACGATCAACACGCGCCCGACGCTGTTCGCGAAGATCAACGGCACGCCGCTGGCGCTGGCCGGCACCACGCAGCCGTTCGCTGACACGCGCGAGACCAATCTCAACGTCAACCTGGACGGCCTGGAGGTGGCGCGCTATATGGCGTTCGCGCCGCGCCTGAAGGATGCCGAGGTCAAGGGCGGGCTGGTCGATACGCGCCTGAATATCGGGTTCCGGCAGGATAAGGACAAGCAGGACCTGTTCGTCACCGGTACGGTGACCCTGCGCGATGCCGATGTGCGAACCCACGCGGGCGCGGAACTGGTCAAGGCCGGGAAGCTGACCGTGGACGTGGGCCGGCTCGAGCCGCTCGCGCACAAGGTTCAGCTTCGCAGCATCGAGCTGGAAGGTCTGGGTTTGCAGGCCGCTCGGCGCGCCGACGGCACGCTGAACCTCGCCACGGCTTTCCTGCCGGAAGCCGCGAAGACGCCGGCACCTGCCGCCGCCGCGCCCGCTGCGCCCGCCTCCGCCCCGGCCGCTGCCGGCGTGCAGGCGCCACCCAAGGCGGACGAGGTGCCGTGGTCCTATGCCGTGGAGCGCGTGGCGCTCAAGAGTGCGCGGATTGGCTTTGTCGATGAACTCGCGCCGTCTGGCCCCGGCAAGCTCGATCTCGGCCCGATCAACGTGGACGTGGCCGGCCTGGCCAGCACCGGCGACAAGCCGGCGAAGCTCGACGCCACCGTGACCATCGCCGACGGCCAGACGCTCAAGCACACCGGGGAACTGGCGCTGACCCAGGGCACGCTGGCGGGTACGCTCGAATCCACGGGGCTGCGGCCGCAGGGCTTCGCCGCCTGGTGGCCGCGTGCGCTGCGCAGCCAGTTTGGCGATACCGGCATCAATGCCGAACTCCACTACAAGATGGCGTGGTCCCAGCCGGTGTTCCAGTTCACGCTGGAGAAATCGCGGCTGGAACTGTCGCCGGTCTACGTGGCCACGCGCGAGCCGATCGTCCTGCCGGCGACGCCGGCTGCGGCCGAGCGTCCGGCGAATGCCGAACGGCGTGCCGCACGCGCCGAATCGGCTGCCCGAGGCGACAATGCCGGCAACAACGCGGGCAACGGCAGGGGCCGCGGGCTGCGCGTGACGCGCCGCGCCGCCGATCTGGAGGGCGACAAGCTGCCGCTGGTCCGGGCGGAAAAGCTCGTGCTCGAGAACATCAGCCTCGACCTGGCGCGGCAGAACTTCGAGGCCGGGCAGGTCTCGCTCGTGAAGCCGCAGATCGCCGCCACGCGCGACTTTCACGGCGAACTGCTGGAAATGGCCCGCATCTGGGCGGTGGAATCCGCCGAGCAGAAGGCGGCGCCGGCCAGGCCGGCTGTCCCGACGACTCCGGCTGCGCCCGCTGCCGGCGCCACGAATGGCCGCAACAGCGCCGCCGCCCCGCCGGGCTGGAAAGTCCGTCTGGGCAAGGTGTCGGTCGAAGGGGGCGCCGCGCGGCTGGCGGACTACGCGCCGGCCGAGGGCAATCGTGGCCGGCCGGTCATCCATCAATTCCGCAATATCGGCCTGACCACGGGCACCGTGACGTGGCCGCTCGCGGCCGGCGCGATGCCGATGAAGCTGTACGCGGAGAGTGGCCGCAAAGGCGTGATGAGCCTGGACGGCGATGTCACGCCGACGCTGCCGGCCGCGCAATTGCAGGTGGATTTGCGCGACATCGACATGACATCGCTCCAGCCATACATGGCGGATCGCTTCAACGCGGCGCTGCGTAGCGGGTTGCTGTCGGTGAAGGGCAAACTCGGTGTGGTGGCGCCAACCGGCAAGCCGATCGCGGCGCGCTTCAACGGCAACGTGCTGGCCGGCAACGTCCGCACCGTGGACCGCATCAGCGGCGAGGACTTCCTGCGCTGGCGCGCGCTGGCCGTGACGGGCGTCGACTTCAATATGGACGAGGCCAAGGGGCCGCTGCAACTGGGGATCAACAGCGTGGCGCTGTCCGATTTCTATGCGCGCGTGATCCTCAACGCCAATGGCCGGCTCAACCTGCAGGACGTAATGGCCGGCGGCGCGGAGAAGGGCGAGGCGGCGCCCTCCACGAGCCTGACGCAGGCTAACCCCGCTTCGGCGCCCGCGGCCTCCACGCCGGCGGCACAGGCCAAGGCGCCGGCACCCGCAGGCCCGCGTCCGCAGATCCGGCTCGGCGGCGTGGCGATCCAGAAGGGCAACATCAATTTCTCGGACTTCTTCGTCAAGCCGAACTACACGGCGAACCTGACCGACATGAAGGGCTCGGTGTCGAAGGTGTCGTCGGCGGACCCCACGCCGGCGGATCTCGTGCTCGACGGCCGGCTCGACGACGACGCGCCGGTCAGCATCAGCGGCAAGATCAATCCGCTCGGCGAGCAACTGTATCTCGACATCGCCGCGAAGGCCGCGGGCGTGGAGCTGACGCGCCTGACGCCCTACGCGGCCAAGTACGCGGGCTACCCGATCACCAAGGGCAAGCTCACGGTGGACGTGGCGTACAAGATCGAGAACGGCAAGCTGGATGCCCGCAACCACCTCTACCTGGATCAGCTGACCTTCGGCGAGCGCGTGGACAGCCCGGACGCGGTGAAGCTGCCGGTGCTGCTGGCCGTGTCGCTGCTGAAGGACCGCAACGGGGTGATCGATGTGAACCTGCCGGTGTCGGGGTCGCTGTCCGATCCCGAGTTCAGCATCGGCGGCGTGATCGTGCGCGTGATCGTCAACCTGCTGACCAAGGCCATCACGTCGCCGTTCTCGCTGATTGCCTCGGCGTTTGGTGGCAGTGGCGAGGAACTGGGCTATATCGAGTTCGCGCCAGGTTCCTCCACGCTGACCGATGCCGCACGCGACAAGATCGCCACGGTGGGCAAGGCGCTCAACGACCGACCTTCGCTGCGCCTGGAGATCAGCGGGCGCATCGATCCGGCGACCGATGCCGATGGCGCCCGCCGCGTCTGGCTGGATCAGCGGGTGTCCGAAGCCAAGCAGCGCGAGTTGCGCCGCAGCGCACAAGCCGGTGCGCAGGCGGAAGAGGGCGAGGGCGGCCAGCAGGGCGCGCGGGTGACGGTGTCGCCGCAGGAATATCCGAAGTACGTGGAAGCCGTGTACAAGCGCGAGTCGTTCAAGAAGCCCACCAACTTCATCGGCCTGAACAAGTCCTTGTCCCCGCAGGAGATGGAAAAGCTGCTGCTGGAGCACGCCCCCGTGACCGATACCGAACTGCGGGCGCTGGCCGACCAGCGCGCGCTGGCCGTCAAGCAGGCGCTGGAACGCGATGGCAAGGTGCCGGACGCGAAACTGTTCCTGACTGCACCGAAGCTGACTGCCGAGGGGATCAAGGACAAAGGCGGACCGAACCGCGTCGACTTCTCGATTCGGCAATGAGGGAGGATGGCCGGACGCCGGGTCCGGTCATCAACGCCCCGTCATCCGGGATGGTGGGGTGGCTCGCGGCAGATGCCCACGCGGCGCCTGCGCTCGCGCGCACAGCGCCGGTAGCGCATCCGGTACGGATGGCTGCAGCGCCAAATGGCGCTCGCGACAGTCACGACGAGCAGCGCCGCCATCAGGGCGGCGAGCAGGGTGAGTGACATCGCGCCTCTCCTTCTCTCTCGCAGAGGCGCCTCGCTGCGTGTCCTGGCTAGATCAGCAGCGGCAGCGCCTCGAGAACCAGCACGCCCAGCAAGACCCCGATGATCGCGCCGGCACAACGGCAACTGATGCGCAGCGCCTTGGCAGCCACCGGAATCGCGCCCATCGCCAGTAGTCCGACGAGCGCCATGGGGATCAGAAATACAAGATCGTGCGCCTGTAGGTGAATCATGGCGGTCTCCTGTCTTGTTTCTTTGTGTTTCCAGTATAGGCCGTGTGTGGCGAATACAAGGCCGCCGCTCTCAGGGTTCACCCGTAGCGTTTGAAACGTGCGTGCAGTGCACGCGACACCCCAGGTATCTCCCAAGAGACTCTGCCCGCCCCAAGGTACGCATATCGGCACGGGCGGCTGCTACGCGTGGGCGCGTGTCCTATGCTGGACTCAGCGCACACCCCGGCGCTGCCGGGCGCTGCGCGTTGGATCGGAATCAATGTTCGACGTAGGAGGACGCCATGGAACTTCACATGCAATCGCACCATTACGTGCGCCGCTTGCCAGACTGGACAGCGGCTGCCGTATCGGGACTCGCAGCCGGCGCGCTGCTGATCGTGCTCGAAATGTTCTGGTCGACGATGGTATCGGGGGTCCATCCATGGGGCACCACGCGCATGATCGCTGCCATCGTGCTGGGGCGGGACGTGCTGCAGACCTCGCTGTTCAGCGTGGGCACGGTGGCCGTGGCCGTCATCATTCACTTCGTGCTGGGCGCGATACTTGGCATGGTGCTGTGCGCGCTCATCGCGCCGTTCCAGCTTGACTCGAGCGTGGGCATGTCGATGCTGGCCGGCGCCGTGTTCGGGCTGGTGGTCTACCTGTTCAACTTCTATGTCATGACGCGAGCCTTTCCGTGGTTCGTGGATGCGCGCGGCTGGCACACGCTGATCGGGCACCTGGTTTTCGGCATGGCCATCGCGCTCTGCTACTGGAAGCTGGAGAGCCGCGACGTATCGCACTAGATCCCTGGCGCGTTTGTGCATCGCCGCACGACGACGCGGCGATGTCGCCTTGCAGTGACCTGAGCCCATGCACTAGTCTTATTCCACCTGCGTGACCTGCGCATCCCTCGCGGTACTGCCTCCGCGTGGAGGAGGGTGGATATGGCGATAGCCATCGCACTCGTCGTCATCGTCGTTGCTTCGGTGCTCTTTCATTTCGTGAGCCCGTGGTGGGCGACGCCGCTCGCGTCCAACTGGAAACAGATGGACGATACGTTGACCATTACGCTGGTCATCACGGGCTTTCTCTTCATCGTCATCAACCTGTTCGTCGGCTACATCGTGTGGCGCTACCGCCATCGCGAGGGGCATCGCGCCGCCTATCAGCCGGAGAACCGCAAGCTGGAGCTATGGCTGATCGGGCTCACGGGCATCGGCATCATTGCGATGCTGGCGCCGGGGCTGATCGTCTACGCCGACTACGTGCGGCCGCCGCGCGACGCGATGGTGGTGGAGGTGGTAGGCCAGCAGTGGCAATGGGCATTTCGCTTTCCCGGGAAGAGCGGGCAACTCGGTACATCCGATGCGCGCTTCGTCACGGCGTCCAATCCGCTCGGGATCAACCCGGACGATCCGCGCGGGCAGGACAACATCGTGGTGGTGGGGCCCGAGGTGCATCTGCCGCTGAACCGGCCGGTGAAGGTGCTGCTGCGCTCGAAGGATGTGCTGCACGATTTCTACGTACCGCCGATTCGCGCGCGCATGAACATGGTGCCGGGCATGGTCACCTCGTTCTGGTTCACGCCAACGCAGGTCGGCAAGTTCGACATCCTCTGCGCGCAGCTGTGTGGCGTGGGGCACTACAACATGCGCGGCCACATGGTCGTGGAGGATCAGGCTTCGTTCGACGCGTGGCTCGCCAAGCAGCAGACCTTCGCGATGACGATGGCCAAGACCGCGCCGCCGATCGCCGCGGCGCCGGGCACGGCGGCAACGCCCACGCCGGAGACCACGGTGGCCTCCGGCACCGACCTCGTCGAGCAGGGCCGCGCGCTGGCGCAGAGCAAGGGCTGCGTGGCGTGCCACAGCGTGGACGGCAAGCCCGGCGTGGGGCCGACGTGGAAGGGGCTGTACGGCAGCACGCAGACGTTTGCCGATGGCAGCAGTGCCTCGGTGGATGACGCGTTCCTGAAGACCGAGATCGTCGATCCGCACGCGCGGCTGGTCAAGGGTTTCGGGCCGCTGATGCCGCCATTGCCGGTCACCGATGCGGAAATCGCCGCGCTGACCGCCTATATCCGTTCGCTCGGCAGCGGCGCGGCCGCCGCGCCGCAGGCGGGCAAGTAACGCGCGGGAGGAGGATGAGATGGCTTACGCCGATGATGCCCACCACGGCCCGCAAACCTTCGGGGCGCGCTACATCTGGAGCCAGGACCACAAGGTGATCGCGGTGCAGTACACCATCGTCGCGATCATCGTGGGGCTGGTCGGCGTCGCGCTGTCCAACCTCATGCGGATGCAGCTGGGCTTCCCGGGCAAGTTCGATTTCATCGACGCCAACCGCTATTACCAGTTCGTCACCATGCACGGCATGATCATGGTGATCTACCTGCTGACGGCGCTGTTCCTGGGTGGCTTTGGCAACTACCTGATCCCGTTGATGGTGGGCGCGCGTGACATGGTGTTCCCCTTCCTCAACATGCTCAGCTTCTGGGTCTATTTCCTGTCGGTGATCGTGCTGCTGGCGAGCTTCTTCGTGCCGGGCGGGCCCACAGGTGCAGGCTGGACGCTTTACCCGCCGCAGGCCATCCTGCCCGGCACGCCTGGCTATGACTGGGGCATCATCCTGATGCTGGTGTCGCTGCTGATCTTCATCGTCGCGGCCACGATGGGCGGCCTGAACTACGTGACCACCGTGCTCCAGGCGCGCACCGAGGGCATGACGCTGCTGCGCATGCCGCTCGCCGTGTGGGGCATCTTCATGGCGACCATCCTCGCGCTGCTGGCGTTTCCGGCGCTGTTCGTCTCGGGCGTGATGATGTTGCTCGACAAGACGCTGCACACGAGTTTCTTCATGCCGGCGATGGTGTCGATGGGGCAGCAGCTCGACTACAAGGGCGGCAGCCCGTTGCTGTTCCAGCACCTGTTCTGGTTCTTCGGGCATCCCGAGGTCTATATCGTGGCGCTGCCGGCCTTCGGCATCGTCTCGGACCTCGTCAGCGTGCATTCGCGCAAGAGCATCTTCGGCTATCGCACGATGGTGTGGGCCATCCTCGCCATCGGCCTGCTTTCCGTGGTGGTGTGGGCGCACCATATGTTCGTCAGCGGCATGAATCCGTACTTCGGCTTCTTCTTCGCCACGACCACGCTGATCATCGCGGTGCCGACGGCCATCAAGGTCTACAACTGGGTCATCACGCTGTGGCGCGGCGATATCCACTTCTCGGTGCCGATGCTGTTTGCGATTGCCTTTATCAGCACCTTCGTGATCGGCGGGCTGACCGGCCTGTTCCTCGGCAATGTCAGCGTGGACATCCCGCTGTCCAACACCTATTTCGTGGTCGCGCACTTCCACATGGTGATGGGCGTGTCGCCGATCCTGGTGGTGTTTGGCGGCCTCTATCACTGGTATCCCAAGGTGACCGGGCGCATGCTCAACGACACGCTGGGCCATATCCACTTCTGGGTCACCTTCATCGGCACCTACGCCATCTTCTTCCCAATGCACTACCTGGGCGTGCTGGGCATGCCCCGCCGCTACTACGCGTTCGACAACTACAGCTTCATTCCCGAGTCGGCGCACGTGATGAATATGTATATCTCGATCGCCGCGTTCGTGGTGGCCTTCGCACAGTTGCTGTTCGTCTTCAATCTCGCATGGAGCGTGCGGCACGGACGGCCCTCCGGCTCGAATCCCTGGCGCGCGGCATCGCTGGAATGGCAGACGCCGGAGACGCCACCCGTGCATGGCAACTGGGGGCCGCACCAGCCGGTGGTCTATCGCTGGGCTTATGCATACAGCGTGCCGGACGCGCCCGAGGACTTCATCGCCCAGAACGCGCCGCCTGAGGCCGGTGGGCATGAGCCCGAGCCATACGAAAGCAAGGGGGCCGTGGCATGAACGCCGAATCGATCGCCACGCAAGCGCCGTCAGGCGTGTTCCGGGTCTCACGCGAGGGGCCGAACGGCGGCCCCGGCGGGGGCGGCGCCATGCACGACCGCGAGGTGCGCGCGCCCGGCAGCGTTGGCCTGTGGGCGTTTATTGGTGTCGTTACGTCGCTGTTCTCGCTGTTTCTCGTCGCCTTTGCAATGCGGATGGATAGCCCGGACTGGCATCGCGTGGCGCTGCCCTGGCAGGTGTGGCTGTCCACGGGACTGCTGGCTGCAGCCAGCGTGGCGATGCAGGTTTCCACGCGTGCCGCGCGGGCCGGTCAGATGGAGCGGGCGCGCAGGGCACTGCGCCTGGGCGGTCTTGGCGCTGCGGCCTTTGTGGCGTCGCAGCTCTGGGCCTGGCAGGCGCTGTACGCGCTGCACGTGGTGCCGGCCAATAATCCGGCCGGCAGCTTCTTCTACCTGCTCACGGCCATGCATGGCCTGCACGTGGTGGGCGGGCTGGTCGCGTTCGCGTACGTGGCGATGGATCGCGGCAGCGGCACGCGCACCGTGACGCGTATCGGCCTGTGCACCCGGTACTGGCATTTCCTGCTGGCGCTGTGGATTGTGTTGCTAGGGGCGCTGGGCTGGCTGACGCCCGAGATCGTTCGCTACATCTGCGGCACCGCCTAGCGGAGAGGGGGAATACCGATGACCTCGCAAGTTTCGTCGCCCACATCGCCGACTTCACCCACGCCGCCGGCGCACGGCATGGCGGACCATCTGCCGTCCGGCATGAAGGGCCTGCTCGCGGACTGGTCATCGGACCAGATGGCCTTCAAGGTGTCGTGGGGCAAGGCCATGATGTGGATCTTCCTGCTGTCCGACACCTTCATCTTCAGTTGCTTCCTGACCGGCTACATGACCGTGCGGATGTCGACGACGGTGCCGTGGCCCAATCCGAGCGAGGTGTTCGCGCTGGAGATTGCCGGCCGGCAAGTGCCGCTGATCCTGATCGCCATCATGACGTTCGTGCTGATCACGAGTAGCGGCACCATGGCGATGGCCGTCAACTTCGCCTACCGGCGCCAGCGCCGCGAGTGCGCAATGTTGATGCTGGCCACGGCGCTCCTCGGAGCATCGTTCGTCGGCATGCAGGCGTTCGAATGGTCGAAGCTGATCCACGAAGGCGTGCGGCCGTGGGGCAACCCGATGGGCGCGGCGCAGTTCGGATCGACGTTCTTCATGATTACCGGCTTCCACGGCTTTCACGTGTCGTGTGGTGTGATCTACCTGCTCGTCATCGCCAACAAGGTGCGGCAGGGGCACTACGACGTGACGGGCAACTACCAGCCCGTGGAGATCGCCGGGCTGTACTGGCACTTCGTGGACCTGGTCTGGGTCTTTATCTTCGCGCTGTTCTATCTCTGGTGAGGCTGGCCATGGCATCGACTCCCACCGCTCCCGATCCGGCCATCGAACCCTCGTCGCATGGCGGGCAGGCCCATCCGATCGGCCTGTACCTGAAGGTCTGGATCCTGTTGTTCATCCTGTCCACGATGTCGTACATGGTGGACTACTTCCACGTGCAAGGCTTCCTGCGCTGGGCGCTGATCCTGATCTTCATGGGGCTGAAGGCGGGGCTGATCGTCGCCGTGTTCATGCACATGGCGTGGGAGCGCATGGCACTGATCTGCGCCATCCTGCTGCCGCCGCTGTGCCTGCTGGTGCTGGTATGGCTGATGGCGGAAGAGGCCGACTACACGTTCCTGACGCGGGGGGTGTTTTTCAAGTAGGGAAGGGCACCTGGATGATCGGTTGCAAAACAAAGGCTGGGTTTCCCCGGCCTTTGTTCTCAGCTTGCGGACGACGCGCGCCCGCTCTTACGCTCAAATCTGCGTAATAAACTTCGTCACCAGATACCCGTCGAATGTCTCCATCCCGCCTTCGCTGCCGATGCCGGAGTCCTTGATGCCGCCGAACGGTGTTTCGGACAGGGCCATGCCGAAGTGGTTGATGTTGACCATGCCGGCTTCCAGGCCGTTGGAGACCAGGTGGGCCGTCTTCAGCGAGTTGGTGAAGACGTACGAGGCCAGGCCGAAGGGCAGGCTGTTGGCGCGGCGCAGGACTTCCTCGGCGTCCTTGAAGCGCGTGACCGGCGCTACCGGGCCGAACGGCTCGTCCACCATCAGCTTGGCGTCGTCGGGCAGGTCCGTCACCACGGTCGGGGCGAAGAAGAAGCCCTTGTCGCCGATGCGTGCGCCGCCGGCCACGATCTTGCCGCCGCGGTGGTTGGCATCGTCGAGGAACTGTTCCATCGATGCGATGCGCCGCTCGTGTGCGAGCGGGCCCATTTGCGTGCCATCGTCGAGGCCGTTGCCGACCTTGATCGAACCGATGACCTCGGTGAAGCGCGCCAGGAACTTGTCGTAGGCTTTTTCCTGGACGTAGAAGCGCGTCGGGGAGACGCACACCTGGCCGGCGTTGCGCAGCTTGAAGCGCGCCAGCATCTCGGCGGCCGGTTCGATGTCGGCATCGTCGAAGACGAGCACTGGCGAGTGACCGCCCAGTTCCATCGTCACACGCTTCATATGCGCGCCGGCCAGCGCGGCCAGCTGCTTGCCCACCGGCACGGAGCCCGTGAACGAGATCTTGCGCACGATCGGCGATTCGATCAGGTAGGTCGACACCTCGCTCGGCACGCCCCAGACGATGTTCAGCACGCCCGGGGGCAGGCCGGCGTCATGGAACAGGCGCGCCAGCGCCACTACGGCACTCGGCGAATCCTCCGGGCCTTTCAGGATCAGCGTGCAGCCGGCGCCCAGCGCCGCCACGATCTTGCGGATGGCCTGGTTGAACGGAAAGTTCCACGGCGTGAAGGCGGCGCAGACGCCAATCGGCTCGCGCACGACGATCTGGCGCACGGCCGGGTTGCGCGGCGGAATCACGCGGCCGTAGATCCGGCGGGCTTCCTCGGCATGCCATTCGGCGTGCTCGGCGCAGATCATCACTTCGCCCACGGCCTCGGCCAGCGGTTTGCCCTGGTCCAGCGTGATGTCGCGGCCGATTTCCTTGGCGCGCTGACGCGTCAGTTCTGCCACGCGGCGCAGGATCGCGGAGCGCTCCAGCGGCGAGGTCTTCTTCCACGTCTCGAAAGCGCGCTGCGCCGCAGCCAGGGCGCGATCAAGGTCGCCGCGCGTGGCGTGGGGCAGCTTGCCAAGGACTTCCTGGGTCGCCGGGTTGATGACATCCTGCTCGCGCCGGTCGCCTCCCTTGATGAATTCCCCATCAATATAGAGGGCGAGATCCTGGTACATGCGTGTCTCCTGAGTCGGTCGGGTCGAGAAACCGCAAGCTTAACGCGTCGGACCGGAACGCGCACGGGGTCGTAGTGGCCGATAATCGGCCACTTGCCCGCGGGAATCCACGCTAGACTGGCGGACCCGAGATGCCGCATATCGTCCCAACCGCCCTCCATGAAGCCAGACGCCAGACTGACCACGGGCCCGATCGGCCGCACGCTGTTGCTGTTCTCGCTGCCCGTGCTGGGCAGCAACATCCTTCAGTCGTTGAACGCGTCGATCAACTCGGTCTGGGTGGGCCGCTACCTCGGCGAGGCCGCGCTGACGGCCACGTCCAACGCCAATATCATCCTGTTCTTCCTGCTTGGCGTGGTGTTCGGCATCAGCATGGCCAACACGATCATGATTGGCCAGGCCGTGGGCGCCCGGAATGTCGACGAAGCGCGCCGCGTGGTCGGCACCGGCACGACGTTCTTCGTGGGCCTGTCGATCCTGGCGGCGGTGCTCGGTTTCGTCTTCACGCCACACATCCTCGCGGCGATGCATACGCCCGACGATGCCGCGCCACTGGCGGTGATCTACCTGCGCATCATCTTCGTGGCGCTGCCGTTCATGTACTTCTACAACTTCGTGATGATGACGCTGCGCGGGGCAGGGGACTCGCGCACGCCGTTCTATTTCATGCTGTTGTCGGTGGTGCTCGACGTGGTGCTGAACCCGGTGCTGATCTTTGGCGTCGGGCCGTTGCCGGCGCTCGGCATCGCAGGCTCCGCGCTGGCTACGCTGATCGCCCAGCTGGTGAGCCTCGTGGCGATGATCGCGGTGCTGTACCGGCGACGCCATTTCCTGCTGCTGCACAAGGAGCAACTGGCGCTGCTGTGGCCCGATCCGGCAATTCTCCGTGCGCTGGTGGCGAAGGGCTTGCCGATGGGCCTGCAGATGGTGGTGATCTCATCGTCCGCGATTGTCATGATGTCGCTGGTCAATACCTATGGCTCGCAGACCACGGCGGCCTACGGGGTGGCCTCTCAGTTGTGGACTTACGTGCAGATGCCGGCCCTGGCCGTAGGCGCCAGCGTGTCGTCGATGGTCGCGCAGAATGTCGGTGCGGGCCTATGGCCGCGCGTGGCCCGTATCACGCGCATGGGTCTGCTGTTCAATCTGGTGATGACCGGGGCGATTGTGGGGCTGATCTACCTGTTCAACCGGCATTCGCTTGGCATCTTCCTGGGCGATGACAGCACGGCAATCGGCATCGCCCAGCACATCAACCGCGTGGTGCTGTGGTCGTTCATCCTGTTCGGCTTCACCATCGTCGTGTTCGGCACGGTGCGCGCCACCGGGGCGGTCATGGCGCCGCTCGTCATCCTGTTCGTGTCGATGTGGGGGATACGGCTGCCGTTCGCATGGCTGCTGGAGCCGCATATCGGCGCGGAGTCGATCTGGTGGAGCTTCCCGGTTGGTTCGATCGTGTCCGTGGCGCTGGCCTTTGCCTACTACCGCTTCGGCAACTGGAAGCGCAGCCACATCATGCCTGCCGAGCCGCATGCGGAGGCCGTCGGCCTCGCGCCCGATACCAGCATGGGCACGCCTTGCGAAGACGCCGATACCACAACGGCGCCCGCGCGGTGATCGGATGACAGGTGAGTGCGCTTTCACCTGAGAGACATTTGAGTCGCCGCGCGCGCCGCGGTGCAGCAATGTAAGGCATTCGAAAGCCACGCCTTCCCCAAATATCAGAACGCCGCTTCATGCGGCGTTCTTTGCTTTCAGTCCCCTTTCGCCCAGCCTTTCAGTTGACTTTCACGCGTTGTCAATCATATCGGTTAAATACATCACAACATGATGTATTGGAGTCGGCCCACTTCTGATAACGGAATCAGGAATTACCCTGAAGCCAGACAAATGAAAGGCGCCTGAAAGATCGCGTCTCTACTGTTCGCTCCGTCGCATCGGATGCTTTGCCTGTCATGCATCCGCAGTGCGGGCGCCAGAGCCGGCGGCCGCGCGGTACCGATTTTCACCACTTTGAGGAGATTCATTTTGCGCATACGCAGCCAAAAGGACTTTGCCTCCGGCCTGATGTTCGTCCTGGTCGGCCTGGGCTTTTCCTTCGTCGCGCGCGGCTATTCCATGGGAACGGCGGCGAAGATGGGGCCAGGATATTTTCCGTTCCTGCTCGGACTCGTGCTCGCCCTGCTGGGCGCGATCGTGACGGTGGGTTCGCTCTCGACGAAGGGCGAAGACGACCAGCTCGCGCGCTGGGACCTCAAGACGCTGTTGTGGATTCTCGGTTCCGTGGTGCTGTTCGGCCTGTTGCTCAAGCCGCTCGGCATGGTGTTGTCGGTCTTTGTGCTGGTGCTGGTCTCGTCGATGGCGAGCCATGAGTTCAGCTGGAAGGGTGCACTCCTGAACGGCGTGGTGCTCGTGCTGATCAGCCTGGGCGCGTTCGTGTACGGCATCAACCTGCAGATGCCGGTGTGGCCTGCCTTCATTACCGGCTAAGGAGCCCGTCCAAATGGAATTGTTCGATCACCTTGCCCTGGGCTTCTCCACGGCATTGTCCCTGCAGAACCTCGCGTACGCCTTCCTCGGGTGCGTGCTGGGGACGCTGATTGGCGTGCTGCCGGGCCTCGGCCCTCTCGCCACCATCGCCATGCTGCTGCCGGTCACGTACACGCTGCCCCCGGTGGCTGCGCTGATCATGCTGGCTGGTATTTACTACGGCGCCCAGTACGGCGGTTCCACCACCGCCATTCTGGTGAACCTGCCCGGTGAGTCGTCGTCGGTGGTGACCACCATCGATGGCTATCAGATGGCGCGGCGCGGCCGTGCTGGCGTGGCGCTGGCCACTGCCGGTCTCGGTTCGTTCTTCGCTGGTTGCGTGGCTACGCTGATTCTGGCGGCTTTCGCAACGCCGCTGTCGGAACTGGCATTCAAGTTCGGCCCCGCCGAGTACTTCTCGCTGATGGTGCTGGGCCTGATCGGTGCCGTGGTGCTGGCCTCGGGCTCGCTGCCGAAGGCCGTGTCGATGATCGTGCTGGGTCTGCTGCTGGGCCTGATCGGTACCGACGTGAACTCGGGTGCCGCGCGCTTCTCGTTCGACGTGCCTGAGCTGACCGACGGCATCGACTTCGTCGCACTGGCCATGGGTATGTTCGGCTTCGCGGAAATCATCGCGAACCTGGAACAGAAGGAAGCCCGCGAGACGTTCACGAACAAGGTGACGAACCTGTTCCCGACCAAGGAAGACTTCCGACGCATGATCCCGGCGGTGCTGCGTGGCACGGCCCTGGGTTCGGCGCTGGGTATTCTCCCCGGCGGCGGTGCGGCACTGGCTTCGTTCGCGGCTTACTCGCTCGAGAAGAAGACCTCGAAGTACGCGCATGAATTCGGCAAGGGCGCCATCGAAGGCGTGGCGGGTCCGGAATCGGCCAATAACGCCGCGGCACAGACGTCCTTCATCCCGCTGCTGACGCTGGGCATTCCGCCTAACGCCGTGATGGCGCTGATGGTGGGCGCGATGACCATCCACAACATCCAGCCCGGCCCGCAGGTGATGACCAGCAACCCGGCGCTGTTCTGGGGCCTGATCGCCTCGATGTGGATCGGTAACCTGATGCTGATCATCCTGAACCTGCCGATGATCGGTATCTGGGTGAAGCTGCTGACCGTGCCGTATCGCTTCCTGTACCCCGCGATTCTCGTGTTCTGCGGCATTGGCGTGTACTCGGTCAACAACCAGACGTTCGACGTGTTCATGGCGGCTGGCTTCGGCGTGATCGGCTATCTGTTCCTGAAACTCAAGTGCGAACCGGCCCCGCTGCTGCTCGGCTTCGTGCTGGGACCGATGATGGAAGAGAACTTCCGCCGCTCGCTGCTGCTGTCGCGTGGTGACTTCACCGTATTCGTGACGCGTCCGCTGTCGATGGGCCTGCTGATTGCTGCTGCCGCACTGGTGGCCGTGGTGGCACTGCCGTCGATCAAGGCCAAGCGCGAGGAAGCGTTCCAGGAGGAATAGCGCTCCGTGGCGCTCTCCTGAGCAACACCGGCTTTTGCCGGGCACACAACGCAAGCTTTCGGGGTGCCTCGTGCACCCCGTTTTTTTAAGGACTTTCCAAAGCGACTGCGCCCATGATCACGCCTTCGCTCGACCGGGTCGTTTCCCGGCTCTACATCCTCAAGCTCGTCCAGGCCAGCCCCTCTACCGTCTTCAGTCTGATGGAGCGGCTGCGCGAGCGCGGCATCGACAAGAACATCCGCGCACTGCGGCCCATTCTGCGCAGCCTGATGATCGCTCGCTCGATCACGGCGGAACTCGTGGAAGGTAACGGCCGCGTCTATACCATCACCGACAGCGGTCGCGCCGAACTGGACGCGTACCTCTCGCACCTCGACGTACTCAAGTCCGACCTGCCGGGCGCAGGCAACCACGCGCAAAAGAAAGACGCCGCCTGAAGCGGCGGCGTCCTGGCCCGAGGAGAGGGCTCTTGCTATGTAGCGGGGCTTACTGCTGGCTGACCAGTTCCTGCGCCGTGGCGTTGCTCGTGCTGCTCTGTGCCACCAGGACCTTGATCTTGTTCGGCACCACGGCACCGAAGCCGTCGGCCGGGATCGTGGTAATCAGCCAGTCGTCGTTCTTGTTCACGGTCAGCGCGCCCGAATCGAAGATCACGGTCTTGGTACCGGCCGCGGTCACGCGCAGGCGATAGGTGCCGCCATCCACATAGATCGAATCCTGACCCGAAGCCGGCACCGCATTCTTATAGCTGATGGCGGCGATCGTCGGGTTCACGGCGGCGATGTCCTGCGCCGGCGTGGTCAGGTACATGTCCACGTTCTGCGCATTGATCGAGGCGTTCAGACCACGAATCCGGGCGGAGGTGTCCAGCAGGCCCTTGCCGTACGGATCGTCGATCTGCAGCACGTCGGCGGCCGTCGTGCCAGGCAGCGCCACCACGGTGTACTTGTGGCCGGTGTGCGCCGAAACCGTGGTCGCACCGATCTGCGTGGACGTGTTGGCCAGGTTGAACGCGAACAGGTTATTGCCTTCCTCGACGTTGAAATAGCCCGAGACTGTCTTGTAGGGGATGTTCCTCAGCGAGGTCAGCGCGCCGTTCTGCAGCACGTCGACGTTGGGGCCGGCCGTCACGGCGTGGATGACGCGCACCGAGGGCTTGCTCAGGCCCACGCGGTCGTCGATGCCGTCATCGCCGCCACCGCACGCTGCCAGGACTGCCGTGGTCGCGAGCGCCAGGCCCAGAATGATGTTCCGCTTGATTTCCATGGTTCTTCACCTCTTTTACGTTGGGATCATTGGGGCGCGCGACACGCACAAGACCTCACACCGACCCAATGCGCCGGTGCTCTCTCGAATGGCGATGGTGGCGTGCCGCGCGGGCAATCGTTACTGTTGCTGCTGGCAGCCGTGCGTGAATGCGCTTGCCTGATGCAACGATAGACATGCGGGGAGAGGGGAGACAGCCGGGCGACTCCGATATCAATGTCGGAGAATTCCCACAGTTCGGTTACAAAGCTGATACAAGTACACGTTGTGTCGCGCGCATCGAGCATGGGGAATGCCGCGCGAAGACATGGCGCGGCACGTGGTCCAAAAGGGTGAGGTAGTTCTTACACGGCGCTATGCGTTGTCGGCCGTGGGGCAAGAGGGGTGGCGCGCGGCGCGGTGCCGCGCGCGGGAAATACTTACACCATCACGACCTGATTGCGGCCGTTGCGCTTGGCCTGATAGAGGCCGGTATCCGCTGCCTGCACGAGGCGGCTGGCATCGCCAGTTTCATCGGGCACGATCACCGCGCCGCCGATGCTGATGGTCACCACGCCACTGGTGGGCGACCCGTTGTGCGGAATCTGCAGCGACTCGATCGCGCGCCGCACCTTCTCCGCGAGCAACCTTGCACCGCCCGCCGAGGTGGCCGGCAGGATCATCGAGAACTCCTCGCCCCCAAAACGCGCGGGCAGGTCAGCCGGCCGCGCGCAGTTGTCGCGGATCACGCCCGCCACGCGGCGCAGCACCTCGTCGCCGGCCACGTGGCCGTAGGTGTCGTTGTAGGCCTTGAAGGCATCCACGTCGATCATCAGCAGTGCGAGTTGCGTCTGCTCGCGCTGTGCGCGCCGCCACTCGGCGCCGAGGTACTCGTCGAAATAGCGGCGGTTCGAGAGCCCGGTCAGGCCGTCGGAGTTGGTCAGCCGCTGCAGTTCGAGGTTGGTTTCGAGCAACTGCTGCTGGCTCTGCCGGAGTGCCCGATACGCTTCGTCGCGCTGCAACAGGTTCAGGTAGGAGCGCGAGTGATAGCGGATGCGCGCCACGAGTTCTATGGTGTCCGGCAGCTTCACGAGATAGTCGTTGGCGCCAGCCGCGAACGCGGCGCTCTTCATCGTCGCCTCTTCCTTGGTGGAGAGCACGATGATGGGGATGTCGCGCGTGCCCGGGTTCTCCCGATAGCGCCGCACAAGCGTCAGGCCGTCGGTGCCCGGCATCACCAGGTCCTGCAGGATGACGGTTGGCTGCGTGCGCTCCGCCACGGCCACGGCCTCGTCCGGCTGCGCGCAGTAGTGGAAGTCGATGTCGGGCTCGCCGGCCAGCGCGCGGCGCACCGCTTCGCCGATGATGGCCTGGTCGTCGACCAGCAGCACCATCGCCATGTATTCGTTGTTGGCGCCTTTTGTGCTGTTCGCGCTATTTGCCGCCGCATCGGCTTGAGGTTTAGGTCTTGGCATTTTCATGCATCCTGTGCTTTGTTCTTGTTCTGGTGGCCGCCGCCGCACGCCTTCACCAGCCGCGCGGCAATCCGCGGCAGCGGCAGGATCTCGACGGCGGCGTCCAGTGCCGCAGCCGCCTTGGGCATGCCGTACACCGCGCTGGTGGCCTGGTCCTGCGCAATGGTGAGGTAGCCACGGTCGCGCATCGCCTTGAGGCCGAGGGCACCGTCGCGGCCCATGCCGGTGAGCAGCACGCCGACCGCCTCGCCGCGCCAGTGCTCCACCACCGATTCGAAGAACACGTCGATGGAAGGCCGGTACAGGTAATCGCCCGGCTCCGGGGTGTAGGCCATCCGCGCGGCATGTATCAACCGCAGATGATCGTTCGTGCCCGCCAGGACCACGGTGCCGATTCGCGGCCGCTCGCCGGCGCGCGCGATGCCCACCGGCAGCGCGCACTGGGCGTTGAGCCACTCGGCCATGCCGGGCGCGAACGCCTCGTCCACGTGCTGCACGGCGACCACCGCCGCGCCGAAGTCAGCCGGCAGCGCGCCCAGCAACGTGGCCAGTGCAGCCGGCCCGCCTGCCGAGGCGCCAATCGCCACCAGGCGGGGCGCGGCCGGCGTAGGCGTGGCGGCAGTCAGGGAATGCGATGCGATGGCGCGGCCATTCAGCAGCCGGGCGATGTTGCGGAGCTTGCGCAGCAGCGGCCCCGCCGCGAGTTGCGCGTCCGGTTCGGTCAGGGTGGGCGTGTCCACCGCATCGATCGCGCCGTGACCCATCGCGGCGAACACCTGGTCCGCGTTGCGCCCGAGGTCCATCGTCACCACGACGATCGCGCACGGCGTGGCGGCCATGATGCGCCGTGTGGCTTCCACGCCATCCATGACCGGCATCAGCAGGTCCATCAGGATCAGGTCGGGCGTTTGCGTGGTCGCCATGCGTATGGCCTGCTCGCCATCGCCGGCCACCCAGATGATCTCGTGCGTGGCATCGAGCGCGATGGCGCGCCGCAGCGCCGCCACGGCCAGCGAAGAATCATTGACGATACCGATCTTCATGCACGTGCCTCGCCGATGAGATCCAGCACGGCGTCCAGCAACGCCGTGTCATGGAAACTGCCTTTGGCCAGATAATAGTCCGCGCCAGCCTGCAACCCGCGTTCGCGATCCTGCTCGCGGTCCTTGTACGACACGATCATCACCGGCAACTGACGCAGGCGCGGCTCCTCGCGGATGCGGGTGACCAGTTCGATGCCGTCCATGCGCGGCATGTCCACGTCCGTGATGACGAGGTCGAAGGGCTCCGCGCGCAGGACGTTCCAGCCATCCATGCCGTCCACGGCCACGGCCACATCGTAGCCACGCCCGGCCAGCAGCTTGCGCTCCAGTTCGCGCACGGTCAGGGAATCGTCGACCACCAGCACCCGCTTGCGGCGGACGTCGGCAGTGCCGGCGCCGGCCTGGCGCACGCGCTCGATCCGGCCATCCGACACGAGTTTCTCGACCGAGCGCAGCATGTCCTCGACATCGAAGATCAGGACGGGCGTGCCGTCGTCGGTCAGGCTGCCCGCCGCGATGTCCTTGATCTTGCCCAGCGCCTGCGCCAGCGGCTGCACCACCAGCATGCGTTCACCCAGCAGGCGGTCCACGGCAATGCCGTAGACGCGATCCTGCTCGCCGATGATGACTACTGGCACGGTGTCGGCGTCCGGGGTGGCGGTCTCGGGCCGTTGCAGCAGTTGCGCCGCGCTGACGAGGCCTACGGGCCGGCCGTCATGGCGGAAGTGCTGGTGCTGTTCCACCTGCTCGATCTCGTCCCGGCGCACCGCCACGGCACGCATGACGTGCCCGAGCGGGAAGGCATAGGCTTCGCCGGCGACTTCTACCAGCAGCGTGCGCACGACGGACAGCGTAAGCGGCAATTCGAGATGGAAGTGGAGCCCGCTGCCGGGCTGCTGCGAGAGCCGCAGGCTGCCGCGCACGGCGCGCACCATGTCCTGCACCGCATCCAGCCCGACGCCACGCCCCGAGACATGAGACACCGTCTCGCGCAGGCTGAAGCCGGGCAGCAGCAGGAATTCGAGCAGTTCCGTCTCGGACATCCGCGCCGCCGTCTCGGGCTGCGCCAGGCTGCGGCGCACGATGGCCTCGCGCAACGCGCCGAAGTCCACGCCGGCCCCATCGTCGAAGATCTCGATGACAAGCCGCCCGGCGTTATGGCGTGCGTGCAGCGAGACGCGCCCTTCCTCGGGCTTGCCGGCGGCGCGGCGCACTTCGGGCGGCTCGATGCCGTGATCCACCGCATTGCGCAGCAGGTGGGCCAGCGGGGCGTCGAGCTGTTCGAGGATGTCGCGGTCCACCTGGGTTTGTTCGCCCGCCAGCGCCAGATGCACGGGCTTACCGAGCGCGCGGCCGAGGTCGCGCACCATGCGCGAATAGCCCATGATGCCGTCCGAGAGCGGTCGCATGCGACAGGACAGCGCGGTGTCGTAAAGCCGGCGCGACAGCCGGCTCGCCCGATGATCGTACTGGTCGATCTCCTCCACGCGCTGCGAAAGCTGGCCGTGGCTGTCCTCAAGCAACTGGCGCGCTTCGGCCAGCGCGGCGCGCAGCCGTGGCACGGTACCGTCGGCACTGGCCAGCAGGGCCTGGATGCCTTCCAGCGCCTGGAGCGCGCGCATTTGCTGGCGCCGCGCCTGCTGCATGGCGCCGCCGAACGGGCGCAGCCAGTGCGTCTCCACCATGGATTCGCCGGCCATGGCCAGCAGCCGGTCCAGCCGGTCCGCGTTGACGCGCAGCATGCGTTCCTGCGGGTCGGCGGCGGCCGTGGCCTGAGGGGCGGGCGGGACTTCGGGGGGGAAAACCTCGGGCGTTGCTGCGGATACCGCCGGCATCCGCGCGGGGGCCGGCTCCAGTTCAGTGCCGTCGAGCAGCGCGTTGAGGTGCGCGACGCAGGCGTTGATCTCGGCCAGTCCTTCCCGTTCGGGCCAGTCGAGCGCGCCGCCCGGGGGATGGCCGATCCGTTGCAGCAGGTCGGTGCCCTGCAGCAGGGCGTCGATATGGGACGGCGTCAGCAGCAGGCCGCCACGCTGCGCGGCGACGAGGCAGTCTTCCATCACATGCGCCACGCGCACGCCGCCATCCAGCCCGACGATGCGCGCTGCACCCTTGAGCGAGTGGGCGGCGCGCATGCACGATTCCAGGTGCGTGGCCGCCGCAGGCTCGCGTTCGAGCGCCAGCAGCCCCGCGTTCAGGATTTCCGCCTGCGCGTCCGCCTCCAGCGCGAACAGTTCGAGCATCGAGGCATCGCGGAGCTGTTCGGGATTCATGACAGGCTCCGCGACAGCGCCTGCCGGAGCAGGTCGGCATCGAGCAGGCCGACCGTGTGGCCGTCATGCTCGAACAGGGCGCGCGTGTAGTGCGCGGAGGCGCGGGCGAGCGTAGCCGGTAGCGGCAGCAGCGCGGCGTGGGGCACGTGCTGCACGCCTGCCACTTCGGCCACAGGCAGCGCAATGGCATTGCGCCCCTGGCCCAGCATCAGGAACCGTCCCGCGCGGCTGGTATCGGCCGCCGTGCCGCCGAACAGCAGCGCCAGCGACACGCAGGTCAGCAGCGCCCCCCGCACCGATGCCACGCCAACCAGCGCCGCGTGGCGACGGTGCGGCAGCGAGTGGATCGGCGCGGGCGCGGTGACTTCGCCGAGCACGGCGGTCGGCAGCGCGAGCCATTCATCGCCCACGCGGAAGACCACGCAAGACTGCCCTGCGGCACGGTCGACATGGAACGCACTCCCGGTAGGTTGATCGAGCGTGGCGGCATCCACAAGGTCGTCGACGGCCAGCGCGTCGAGCAGCGCCGTGGCGGCTTGCGCGTAGGTCGGGCAGTTGCGGCAGTGGACATGCGTCGCCAGCAGCGGGCACGAGGCGTCGCCGGACACGCCGATGCGTCGCCAGCAATCGTCGATGGCGGCAAGGTTCGGCAGCAGGGTGGCGGAGGTTTCAACCATGGCTCATGCGGGCGTGACGTTGGGCGCGTTCGCGCAGGCGCGCGGCACCGCCGGCGTCGCCCTCGCTATCGAGCAGGGCGGCAAGGTGGTAGAGGGCTTCCTCGTGGCCGGGATCGAGGTACACCGCCTTGCGGTAGGCGGCATGCGCATCGGCGACGTGGCCGGCGGCGTCGTGCAGCACGCCGAGCAGGCAGTAGGCGTTGGCGGATGGGCCGCGCTGTGCCAGGTATTGCTCGCACGCGACGGTGGCGTCGGCCACATCGCCACGGTCAGCCATGGCAGCAATCTCCGCGAGCGCATCGCCGCCGGCTTGCTGCGCGGGCGGGCGCGCGTGCGTGGCGGCGGGCGGCGCGGCGCGCAACGCGGGGGCCGGCTGGGGCCGGCGCGCGGGAGCGGCGGGGGAAGCCGGCAGCGGCGCACGGGGTAAGGCCGATGCCAACGACGCCGGCACGTCCCGCACGGGCGGGCGCACCGCGTGGGGATGGAAGGCGAAGGCGAGCGGCACCCCGGCGCCGGCGAGCCCTTCGCGCGTCAGCAGGCTGGCTTCGGCCGGGCCGACGAAGATCAGGCCGTCCGGGCGCGCCAGGCGCACCAGCGCCTGCGCCGCGCGGCGCTGCGTCTCCGGATCGAAATAGATCAGCAGGTTGCGGCAGAACACCACGTGGTAGGGCGGCTCGGCTGCGAGCAGCGACGGGTCGAGGAGATTCCCGGATAGCAGCCGGACCTGTGCCCGGACGCCATCGGCAATCTGGTAGCCCGCCGCCACCGGCGCGAAGTAGCGCTCGCGGAAGTCCAGCGGCCGGCCCCGGAACGCGTTGTTGCCATAGTGGCCGGCGCGCGCGCGCTCCAGCGCCCGGGCGCTGACATCCACGGCATCCACGCGAAACCGTTCGGGCGGCACGCCGGCGTCCAGCAGCGCCATGACGATGGAGTACGGCTCCTCGCCGGTGGAGCAGGGCACGCTCAGCACGCGCAGCATCGGCACACCATCGCCGAAGATGCGGTGGGCGGCAAAGCTCGCCATGGCCAGCAGCGCTTCACGATGGCGGAAGAACCAGGTTTCGGGCACCACTACGGCTTCGATCAGCGCCTGCAGCTCGTCTGGCACCGCGTGCAGCACGTTCCAGTAGTTGCCGAGATCGGCGGCGCCCACGGCGATCTGACGTTCCAGCACGGCGCGCGCGATGGTGCCGGCGCCGATGGCGCCCGCATCGAGCCCGATGCGTTCTTTCAGCAACACCTCGATGGGCGTGAGCGGGTGCGGGGCGTCGGTCATGCCGGGGCTGGATCGGGAAACAGCAGGTCGTGCACGGCATCGGGCAGCAGCGCGCCCACGCGCACCCATTGCACGAGGCCGCGCGCGTCGTGCAGCACGGGCCCGAGGTAGCGCACCGGGGCAGGGTCGATGCCGCCGTCGACGAAGGCGGCAGGATCGGCGCGCAGGGTTTCCGTGGCGTATTCGAGCCGCAGGCCGAGCAGGCGGGCGGGTTGGTCGTGGGTTGTGCGGCGATAATGCACCAGCACGGTTGCGTGCTCCGGCGCGCCACGGCGGGCGTGCCCGTGGCCAGCGCCGGGATGTCGATCACCGGCACCGGCTGGCCATGACGCACCATCAGCCCGGCGACCCATGCCGGCGCCCCCGGAATCTGCTTGAGCGTGGTCAGCGGCAGCACCTCGGCCACCTCGGCGGTATCGAGCGCGTAGTGGTCAGGACCGATGCGGAACAGCAGGAAGAGGGCCATGGCGGGACATGCGCGTCGCGGAGCCCGCGCTCACACCTTGAAGCGGGAGACGCCGCTGCGCAGTTCGTTGGCCACGAGGGTCAGCTCGTCGATGGCCTGGCTCGACTGGCGCAGCGACTCCACGGTCTGCTGCGCGGCTTCGGACAGCTGCATCAGCGCCTGGTTGATCTGTTCGGCGCCGCCGGCCTGCGCCTGCATGCCCTCGTTCACCATCTGCACGCGCGGCGCCAGCGACTGCACCTGGCCGATGATCTGGGAAAGCTGGTCGCCCACCTGGGTCACCTCGGACATGCCCCGGCGCACTTCCTCCGAGAACTTGTCCATGCCCATCACCCCGGCCGAGACGGCCGACTGGATCTCGCGCACCATCTGCTCGATATCGTAGGTGGCCACGGCGGTCTGGTCCGCCAGACGCCGGATCTCGGTCGCCACCACGGAAAAGCCGCGCCCGTACTCGCCGGCCTTCTCGGCCTCGATGGCGGCGTTCAGGGACAGCAGATTGGTCTGGTCCGCCACGCGGGCGATGGTGGTCACCACCTGATTGATATTGCCGGCGCGCTCGTTGAGCGTGGCCAGCCGGGCGTTGACCGAGCCGGCGGCCTCCATCACATGGTGCATGGTCGCCTCCATGCGCGACAGCCCGACCTGCCCGGTGCCCGCCAGCCCGGCGGTCTGCTCGGCGGCATGGGAGACTTCGCCCATTGTCCGCACGAGGTCACGCGAAGTGGCCGAGATCTCGCGCGAGGTAGCGCCGATCTGGGTCGTGGTGGCGGCGGTCTCGGTGGCCGTGGCCTGCTGCTGGCGGGCGGTGGCGGCGATCTCGTTGACCGACGTGGTGACCTGGATCGCCGAGCGCTGCGCCTGCCCAACCAGCGTGGTCAGTTCGCCGGACATCTGGTTGAAGCCTTCCTCGACGGCCAGGAATTCGTCGCGCCGCCCCAGCGCCATGCGCTGGCGCAGGTCGCCGCCGCGCATGCCGGTCAGCAGCGAGACGATGCCGCCCATCGGCACGGTAATCGAACGCAGCAGCAGGTAGCCGCAGACCGCGGCCACTACCACCGCCAGCGTCAGCGCCACCTCGATACTCTTCTTGGCGCCATCCACGGCCTTGCTGATGTCGGTGGCGGCGCCGCTCGCGATGGCGTTGTTGTCGTCGACCAGGGATTGCAGCGCCTTGCGGCCGTCGAGCCAGACGTCGTGGGCCTGCCCGCGCAGGGCGGTCTCGGCGGTGGCGGTGTCGCGCCATTTGGTCGGGTCGAGGTAAAGTTGCGCAGCCTGGTCGTATCGTGCGTGAAGTTCCTTGAACGCCGCGAAACGGGCTCGATCGTCCCCGCGGACGATGGATGCTTCATACAGCTGTTCCATGCGGTGGAAACGCTGGGTGGCGTCCTGGTGCTGGGCCAGCAGGCGGTTGCGCGCGCCGGCGTCGTCGGTGGTCACGATCTGCCAGGCCAGCACGTAGAACTCGCCCCAGATGCCGCGCATGCCCGCGCTGTAGTTCAGGCCGGGCAGGGCATCGTTGCGCATGACATCGCTTTCATGCTCGATGGCGGACAGGCGGTTATAGGCGACCACGCCCATCAGCGCCATGACAAGGAGAATGAGGCTGAAACTCGCCAGGATGCGCGAGCGAATGGTCCAGTTGTTCACGGTCGGGTCCGCGTTGGTCTGCTTGAATGAGCCGCTGGCAGGATTCGCGGCGGGGCGCTATCCGCCGGAAGGCGGATGGCCTTGCGGGTGCGGCAGGCGTTTGCGGCGTAGGGTACTGTAAGCGCCCGGCGCTGACAACGTGGGAGGGTGCCGGGCAGCCGCCCGCCAGCCCGCGCCGTTGCGCGGTTGCGCCGCATTTCTGTACCGCTTGATTTTTCCATGGTTTTCGTCACACTTGCCAAATAGCTTGAGCGGGACATATGTTCATCACAACTGATAGGGCAGGGATGGTGGCCAGGTCGGAGGTACAGGCGACTGGCGCCTTGCCGCCGGCGGATCTCGATCCGCTGACCGGCGTGGTCGCTCGCCAGGCATACTTGACGCGACTGGAGGCGCGCCTGCGCAGCGAGGCGCCGCCACGCTTTGCTTTGCTGCTGGTGGGCATCGACGACTTTCGCGCCTTCAACGACATGCACGGGCATGCCGAGGGCGACGCCATTCTCCAGGGCGTGGCCCGGCGGCTGGCCGACGCCTCCCCGCGCGACGCCATCATCGGCCGCGTGGGCAGCGACGAGTTCGGCGTGCTGCTGACCTCCATTTCGGACCCGACGCTGGTGCGCCACGTGAGCGCCGCCATCCTGTCGATGCTGTCCGCCCCCTATGAAATGAACGGCCGCCGGCACCATGTGCTGGCCAGTATCGGCGCCTGCGTGATGCCGGCCGGCGGCGAGAATTCGTCCGATGTCCTGGCGGCGGCCAGCCTGGCGCTGGCCCGGGCCAAGCACGACGGCGGCCGGACCATCCGCTTCTTCAAGCCGCAGATGCGCACCGACGTGACCACGCGGCTGTCGCTGGTGCAGGCGCTGCGCGAGGCCTATGCCCAGCGCCAGTTCGAGTTGCTCTATCAACCCCAGGTGGACCTGCGCGATGGCCGCGTGGTGGGCGCCGAGGCCCTGATGCGCTGGCGCCACCCGACGCTGGGCCTGCTGACGCCCGCCGCTTTCATCGACGCCCTGGCGGCCAGCAGCGTGGCCGGCGACGTGGGCATGTGGCTGCTGCATACCGCCTGCGCCCAGGCGCGGGCGTGGTCGCTGACCTTCGCCGAACCGCCGCGCGTGGCCATCAACCTGTTCGCCGCCCAGCTATCGGAAAGCCGGCTGCTGACCGAGGTGCGCCACGTGCTGCGCGCGCTGGAGCTGCCGGCGAAGCTGCTGGAGATCGAAATCACCGAGACCATCGCCCTGCAGCAGGGCGACGATGTCTCCGACCAGCTCCAGGCCCTGCGCCGGGACGGCGTGACGCTGACCTGCGACGATTTCGGCACCGGCTACGCCTCCCTGAGCTTCCTGAAGACGTTCCCCGTGGACCGGCTCAAGATCGACCAGTCCTTTATCCGCAACGTCACCCACGACGATGTGGACGCCGCCATCGTCCGCTCGGTCATCAATGTGGGCGAAAGCCTGCGCATCGGCGTGGTGGCGGAAGGCGTGGAGACCGCCGAGCAGCGCGATTTCCTGCTCGCCAACCGCTGCATCGAGGCCCAAGGCTACTTCTATGGCCGCCCGATGCCGCCTGACCGGCTG
This sequence comes from Cupriavidus sp. OV096, assembly GCF_900115455.1. Taxonomy (NCBI): domain Bacteria; kingdom Pseudomonadati; phylum Pseudomonadota; class Betaproteobacteria; order Burkholderiales; family Burkholderiaceae; genus Cupriavidus; species Cupriavidus sp. OV096. The sequence continues at coordinate 60,525 of NZ_FOWM01000005.1, forward strand.
ACCGACTTCCTGCGCAACCAGCCGCGCTGAGCGTTTATGCTGCGTCGCAGCAAACCGGTCGTCCTGTCAGCATCTGCAAGACTTGTTTCCGCGCATATCCGCCCGACCTCAGGACGGTGCGGGGGAAATATGTGCTTACAAAGTCAGGTCCGCAAGTCGCGTTCCCTGCCGTTATCCGATATACGGTGACATTACGGCGACACCCGCCAAACGCGGTGGGTGTCCGGAACAGAGATGATTTGCACGATGCAACCCCTTAATCGCCTGGCGATTGCCCTGGCTGCCGCGCTGGCGGCGCACGGCCTGATGGCGCAGGCCCAGGATTACGCACCGCCCGGCTACGCGCAGGGCGCCCCGGACGGCTCCGTCCTCGGCAACCCCGACGCACTGGCGCCGAACGGGCAATATGCCGATCCGTCATCCCGGATCGCCACCCTGACCGATGCAGCCGGCGGCATCAGCTTCGCGCCGGCCGGCTCGGACGAATGGGCGGCCATCGGCCTGAACCGGCCCGTGACCACCGGCGACCGGCTCTGGGTGGATCCGGGCGGCCGGGCCGAAGTCCATGCCGGCACCACCACGGTGCGGCTGGGCGGCGGCACGGCCGCCAGCATCCTCAACCTCGACGACGACACCACGCAGGTCAAGCTCACGCAAGGCTCGCTGCAACTGCGCGTGCGCGCCCTGCCGCAGGGCCAGCAGGTGGAAGTCGATACGCCCAACCTCGCCTTCGTGCCCAATGAACCGGGCGATTATCGGATCGACGTCTCGCCCGATGGCAGCACCACGCTGGTCAGCATGCGCCACGGCAGCGCAGTCGTGTATGGGGATTCGCGCTCGGTCGAGCTGTCGCGCGGCCAGCGCATGCGCTTTGCCGGCACCGACCTTGCCGATGCCGGCGCGGGCGCGTACCCGCCGCCAGACGGCTTCGACCAATGGACCGCCGCCCGTGACGCCCGCGAGGACCAGTCCGTCGCCGCGCGCTATGTGCCGCGCGAGATGACCGGCTACGCCGCGCTGGATGATTATGGCGACTGGCAGCAGGACGCCGGCTACGGCGCGGTGTGGTTCCCGCGCGCGGTGCCGAGCGGCTGGGCGCCGTACAGCACGGGGCACTGGGCCTGGGTGGCGCCATGGGGCTGGACCTGGATCGATGACGCGCCTTGGGGCTTTGCCCCGTCGCACTATGGCCGCTGGGCCCATTTCGGCAACCGCTGGGGCTGGGTGCCCGGCCCGGCCAGCGTGCGCCCGTACTACGCGCCGGCCGTGGTCGGCTTTATCGGCGGCAGCGCGGCCACTATCCGGATTGGCGGCGGCCCCGGGGTCGCCTGGTACCCGCTCGGGCCGCGCGATGTCTACCGGCCGGGCTATCGGGCCAGCCAGAACTATGTCTCGCGGATTAACTACGCCCCGATCCACCACTATGGGCGGGGCGGGGACGGCCGTGACCGGGACCGGGAGCGCTGGGTTAATCGCAACGTGCCGGGCGCCATCACGGGCATGCCGTCGCGCAATTTCGTCGAAGGCCGGCCTGTGCCGCGCGGGTCCCACCACGACGCGTGGCGGACCTTGCCGGTGGGCGAGGGCCGGGGCGCGCCGCCGATGGCGCCAGTCAAGCGTAGTTATATAGGCGAGGCGCCGACGCGTGCGCTGCCGCCGATGGCGCGGCAGGGGTTCGAGCGGCAGGCCATCGCCACGCACCTGCCGGGCCGCCCGGCGTTCGACGACCGGCGCCCGGGGCGCCCGCCGTCGCAACAGGCGGGGCAGGCCGATAGAGGTGATAGAGGTGATCGCGGTGACCGAGGGGGGCCGGGCGGCCAAGGTGGACAGGGCCGGCCGGACGTGCGCCTGACCGAGGCCGCGCTGGCAGCCCGCCATCGTGGCGGCGATCCGAGCCGTGACGGCGCGCCGCGCGGCTTCGTGAACCCGGTGCAGGGTGGCGCCCAGCGTCCCGACGACAATCCGCGCGACAACGGCAGGAACTGGAGCACACGCCCGGACCAGATGCGCGGCGTGCCGCCCGAGGCCCAACGCCAGCAACAGGCCGTGCAGCGCCAGCAGTTCGAGCAACAACGGCAGTTGGGCGAGCAGCAGCGGCAATCGGCCGATTTCCAGCAACGCCAGCAGCAGGCGCTACAGAATCAGCGCCAGGAGCAGCAGCGGCAATTGCAGGAGCAGCAGCGCCAGGGGCAGGATCTGCAGCGGCGCCAGCAGTACGACCAGCAGCGTATGGCGCAGGAGCAGCAGCGCCAGCTTCAGGACCAGCAGCGCGAAGCGACCCAGCGCCGTCAGTTCGACCAGCAGCGGGCGCAGCAGGAGCAGCAGCGCCAGCAGCAGGACCAGCAGCGCGAGGCGATGCAGCGCCACCAGTTCGACCAGCAACGGGCGCAGCAGGATCAGCAGCGGCAGCAGCGCCAGCAGTTCGAGCAGCAACGCGCGCAGCAGGAGCAGCAACGCCAGCAGATGGAACACCAGCGGGCCGCGCAGGAGCAACAGCGCCAGCAGATGGAGCACCAGCGCCAGGCTGCGCAACAGCAGCGGCAGGCGCAGGAGCAGCAGCGCGCGCAGCAGGACCAGCAGCGCCAGCAGATGGAGCAGCAGCGTCAGGCCCAGCAGCAGCGGCAGGCCCAGGACCAGCAGCAACGGGCGCAGCAGCAACAGCAACAGCAGCAGGAACGCCAGCGGCAGTTCCAGCAGCAACAGCAGCAGCAACAACAGCGCGGCCAGAATGAGCCGGGTGACCGGGGCGGCCACGGCAACCGCGGGGCGATGCAGGCGCGCAACGACGATCGGCGCTAACCCGCGCGACGCGCACCAAAGACAAAGGGCGTCCGGAGCCACCGGACGCCCTTCGCTTTCTCTCCACATTTCACGCCGGCTGTGCCGCCGGCTGGTACCGCCTTGCTACGCCTTCTCCCTCCGTAGAAGCCTGTTGCTGCGCCGCCTGGCTTACTTCGCCAGTTCCGACAGGCGCACCGGTGCGATCTTGCCGTTCTGGACCCAGCCGACCACGGTGTCCGCCACCGAGCCGCCCTTGGCGTCGATGCCCTCCACCTCGTTCGGGTTCACGTCCTTCGGCAGGGCCTTGACGGCCTCCGGAATCTTGGCGCGGATGGCCGCCGAGTCGGTGGTCGTGCCGGCCAGCTTCATCGCATTGGCCAGCGCCCACGTCATCGTGTAGTTCAGGGACATCTCCGTGGTGGCATCGCGGCCATCATGGAGCTTCTTGTACTTGGCGTTGTAGGCCTGCGCGGCCGGGCGCGTGTCGTTGACCAGCGGCATCACGCCGATCGAGCCCTCGAGCATGCCGAGCCCGTTGGTGACCTTGGCCATCTCGTCCATCTTGGCCTGGTCCATGACGATGAAGCCGCCCTTGAAGCCCAGCTCGCGCGCCTGCTTGACGACCAGCGCGGTCGGCTCCGAGGGGCCGCCCACGAACATCACGTCCGGCTTCTCGGCGATTGCGCGCGACACGCCGGTGTAGAAGTCGGTCGCCTTGGTGTACGACATCGGGTTGTTGCCCACGATCTTGCCGCCGGCGCCTTCCCAGGCCGGCACGAAGGCCTGCACCCATGCCTTGGCGTAGTCATGGTCGGCCGGCACCAGTGCCACGTTCTTGCCGTAGCGCTTCATCTGGGCCTTGATAAACGGCTCGATATAGCCGGTATAGGCCGGCGGGATGCGGATGGTCAGCTTGTTGCCGGCATCGGTGATGCGCGGCACGCTCGAGTAGGCCATGACCAGGAACTTCTCCTGCTCGTTGAAGGCCTGCAGCGCGAAGATGCCGCCCGAATGCGGCACGAAGACGGCCGGGGTCTTGTGCTGCTGCACCAGGCGGCGGGCGTTGATGGCGGCCTCGGCCGGCGCGTACTTGTCGTCCAGCGCCACCACTTCCAGCTTGACCTTCTTGCCGTTGACGGCCAGGCCCTGCGCGTTGATCTCGTCCACGGCCATCTGGATGCCAGACAGCACGTTCTTGCCATACAGCGCGGCGCCGCCGGAGAGCGGGCCAGTGTAGCCAATCTTGACCACTTCCTGCGCGAGCGCGGGCGTGGCGGCGAAGAGCGCGGCCACGGCGCATGCGGCCAGCGGGAAGAAACGACCCATCGTCTTGTGCTGCATTGCTGTCTCCTTTTTGGATTTGGTACTGCGCTTGTCTGGTGTTGTTCGATCTACCCGCCGATGTAAGCCTTCCGAATGCCTTCGTCCTTGAGCAGCGACTCCCGGTCGCCTTCCATCACGATCCGGCCGCTCTCGATCACGTACGCCCGATGCGCGATGCCGAGGGCGGCGTAGGCGTTCTGCTCGGCCAGCAGCACCGTGGTGCCGGCGCGGTTGATGCGCTGGATCACCTCGAACATCTGCTTGACCACCAGCGGCGCCAGCCCCAGCGACGGCTCGTCCAGCAGCAGCGCACGCGGGCGGCCCATCAGCGCGCGGCCCAGCGCCACCATCTGCTGCTGCCCGCCGGACAGCGAGCCGGCGGGGTCGTCCTTCTTCTGGCGCAGGATCGGGAACATCTCGAAGACTTCCTCGAGCGTCTCCCGGATGCCCGCGCTGTCGCGGCGGTGCACGTAGGCGCCCAACGTCAGGTTCTTCTGCACGCTCATCGCCGGAAACAGCTTGCGGCCTTCGGGGCAGTGCACCAGCCCGGCCTGCACGATCTGCGACGGCTTCATGCCGGACAGCTCGCGGCCATCGAAGCGCATGCTGCCGCCGCTGGTGCGATGGATGCCGCTCATCGCCAGGAAGATCGAGCTCTTGCCCGCGCCGTTGGCGCCGAGCAGCACCACCAGTTCACCGGCCTTGGCGTGCAGCGAGACGTTGTCCAGCGCACGGAAGCTGCCGTACGACAGCGAGACGCGTTCAAGCTGCAACATGGTCGGCTCCCAGATAGGCTTCGATGACGCGCGGGTCCTGCTGGACCTGCGCCGGCGTGCCTTCGGCGATCTTCTCGCCGTAGTTGAGCACCATGATCTTGTCGGCCAGCCGCATGATCATGTCCATCTTGTGTTCGATCAGGCAGACGGTCTTGCCGTGCCGCACCATCTTGCGGATCAGTTCGGCCAGCCCCACGGTTTCCTCGGGGTTCACGCCGCCGGCCGGTTCATCGAGCAGCAGCAGTTCGGGGTCCGTGGCCAGCGCCAGCGCGAAGGCCACGCGCTTGCGGGCTTCCTGGGTGATGTCGGCGGCCACCTCATGGGCCAGATGCGTCAGGCCGACGAAGTCGAGCGCCGCCTCGGCCTTCTCGCGGCACAGCCGCTCTTCCTGGCGCAGGCGCCGGGAGTTGAACAGCACGTCGGCCAGCCCCGACGACGTGCGCAGCCGGTGGCCGACGATCAGGTTGTCGAGCACCGTCGCGCGGTCGAACAGGGCCGTGGCCTGGAACGTGCGCGCCACGCCGAGCCGGGCGATCTGGTCCGCGCGCAGGCCGGCCACGTCCTGCCCCTTGAACAGGATCTGGCCAGAACTCGGCGCGTGCGTGCCGGCAATCAGGTTGAAGAAGGTGGTCTTGCCGGCGCCATTCGGGCCGATGATCGCGTTGATATGGCCGGCTTCGAACGCCACGGACACGTCGTGCACCGCGGTCAGCCCGCCGAATTTCTTGGTGAGGTTGCGGATCTCAAGCATTCTCGGCTCCGGGGCGGGTGGTCGGGACGGGTGGCTGCACGTTGCCGGGGCGCGCGGCGGCATGCTGGCCACGGCGTGCGGCGGCGGCGCGGCGGGCCTGCTTCTTCAGGTACGAGCCGACGATGCCATCCGGGAAGAAGATGATCAGCAGGATCAGCACCGGGCCGAACACGAGCATGCGGTAGTCCTGCAGGAACTGGAGCGTCTGGGTGACCCAGGGCACCAGCACCGAGCCGAGCAGCGGTCCGAGCAGCGTGCCGGTACCGCCGACCAGCATCGCCATGACCATGTCGAACGTGACATCGGTACGGGCGATGTCCGGGCCCAGGAAGCGCACCTGCCCCGCGTAGAGTGCGCCGGCATAGCCGGCGAAGCCCACCGACAGCACGAACGACAGCACCTTGGTGCGCATCAGGTTGATGCCCAGCGCTTCGGCCAGCGCGTCGCTGTTGCGTACCGCCAGGAAGCTGCGGCCCAGCAGCGAGCTGACGATGCGATGCATGATGAACATGCCGATCACCAGGAAGGTCAGCACGAGGTAGTACTGCGCCGGCACGCTGTCGAAGGTGATCGGGCCGATGGCCGCCGGCACCGGAATGCCGATCAGGCCGACCGTGCCGTGCGTGAGGCCTTCCCACTTCTCGATCAGCAGGTAGATGATGTAGCCGACGCACATCGTGAAGATCGAGAAGTAATGGCCCTTGAGGCGCAGCGACACCACGCCCACCACGTAGCCGAACGCCATGCAGACCAGGCCGGAGAGCGCGAAGGCGAGCCAGAACGGCAGTTGGTGGTCCACGGTCAGGATGCCCACCGTGTAGGCGCCAATCGCCATGAAACCGCCGTGCGCCAGGTTGAGCTGGCCCGTATAGCCGGTCAGCAGGTTCAGGCCGAGCGTGGCGATGCCGTAGATGAACGCCAGCGTCATCACGGTCAGGAAGTAGCTGTTGGGCACGACCAGCGGAAACGCGATGGCGGCCGCCAGCAGCAGGGCCCAGCCGGTCTTTCCTTGCAGTGCTTTCATGGATCGCTCCTTACGCCGTCTTGGCGGCGAACAGGCCCTGCGGGCGGATGGACAGGATGATCACCAGCAGCATGAACGCGATGATGTCCTTGTAGTCGGTGGAGATATAGAAGCCGCCGAAGCTCTCGGCCATGCCGATGATCAGGCCGCCGACGATCGCGCCCGGGATGCTGCCCATGCCGCCGAGGATGATGATCACGAACGCCTTGGTGATGACCAGGTTGCCCATGCTCGGGTAGACGAGGTTGATCGGCGCGTACAGCGTGGCGGCGATGGCGGCGAGCGCGCCCGAGATGGCGAAGACCAGCAGGGTGACGCGCGTGGCGTCGATGCCGACCAGCGCGGCGCCCTCGCGGTTCTGGGCCATCGCCATGATCGTGGAGCCGGTGACCGTGCGCGTCAGGAACAGGTGCAGCAGCACCATCAGGCCGAACGCGGCGACGATGATCAGCAGGCGCTGCATCGGCGCGGTGAGGCCGAGGAACTCCACCATCTGGCCGTACGGCGTGGGCATGCGGTGGAAGTCCGCGCCCCACAGCGCCTGCGCGCCGGCTTCCAGGAACAGCAGGATGCCGATGGCGGCAATCATGTCGTGGATCTCGGGCGCGTTGCGCAGCGGATGAAACACCAGGCGGTCCGCCAGCATCGACAGAACGGCCACCACGGCCGCGGCAGCCAGCATCGCCAGCCAGTAGTTCAGGCCCAGCGTGGTCATGGCGTAGTACGACACATAGGCACCGGCCATGTACAGCGCGCCATGCGCGAAGTTCGGCACGTGCAGGATGCCGTAGACCAGCGTGAGCCCCAGCGCCACCAGGCTATACACGCCGCCCAGCGTCAGGCCGTTGAGAAACTGTTGGAAAAACAATGCCACGGGATTACCTCGTACGGTTCGCGAAACAAGGTGCGCGCCGGCGCGGGACCGGGGCGCGTGGAGGTGCGTTGCCGTTGGGGCGGCAGCGCGGGCCGGATCGGCGTTGCGTCAGCCTGACCGGCGCGGATGCTGGCGGTTCAGCGCTGTCGCGGGGTGGCCGTCGATGTGGCGGGCAAGCGCGGCCAGCCTGGCGCTGGTGCCGCGTGTCGGTTGTCTTGCATGTGTTGTCTCCTTGCGTTGCCGCGCCAGGTGGCGCGCCACTCTCCTGGAACCCGGCAGGGCCGAGGGTCCGGTGACGCCGTGTCGTTGCCGCGAATCCTGTCTCCCGCAGCGGGGCAGTGGAGGCGGTTCGCGTTCTAGCACGGTCGTTCGTTTTCAGCGAATTTGCATGGCGATTCGACCAGCGTCAAGCAATCGGGCGATGCATTCCGCTGTGCGAAATACGCATCCCGCGCCAGTGCTTGGGGTCTTGGTGTTATCCCTGATTCTTTGGGGGTAAACGGGGGGCGGCGTGCGCTGCCGTGGGCATGCGGATTGATGCCTGACGGGAAACACTGTGCGCGCCTAGTCGGTCTGGCGTGGGGTCCACGCGCCACCTACCATGGTCTCAGGCATCGACCACAGGAGAAACGTCATGACCCAACGTACGAACTACTTCCAGCAATCCCCGGAACTGACCAAGAAGCTCATCGAGTTCGGGGCCCTGTTCCAGAAGACCACGATCGAGGCACCGATCCACGAGCTCGTCGAGATTCGCGCGTCGCAGCTCAATGGCTGTGCGTTCTGTGTCGACATGCACATCAAGATGGCCAAGATCCACGGCGAGCGGGAACTGCGCCTGCACCACGTGGCGATCTGGCGCGAATCGACGCTCTTCTCGCCGCGCGAACGCGCCGCGCTGGCTTGGACCGAAGCGCTGACCCACCTTGCCGCCGACGGCGTGCCCGACGCTATCTACGAGCGCGTGCGCACCCAGTACAGCGAAAAGGAACTGTCGGATCTGACCTTCCTGGTCGGGGCCATCAATGCCTGGAACCGCCTGAACGTGGCGTTCCGCATGGTGCCCGGTTCCTCGGACAAGGCGTTCGGACTCGACAAGGCCAACCTGGAGTAATGCCATGAAGACAGTCGCATCCGTTGCTGCAACCCTGATGCTGTCGTGCCTGATGGTGGCCGGGCCGGCAGCCGCCGCGCCGCAGGCCAGCGTCAAGCAGTTGATGACGAAGCCGTTGCCCGAATATCCGGGCAAGGAAGGCGAGATGATCGTCGTGGACTATCCGCCGGGCGCCGTGGATCCCGTGCATCGCCATGATGCGCACGCCTTCGTCTATGTGCTGGAGGGCAGCATCATCATGGGCCTGAAGGGCGGCAAGGAGGTCACGCTCAAGGCGGGCGATACCTTCTACGAAGGCCAGAACGATATCCACACGGTCGGGCGCAACGCCAGCAATACCGAGCCGGCGAAGTTCGTGGTGTTCCTGATCAAGAAAAAGGGCGCGCCGATCCTGACGCCGGTGAAGTAACCGGACAGGGGCCTCCGCGCGTCCCCGTCAACGTCATCTGACTTGGCAACATTTGCCTGCCCCGGACCCATCCCCTAGGGGGTCGTGCGTTTGGGGCGGGTGTCGTGCACGGTGGAGGGCGGCGGGTACACGTCGTCGCTCGCGGCGATGGGCTCGCGCGGGGGCGGGGGCGTGGAGGAGGTGTCCCGGGGCGGCGTGTCGCAGCCGGCCACGCCAAGCCCGAGCAGGGTAATGAGAATGCATCCGGCCAACGCGCTGCCCAGGGCGCGGCCAGGACGGGGATCTCGGTGATAGGCCATGAATGGTCCCGGTGAATGTGCTGTCTTCCAGCATAGACCACCGGTGTTGCCTGCGGATGACTTGTGAATGCGAACCGATTCTGCCCGTCCCTGGGGCTGACATGCCGGTTCAGCGCGCCTTGGCCCAGCGATCGAACACGGCGCAGGCGAGCAGCAGGGCGCTGGTAACAAAGAACACCGCGCGCATGCCAAGGTGCACGCTGATCTGCGCGCCGATCAACGGCCCGATCACCTGCCCGGAGAACTGCGCGGATTGCAGGTAGCCGAGCATCTTGCCGGACTGGTGCTCCTTGACGGCCTGGCGTACGAGCTTGCCGATGGCGGGGAGCAGCCCGGCGAGCGCCATCCCCATTACGCCGCGCAGCGCGGCCAGCGTCCACCAGTTGGTCACGAACGCCTGGGGAATCAGGACAAGGGCGGTGGCCACAAGGCAACCGATGATGACATGCCAGGCACCGACGCGGTCGGCCAGCGCCCCTAGCCGCGAGGCCGTCAGTACGCTGCCAAATGCCGAGCAGGCCATGACGATGCCGGCCACCGTGGCCAGCCGGTCGTGCGGTACATCGAGTTGTCCGATATAGACGGTGATGATTGGCTCGATCGACATATTGGCCAGCAACACCATCGCCGCGGTCACCAGCAAGGCCGGCAACGCGAAGCGATGCGCGCTGCGGGTAGCACCGTCGGAGGGCACGGGTTGGCTGGCGGCCTTCGGCGGACGTGTGAAATCCTCGCGCACGCCAAAGATCGTCAGCAGCGCCGCCACGCCGATCATGGCGCCGCCGGCGAAGAACGTGCCGCGAATCCCGATCAGGTTCGGCAGCAGGCCCCCAATGAGCGGGCCGACCAGATTACCCGTCAGCGCACCGGTGGACAGCACGCCGAGCGCCCAGCCCGCCCGCTCGGGCGGCGCCTGCGTGCCGATCATCACGGTGGCCGCCGACGCATAGCCGCCGATCAACCCCGCGGCGAAGCGCAGCGCAACGAGTTCATAGACGTTGTGGGCCAGCCCGATCATCGACATCACGATGGCCATGCCCACCGCGGCGCGTACCAGCATCGGCTTGCGCCCGAAACGGTCGGCCAGCTTGCCCCACAGGGGCGCGGTCACGGCGGTCGCAAGGAACGTGATGCCGAACGCCACGCCTGACCACTGCACCACTTCGTCCTGCGACGTCACGCCGAGTTGCTCCACGTACAACGGCAAGAACGGCAGCAGCATGCTGAGGCTGACCAGCGTGGTGAAGGAGCCGAAGACGGCAACCGCCAGATTCCGTTGCCAGTAAGCGGCATTGCGGCCGACGTAGCTGTCAGTCGGGTGCCGGGTTGCGGGAGAGGGGAGGGAGGGGGCGGATTCAGTCATTGCGGCGGACGTCTGCGATCGGTGGGGGGCACGGGCCAATCTAGCTGCCCGGCGCCGAGCGAAGAAGACACATCGCGGATCAACAGTTTTGTGCGTTGGTAAAGAATGCGGCGCGCCGGCCCCCCCGATGGCCGGATATCGAACACCACTTGCGCGGCGCTCGTTGGTTTGGCCGTTGCGTCCCCCATAATGAGCCGCCGACTCGCGCGGCAATTCAAAGAAACAGAATCGGAGACAGCAATTGAGTATCAAGACACGCGCCACGGGCGCCGCACGCATGGCGGCCATCCTCATTGCGGGACTGGCCATCGGCCAGGGGGCGAGCGCAGCAGAATGGCCGACGAAGCCGATCAAGGTCATCGTTCCTTATACGCCGGGCGGGTCGACCGACACCGTGTCGCGCGTGGTGTTCGAGCGGGTCTCGCAGACCCTTGGCCAGCCCATCATCATCGAGAACAAGCCGGGCGCCAACAGCACGCTTGGCGTGGGTGTCGCGGCGCGTTCCGCGCCTGACGGCTATACGTTCGTGTCGGTGCTGGCCGCCTACAGCGCCAACATGTCGCTCTACTCGAAGCTGAGCTACAAGCCGTCTGACCTGGTGCCGGTGGCCGAGATGGCGGAACTGCCGCTGTTCCTGTTTGCCAGCAAGCGGCTGCCGGTAAAGACCGTCGGCGAACTCGTCGCCTATGGGCGCAAGAACCCGGACGCGCTGACCTTCGGCTCGAGCGGCGTTGGCAGCTCGGCGCACCTGACCGGCGAACGTCTGGCGATGGAGTCGAAGCTCAAGATGACGCACGTGCCCTACAACGGTAGCGCGCCGATCCTGCCGGCGCTGGTGTCTGGCGAGGTGTCGATCGCGTTCGATCCGCTGCTGGTGCCCATGCCCCACGTGAAGACCGGCAAGATCAACGTGCTGGCTGTGGCGTCGGCAAAGCGCTGGCCCGGAGAACCGCAGATCCCGACCATGGAGGAGTCCGGCTTCCCCGGGTTTGTCATGAGTTCGTGGACCGGCCTGCTGGCGCCGGCCGGCACGCCGCAGCCGGTGGTGGACCGCATGGCGAAGGCCATCGCCGCCGCCACTACCAGTCCTGAAGTATCGAAGAAGCTGACCGAGCTCGGCTTCGTGCCGGTCAGCGATACGCCGGAGGCCTTCCGCAAGCTGATCGAGCGCGACACGGTGCGGTACGGCGAGATCGTCAAGGCGGGGAAGATCTCGCTGGACTGAGTGGCGTCGCTTTTGTGCACATAGCGGGCAATTGCGCATACGCGGGCGGGCGCGGTAGTAGAATCGCGCCATCCCCACTCAGCGCGCTCGCAGTGTTCCATGTCCGATGAAAAGAAGAGCTTGTCCGAGACCATCCGTACGGCGATCGAGCAAGACATTCTGAGCGGGAAGTTGCCCAGCGGCACGCAGCTGGAGGAACAGCAGTTGCTCGCGCGCTTCAAGGTGTCGCGCACCCCGGTGCGCGAGGCGCTGATCCAGCTCGAATCCGCCGGACTGGTCGATCTGGTGCCGCGTCAGGGCGCCATCGTGGCATCGATCACGCTGCGCGAATACGTGGCGATGAGCGAGATCCTGGTGCAGTTGGAGTCGCTGGCCGCCCGGCTGGCGGCACGCCGCATTTCGGCGCCGCAGCGCAAGGCGATCCAGACGGCACTGGAGGCATGCCGGGCGGCTGCCGAGCAGGCCGATGGCGGGGCGTACCGCAAGGCCAACGACACGTTCCATCACATCATCTACGAAGCCAGCTGTAACGACATCCTGTCGCGCCAGATCCTCACCATGCGCGCACGGATGCGCGGCATGCGCGATCTGCGCTTCGAAAAGCCTGCGCGCATCCGCGCCTCGCTGGCGGAGCACGAGGAAGTGCTGGAAGCGATCCTGCGCGGCAGCGAGGACGCCGCCGCGGCGGCCATGGTGCGCCACATCGCCACGGGCGGCGATGTCTATGCGGACATGATCGCCTCGATGCCCGGCGACGGTGCGGGGCGGGGGCGCGGCCGGCGCTGATCGGCGCCGGGGCTCTTCATTGTCAGATCTTCGTCAATCAAGCTTCACGCCGGCCTGCACGATACGCTCCAGCGCATTGCGCCCATCGGCGGAGGCCCACGCGCCGAACTCCGCCGGCGATTCCGATAGCGACACTTCGCTGCCATTGGCGGCCAGCTTGGCGCGGATTTGCGGGTCGGCCATGACCTTGCGCGTGGCCGCGAAGATCTTGTCCCGAATCTCCGGGGGCAAGCCCGCCGGGCCATAGAGACCGAACCAGAACGTGAAGTTGAACCCCGGGAGCCCGGTTTCGGCCAGCGATGGCAGGCCGGGCGCCACTTCGGACGGCTTCGGCGTCGTCACCCCAATCATCTTCACGACGCCTTGCGTGCCCATCGGCAACACCGAGGCGGCCGTCCCGAATGACATTTGCACTTCACCGGCTGCCACGGCCTGCAAGGCCGGCGCGCCGCCCTTGTACGGCACATGCGTCATGCGCACGCCCGTGGCTTTCTCGAACTGCAGCCCCGCCACGTGCGGCGAACCGCCAATGCCGGACGACGAGTAGTTGAAGCCGCCCGCATCGGCCTTCGCCTTGGCCACGAGCGCCTTGACGTCCGCGACACCCAGGTTCTTGTTGACGGCCAGGATCAACGGCGAGACGGTCAGGCGCGTGATGGGCGTGAAATCCTCCCCTTTGTAGCGCGCCTTGTAGAGCCGCTGGTCGATGCCATACAGCGTGGCCGTGGCCAACGCCAGCGTATAGCCGTCCGGCGGGGCGCTGGCCAATGCGGTGGAGGCCAGCGTGCTGCCCGCACCGGGCTTGTTATCGACGACGATGGTCTGTCCGAGTTGCTTGGACAAGGCTTCGCCGAAGATGCGCGCCACGTAGTCGGCCGCGCCGGCCGGCGTGTAGCCCACCAGCACGCGAATGGGGCGATTCGGGTAGTCGTCGGCCGCGAGCGCGGGCGAGGCGAACGTTGCCGCCAGCGCCGCCATCGCGAGTACGCGCCTGGCGCGCAAGTATCGAGGGTTCATCGCTTGTCTCCGCTTATTGTTTTGGCTTGTCGGGTGCGGCCGGTCACGCCGCGATATTGGCTTCACGCAATCGGCCGATGCGGGCATCGTCGTAGCCCAGGTCGCGCAGGATGGCGTCCGTATGGGCACCGGGGTCGGGCGCCGCGCTGAAGAATCGCTCGGGATGCGGCGCGGCGGAGAGGTTGATCGGCGAACGCAGCAGCGCCAGCGGTCCCAGTTCGGGGTGGTCGGCGGGGCGTGTCATGCGCAGGTGCTGGACCTGCGGATCCTCGAACGCCTGGCCGATATCGAAGACCGGGCCGCACGGCACGCCGACGGCGTTGAGCCTGTCCGTCAGCTCCGCGGCGGTGAACGCGGCTGTGCAATCGTTGATTGCCGCGTCGACCCGCTCGCGCTGTGCATTTCGCCCGGCGGCACTGTGCAGCGAGGTATCGGCCAACAGCGCATCCGCGCCGAGCGCCTGGCAGAAGTGGGTCCACATGCGGTCGGTGCTGGCGGCGATGTTGACGACGCCATCCTGGCATCGATACGTGCCCATCGGGGCCAGCGTGGGGTGCGCATTGCCTTGCTGCGTGGGCACCACGCCTTCCACCGTGTAGCGTGCGCCCTGGAAATCGAGCTTGTTCAGCATCGCCTCGATGAGCGAGGTGTGGACCCATTGGCCGCGTCCCGTGCGCTCGCGTTGCAGCAGCGCCAGCAGGATGCCTTGCCCCAGGAACATGCCGGCCGTGGTGTCCGAGATGGCGATACCCACGCGTAGCGGACCGTCCCCGGGCATGCCGGTCACCGAACTCAGTCCGCACATGCCCTGCACGATCTGGTCGAGCCCGGGGCGCTCGCAGTACGGGCCGTCCTGCCCGAATCCGGAAATGCTGGCCAGGATCACACGCGGGTTCAGCGCGCTCAGGCGTTCATAGGTCAGGCCCAGCCGCTCCTTCACCACGGAACGGAAGTTTTCCACCACCACGTCCGCGCGGCGCACCAGCGTGGCCAGGATCTCAGCCCCTTCGGGCGTCTTCAGGTCCAGGCAGAGGCTGCGCTTGTTGCGATGCAGATTCTGTTCGTCCGAGCCCCGGCGGCGCCCGGTGACCGAGCCGCGGTCGCGCGGCGGTGGCGGTTCGATGCGGATGACATCCGCCCCCCAGTCCGCCAGCAGCCGCACGGCAACCGGGCCGGCGCGGGCGATGGAAAGATCCAGGACGGTGTAGCCGGACAGCGGTGCGTCGTGAGTCATCGGTCCTCTTCGAGAATTCGTTATCGCCGGTAAAGTATACGAATAGGCAGCATAAATATACGTATACGGATTTACCATGATGCGACTTGACCCCACATGCGCTACGCTTCCCCCGGCCCACCTACGGCCAATAGGCCACTTTTTGCAGCGGAGCCGGGCATACCTCCCGCCGGCTTGGAGACCACAGACCGTATGCATACGAACGCAGTCCGTATAAGAAAGCATGGCGACGCCGACGTGCTCGAACTCGACGAAGTGCCGGTTGCTGCGCCCGCAGCCGCCGAAGTCCAGATCCGGCAATCGGCTATCGGCCTGAACTTCGCCGACATCTACCAGCGCAGCGGCGCCCATGGCCCGCACACGCCGACGCCGTTTCCCATCACGTTGGGATCGGTCGGCGCGGGCATCGTCACGGCGGTCGGGCGGGAGGTGTCGGGCGTTGTGGTCGGGCAGCGCGTGGCGGCCATGTATCCGGGCGCGTATCAGGTCACGCGCAACGTGCCGGCCGATCGCGTCGTGCCGCTGCCGAACACGATTTCCGAGGAGGTGGCCGGCGCCACCCTGTTGCGGGGACTGACGGCCGAGTACCTGTTGCGGCGGCTGTATGTGGTGCAGCCCGGCGATGGGGTGCTGGTGCATGCGGCGGCCGGCGGAATGGGCGTGCTGCTGTCGCAATGGGCGCGCTCGCTCGGCGCGACAGTGATCGGCACCGTGGGCAGCGAAGCCAAGCGCCGCGTGGCGCTGGACCACGGCTGCCATCACGTGATCTGCTATCGCGGCACGGATTTTGTCGCGGAAGTCATGGCGCTGACACAGGGCAAGGGTGTCGCCGTCGTCTACGACGCGGTCGGCAAGGACGTCTTCGTGCCATCGCTGCAATGCCTGAAGCCATGCGGGATGGCCATCAACTACGGCACCGCGTCCGGCGACGTGGAAGCATTCGACCTGCAGCTGCTGCATGCGAAGTCGCTGATCGTGTCGCGGCCGACGCTGCGTACGTTCATCGCCGATGCGGCGTCGCTACGTCGCGCGGCGCTGGCGCTTTTCTCGGCGGTGGAAGCAGGGCACCTGCGATTGGAGGTGGGGCAGCGCTTTGCCTTGTCCGACGTCCGGGAGGCCCATCGCAGCCTCGAAGGCCGCGCCACGACGGGCGCCACCGTGCTGATTCCCTGACCGGAGATCGCCCACATGAGACTGTTCCACGGCTGGTTATCCAGCGCGTCGCGCCGCGTGCGGCTGTGTATGGCGGAGAAGGGCGTCGATTACGAGAGCGTGCCTGTCGATCTGGCCGCGCAGGAGCACCATTCGCCAGCGTTCCTGGCGATGAATCCGAACGGCGTGGTGCCGGCGCTGGTGCTGGACGATGGCCGTTTCCTGTACGAAAGCGGCACGATCTGCGAATACCTCGACGACGCCCTGCCGCATCCCCCGCTGCGCCCGGCCGACCCGTATGCGCGGGCCACGATGCGCAACTTCGTCCGCTGGACCGACGACAAGCTGCTGCCTAACCTGCTGATCCTGAACTGGAGCATCGCGCTGCAGCCCGTGGCGTCGCAATGGAGCGATGCGGATCTGGCGGGGAAGCTTGCGCGCATCCCGACACCGGAGCGGCGCGAAGCCTGGCGCCGTATCGCACGCAAGCCGTACTCGGACGAGGAGAAGCGCGCGGCGCTCGACGCCTTGCTGGCATTGCTGCCGAAGATGGCATCGATGCTCGACAACGGGCCCTGGCTGATGGGCCCACACTATTCGCTGGCCGATATCGCCGCGGTGCCGTTTATCGCGCGGATTGCCGAACTCGCGCCAGAGGCCATGGCGGCAGACCGCATGCCGGCGGTGGCCGACTGGTGGCAGCGCGTGCAGCAGCGTCCGGCCTTCGCGCAGGCGCGCATCGAACGATTCGACGTCGCGCTGCGAGCGCGAGAGACTACCCTTTCTTGATCCGGAGATTTGACGCATGGCTTCCGAAGGTTTGCTTCCCACGCTCGATATTGCCGCCCATGTGGCCACGCTGACGCTGCAGCGCCCCGATGTGGCCAACCGGCTGGGCCCTGACGATCTGCAGGCATTGCTGCAGCACATTGAAACCGTGAACGGCAGCGATGTCCGCGTGCTGATCCTGCGCAGCACGGGCAAGTACTTCTGCAGCGGCTTCGATATCGGCAAGCTCGCCGCCGGCCAGCGTGGCGCGGGCTTCGAGCCGCTGGTCAATGCGATGGAGGATTGCCGCGCGGTGACCATCGCCGAAATCCAGGGTGGCGTCTACGGCGGCGGCACGGACCTGTCGTTGGCGTGCGACTTCCGGCTCGGCACCGACGCCGTGGAGATGTTCATGCCAGCCGCGCGCCTGGGCCTGCATTTCTATGAGCGCGGCATGCGCCGCTACGTGACGAGGCTGGGCCTGAATGCCGCCAAGCGCCTGTTCCTGACCGCTGAACGGATCCAGGCACCCGAGATGCTGGCGTGTGGGTTCCTGACCGAACTGCTCCCCGCGGATCAACTGCGCGAGCGTGCGGCGCAGTTGGCCGGGACCATCGCCGGGCTGGCGCCCATTGCCGTGCAGGGCATGAAGCGGCATCTGAACGCGATCGCGCGCGGAGACCTGGACACCGCGGCGCTTGCCGAGGACATCCGGCGCGCGACGCAATCGGAAGACATCCGCGAAGGCGCGCTCGCGTGGAAGGAAAAGCGCAAGCCAGCTTTTACGGGCAAGTAAGGTCGCATCACGCAGCAGACAAACACAAGACCAAAAGAAAGGGAGGGGCGATGGAGCACAAGGGAATGTCGCGCAGGCAGTGGCTGAAGTCGGCTGCCGTGCTGACGGCGGGGAGTGCGGTCACGGGAAGCGTGCGCGCGATGGCAGAAGATCCGGTGTTCTCGGTGGTCGAGACCGCCGATGGCAAGGTGCGGGGCCTGCGGTCAGGGGGCGTGCACGTGTTCAAGGGCCTGCGCTACGGCGCCGACACAGGCGGTGCCAACCGCTTCATGCCGCCGCAGCCGGTGGCGAAGTGGAGCGGCGTGCGCGATGCCACCGCCTACGGCAACTACGCGCCGCAGATGCCGGCCGACCGGCGCCGTGCCTACGCGGACCTGATCGCCTACGATCTGCAGCCGGGCGGCATGGGCGAAGACTGCCTGGTGCTGAACCTGTGGACGCCATCGCCCGCAAAGGCCGCGAAGCGGC
This sequence comes from Cupriavidus sp. OV096, assembly GCF_900115455.1. NCBI lineage: Bacteria > Pseudomonadati > Pseudomonadota > Betaproteobacteria > Burkholderiales > Burkholderiaceae > Cupriavidus > Cupriavidus sp. OV096. Next base: position 78,685 of record NZ_FOWM01000005.1, read on the forward strand.
CGGTGCTCGTGCATCTGCACGGCGGCGGGTTCTATGCGGGATCGGGCAATTCGCCGCAGTTCGACGGCGAGATGATGGCGCGCTTTGGCGACGTGGTGTTCATCACCATCAATCACCGGCTTGGCTCGTTTGGCTATCTGAATCTGGCCGAGGCCGGCGGCGAGCGCTATGCGCAGTCGGGCGCGGTGGGCATGCTCGATATTGTCGCGGCGCTGCGCTGGGTGCGGGAGAACGTGGAGTCGTTCGGCGGGGATCCGTCGCGCGTGCTGGTGTTTGGCCAGTCGGGCGGCGGCCTCAAGACCAGCACGCTGATGGCGATGCCGTCGGCGCAGGGGCTGTTTCATCGCGCTGGCGTCATGAGCGGTTCGGGCATTCGTGTGCTGACGGCGGCGCAGTCCACGGAGGTCGCGGCCAAGTACCTGTCCACGCTCCAGATCGGCAAGGGCTCGGTGGACCGACTGCATACGCTGCCGTTCGAGCAACTGCTGGCGGCGCAAATGCGCTTCGAAGCCGCAGACCGATTGAAGGGCGAGGCGCCACGCGCCTTCGCGCCGTCGATAGACGGTGTGGCGATTCCCCGCCATCCGTTCGATCCGGATGCGCCGGCCATCTCGTCGCAGGTGCCGATGATCATCAGCACGACGCTGGACGAGCGCGCGTACCGCCAGATCAATTTCGATCTCGACGATGCCGGGCTGCTGCGATTCGCGCAGACGCGCGTGGGCGACGACGCGTCGCGTCTGGTGGCGATGTATCGGGATGAGGACCCGCGTGCCACGCCGTTCGTGCTGCAGGCGCGGATCGATACGGACATGACGTTCCGTCGCATCGCCCAGCTGCAGGCGGATCGCAAGGCCGCCGCGCACGCCAGTGGCAACAGCGCGCCGGTGTGGACATATCTGTGGAAGACGCCGAGCCCGGCTTACGGCGGCCGCTATGGCGCGCCGCATGGCGTCGATATCGGACCGAGTCTGCACGACATCCGCATGGGGCTGAACGGGCCGAGCGACACCAGCCTGCGTCTGGCCGATCAACTGGCCAGCGCCTGGGTCAGCTTCGCCGCGACGGGCGACCCCGCCAATGCCAAGACCCCGCAATGGCCAGCGTATTCGGCTACGCGGCGCACCACGTTGGTATTCGATGGCGAGGCCTCCGGCACCCGCGCGCAGGAGGATCCTCGCCGGGCGTTCCGGGAGTACTGGGCCGGGCGGCTGTAGGCCACCCGTGCCGGCTAGGGCTTGAAGAACGACACCGGCGTCATCAGCCGGTTTTCCTGGCTGATCAGGTAGGCGGCGTCGGCGCTTATCTTCAGGTACTCGCCCCAGGCCGGATCCTTCTGCAGCGCCTGGCGCTTGGCCTCGCGGTCGGCCGCGCTTTCATAGACCCAGATGTGCGTGTAGCTGTTCACATTGCCGGTCTCGGTTTGCATATAGGCCAGCGGCTTGCCCAGATGGCGGCTCTGGGTCTCGTAGCCGTGCTCGGCATACAGCGCCAGGTGTTTCTTGATCGTGCCGGGGCGGCAGGTGTAGGTGCGAACGTCGTACAGCATGGGGTTTCCTCCAGGGATAGCGATGGCGATGGCGATGCGTGGCGTCAATCGACGGTGGCGCCGGACTGCTTGACCAGCACGGCCCAGCGCGCCACTTCCTGATTCACGTATTTCTGAAATGCGGGTTGATCGTCCCCGACCGGGTCGGCGCCCAGCCCTTTCAGCCGATCCTTGACGGCGGGGTCGGCCACGCTCTGGACGATGGCCTGCGAGAGCTTCTCGACGGCAGCTTTCGGCGTGCCGGCCGGTGCGAACAGGCCGAACCACGAGCGCGCGGTCATGCCCTGGAACGGCGTTTCGGAGAAGGCGGGCACGTCGGGCAGGGCGGCGTGGCGCTTGTTGCCCGTCACCGCCAGTGCCTTGAGCTTGCCGCTCTGCACTTGCGCGAGGACTTCGGGCAGGTTGGCGAACATGACCTGCACCTGGCCACCCATCACGTCATTGAGCGCCTGCGCCCCGCCCTTGTAGGCCACGTGCGTCATCTTCGTACCAGCCAGCGTGCTGAACTGCTCGCCGGCCAGATGGGAGGCGGTGCCGGTGCCGCCCGACGCGTAATTGACACGGCCGGCGTTGGACTTGGCGTAGGCGGCGAGTTCGGCCGCCGAATTGACCGGTACGGTCGGATTCACCACCAGCAGCAGGGGGACGGACGCCAGGTTCGACAACCCTACGAAATCCCGCGTGAGACTGTAGTTGAGCTTCTGGTAGAGCGATGCGTTGATGGCATGGCTCGACGTGGCCATCAGCAGCGTGTAGCCGTCGGCGTCCGCGCGTGCGGCCGAGACGGCGCCGATATTGCCATTGGCGCCGGCCTTGTTCTCCACCACGACCGACTGCCCGAGCCGGGCCGACATGGCCTGCGCCACGGTGCGCGCGATCACGTCGGTGGCGCCGCCAGCGGCGAACGGCACGATGATGCGCAGGGGATGATCGGGGTATTCCGCCATCGCGCTGAAGGGGATAACGGCCAATACGGCGGCCACGGCAAGGCCCCGCAACGGGGCGATGACTCGGTACATGTCTGTCTCCTGTGCTTTTGGTACTTTTTGGTGCTTATGGATGCACCATGAGGAGCACTGTACGCACGCGCGTGGCGGCAGTGTTAGGACGGATCAGACGTTGAGTTGGACTTTTACGCGCGTTAGTCGAGCGGACGGCAGTGCTTCCTGCGGAAATCGCCCGGCGTGAGGCCGGTCTGCTTCTTGAAGAAGCGCGCGAAGTAGGCCGGATCCTCGATATTGAGCCGGAACGCGATCTCGGCGATGCCGGTTTCGGTGTTGCTGAGCCAGCGCTTGGCTTCCAGCACCACGCGTTCCTGTACCACCTGGCTGGCGGTGCGCGCCAGGGTGCGCTTGACTGCCTCGTTGAGCTGGCGCTCGCTCACGCAGAGCGCCTCGGCGTACTGGCCGATCGTGCCGAAGCGCAGGTAGTGGGTTTCCACCAGCATCGTGAAGCGGCGCGTGAGGGCCTGATGCGGGCCAACGCCGCCGGCGGGCTCGTTCTCGGGGCACAGGCGGCGCAGGCGCGTGAGCAGGATCAGCAGGCAGGCCTGCACCACGTCCGGGAAGCCGGGCTGGCGATTCCGCGCCTCCTGCTCCATCTCGTCGAGCAATGGCAGCAGGCCGTCATGCTGGTGCGGCGTGAGATAGAGCGCGCTCTGGGCGCGCGTGGGGTGGTAGAACGGGAATTTCGCGGCGTCGTCGGCGCGCGGAAACATCCGGGCGAAGAAGTCAGTGCTGAAGTTCAGCACGTAGCCGTGCGGCTTCACGGATGACGTCCAGGCATGCACCTGCCCGGGCGAGAGGAAGAACACCGAGTGGTCGCGCACGTCGAAATGCGCGAAGTCGAGCATGTGCGTGCCGCTCGCCCGGGTCATCCAGAGCAGGTGATAGTAGTTGTGCCGATGCAGGAAGCCGCGCGGGATGTCGTCGCGGTCCTGCAGCCGTACGAGGTCGAAGTAGAACGACCCATCGCCCGCGAAATCCGATGTCTCGAAGGTGGGAATCTCGCCGGCGGGGCTGGCGGGGAGGGCTTCGGGCAAGCGCGGGTCTCCTTGTGTTTCTGATCCTGGTTACCGGCGCCATGCTATCGCAAAACCGTGCTCACCATCCCCCGAAACGAGGCCATTGCGCTTCCACCACAGTGCTGCCCGCGACGACCGTGTAGGCGCCATGCTGCGCCCCAGTGGCGCACGCGTGATTGGGCAGCACGCGCAACAGCGTGCCGACCGGCAGCATCGGCGTGGCGGACGGATCCGTGCGATGGCTGACGATGCCATGCTCCTGGTTGGCATCGACCATCACCAGATCCGGCAGCGGCTTGCCGTCGATATCGCACACCAGCCCGTAGCCCTGGTCGATCGGCTGCTTCGCGGTGCCACGGTCGCGCGACATCGCCATCCATCCCGCGTCCGTGATCAGCCAGCCTTTCTCGCGCTGGTGGCCGATCACCGTGCACAACACCGACAGGGCGATGTCATCCACGTTGCAGACCCCGATGCCGTGCATCACCAGATCGAAGAACACGAACACGCCGGCCCGGACCTCCGTCACACCTTCGAGCGAGCGGGCGAAATGCGCGGTAGGCGTGCTGCCGACGCTCACCACCGGCGCCCGGTAACCGGCGGCGCGCAGCCGTTCCGCCGCCTGGACCGCGCCGGCGCGCTCCTGCTCGGCGACGGCTTCGATGGCCTCGGCCGAACGGCAATTGTAGGAATCGCCCGCATGGGTGAGCACGCCCGCGAGCCAGGCGCCCGTGCCTTCGTCCTTGCCCAGTGCGGCGGCGATATCGAGCAATGCCGGGTCCGCCGGCTTGACGCCCGAGCGGTGCCCGTCGGTATCGATCTCGATCAACACCGGCACGTTCAGGGCGCGTTCGCGACACCAGTTGGCGAGTGCGTGGGCGGCCTCGACGTTGTCCAGCAACAGCGTCAGCGCGGCGCCGCGTCGCAGAAGGTCTTCGACATGGGGCAGCTTGGACGGCACGATGCCCACTGCGTACAGGATGTCGCGCCAGCCGTGGTCGAGGAAGTAGCCTGCTTCCTTCAACGTTGACACGGTGATGGGCGTGCCCGGTGCGCCGATGCGAGACGCGACGTCGGCGGACTTGTTGGTCTTGGCGTGTGGTCGCAGCGTGACGCCGAAGGGCGCAAGGCGGTCTCGCAGCCGCGCGATATTGCGCTCCATCTTCAGGCGGTCCAGCACGAGGACCGGCGTTTCAAGTGCTTGCAAGTTCATGGGAATCCGTTATGCGAGTGCCAGCACGCGCTGGAGGTTCGAGCCTTGCAGTGTAGAGGGGCCGGACCCTCAGGTGGTTAATGCCATAGAATGGCTTCATTCACCTACAGGTTAATAATGAAGCTGGACATCGAGGATCTGCGGTTCATCCTGGCGCTGGACCGTCTGGGGAGCCTGGCCGCCCTGGCCCGGGAAGAGAATGTCACGCCGCCGGCCGTGACCAAGCGGCTGAGCCAGTTGGAGGCGCGCCTGGGGACCCGGCTGGCCCAGCGGACCACGCGGCGCCTGCAACTGACGCACGAAGGACACCTCCTGGCGCAGCACGCCACTGGCGTTCTGGAGCAGATGCAGGTGATCGAAGAGGCGCTACAGCAGCGTAGTCAGGTTGTGGCGGGCAAGCTGAAGGTCCACGGGCCGTTTGGCTTCGGGCGCCGCTACCTCGGACCGCTGTTGGCGCAGTTTCACAGCACCCATCCTAATCTCGAGGTGCAGTTGTACCTGTCGGACAACCTGATGCTGCCGCGCCAACCCGTGCATGGCCGCGATGCCTTCGACGTGCTGGTCAGCATCGGCACGATCCCGGATTCGCGCTGGATTGCGCATCGCCTTGCCCCGAACCGTCGCATCCTGTGCGCCGCGCCCGAATACCTCGCCAAGGCCCCGCCGTTGGAGACGCCGGCGGACCTTGAACGGCACGCCTGCCTGGTGCTCAGGGAGAACGACGAGGATGTGACGCTGTGGCGCTTTGCCGAAGACGACGGCGACGGCGACAGGAACCATCGCCCAGCGCGATCACGGGACCTGACCGTACGGGTGCGTCCCACGATGGAGAGCAATGATGGCGACGTGGTTCATCACTGGTGCCTGACCGGCAAGGGCATCATGGCGCGGTCGGAATGGGATGTGGCCGATGAACTGGCCGCCGGGCGGCTGGTGGCGCTGCTGCCAGCGTACCGGCTGCCCGATGCGGATGTGATGGCGCTGGTGCCGCAGTCGCGCCAGTCTTCCATGCGCACGCAACGATTCGTCGAGATGCTGCGCAACGCGCTGGGGCCCAGGCCGCCGTGGCGCATGACCCGCCAGCCGTAGAAGGCGGACGGGTCAAGCCAAGGCAGGTTACGACAGCTGAGCCATGGCCGGATCGCTCACCGTATCCTTGCCGGTCTCGATACGGCCCGCGATACGGCGGCGGAGCGACGGTGCCAGATCGCAACTGATCTCGAAGTCGTACCAGTTGCCGCTGTCACCGAGCGTCCAGGTCAGCTCGCCCGCCTTGCCGGCCTCGACCTTCTGGCCCCACGGGCCGTCCGTGCGATAGGCCTTGGCGCTCGCGCTGAACGTGCAGGCCTTGTCGCTGCGGTTGTACAGCTTGACCTGCAGCACGGGCGGATCGCACGGTTCGTAGCAGACCTGGATTTCCGTGCCGCCGGCAGCCGACTGCTCGTTCAGGTCGCCCACGAATTCGCGGTGATAGCCGTTCGGGCCCAGCACCCACAGATCGTACTTGCCGTTGTCGGCCGCCACGTTCCACAGGCCGTCCAGACTCTTGCCCGCCTCCACCACGTAGCGGCGCGGAATGGCGTCGAGGTGCAGCTTGTCGTAGACGTGGAAGACCGTGCCAGCCGTTCCGGTGTTCGAGAACATCAGCGTGACGGTCTTGGCGCCGGCGTCGATGCGGGACGTGGTGTGCAGCTCGTACGGCAGCGCGCGCGAGGGACGCGTGCCGGCCACCTGCGGCGGCAACACGGGCGTGGCCGGCACGGGAATCGCGACCGAAGCCTTTTGCGTCAGCGCAAGGTTGTCGACCGTGACCTTGGTGCTGCGGCCCGCCAGCGTCGGCAGGGCGTCCTTGTTCGGGCTGACGAAGTTGAAGGCCGAGGTCAGGTCACCGCACACGGCGCGGCGATAGGCGCCGATCTGCGGCTCCTTCACGCCGAAGCGTTTTTCCAGGAAGAGCAGCGTGGACGTATGGTCGAAGACCTGCGAGTTGACGAAACCACCGCGGCTCCACGGCGAGACGATCCACATCGGCACGCGCGGGCCCGGACCGTAAGGCTTGCCATCGCTGGCCGACTGGTTCGTCGTGGCGGGCGCGTAGTTGTGATACTCGAAGGCCATGTCGGCATCGCTGAGCGTGCTGCCGCCGGCGAGCGTGGCATCGGCATTGCGCGACGGGGCCGAGGGCGGCGGCAGGTGGTCGAAGAAGCCGTCGTTCTCGTCGTAGTTGATCAGCAGCACGGTCTTGCTGAAGACCTCGGGGTTGGCGGTCAGCGCGTCCAGCACCTGCTGCACGTACCAGCCGCCCTGCGCCGGGCTCGACGGCCCCGGGTGTTCGCTATAGAGCGACGGCGGGATGATCCACGAGATTTCCGGCAGCGTGCCGTTCTGCACGTCGTCACGGAAGGACTGGAGCAGGCCGTCGGGCATGGTGTTGCCAAAGCCCTTGGCGAGCGGGCTCAGCGCGTCGTCGATCGTCGGATCGTAGGCGGGCGAGGTGCCGGGCAGCGCCACCGGGCGCCGTGCCACCGGCATCGACTCCATCGCCGTGCGCCAGTGCTGGAAGCTCATCATCTCGTTGCAGCCGTAGTTGTCGGCCAGGCTCTGATACACCTTCCAGCTCACCCCCGCATCCACCAGGCGGTCGGCGTAGGTCTTCCACGTCCAGCCCTGGGTCGACGGTCCCACGTCATTGCCGCCATTGAACTCGTTGACCATGGCCGCCACGTTGGCGCCGCTCGGGCCGTTCGTGCCGGTCCAGTAGAACAGGCGGTTCGGGATCGTGCCGGTGTGCATCGAGCAGTGGTAGGCGTCGCACAGCGTGAACGCATCGGCCAGCGCGCGCTGGAACGGCACCTCGGCGGTGTCGTAGTACGACATCGACAGCCGGTTCTTGGCCACGGGCCAGCGATTCATGCGCCCGTGGTCCCACGCCGCCTGCCCATCGGGCCAGGTATGCGGGGTGCTGCCCGCGCGCTGCGCGTTGCCCAGCGTGGCGTCAAGCCGATAGGGCGTGATCGTGTTGTTCGTGGCGTCGGTCTGGAAGAACGCGTTCTTGCCGTTCGCCAGAGGGATCGCGAAGCGGTCGCCGTAGCCGCGCACGCCCTTGAACGTGCCGAAATAGCTGTCGAAGGAGCGGTTCTCGAGCATCAGCAGCACCACGTGCTTGACGTCCTGGATCGTGCCAGTGGCGTTGTTCGCCTCGATGGCCAGGGCGCGGCGGATGCTGGGCGGGAACGATGCGAGCGTGGCAGCCGCAGCCGCGGTGCCGAGCGTGTTGCGCAGGAAGCTGCGCTTGGACGGGTTGAATGTCATGCCGGGTCGGTGTCGGTTGGATGGGGAGGGCGCGGGCGGCGCGGGGTTAGCGGTCAGGGAGCCGGCGCGCAGTGCGCCGTGGTGCAGGCAGCGGGCGTGGTGCCGGGGCCGCCGTTGCCACCGTCGCCGCCACCCGGGGCGGGCGGCGGGGTGTTGTTGTCGTCGCCGCCGCAGGCGCTCAACAGCAGGGCCAGACACAGTGCACCGGCACCGAGCACCGGCCTGTATATGCGCGAATGAACAGGTTTTGTGGTTGTCATGGGTTTTAGGTCAGAGAAGTTCAGGTGACGGATCGGGTCGCAATCGCCCGCATTCCGTACGGATTCCACGCCGCCTTTGTCTGCCAATGTCTTGATGGACAAGGATCACCCTACTCAGGTGGGGTGCCGGTGGGCGAGACGTGGAGTCTGTCTTCTTGATATGTCAATGATGTGACCAAATCCATACGAAGCGACCGTTTGAAAGTAAAGACATTTCAAATGAATGTCACTTTTTGGGGTTGGAGGCAGGTGGCGGGGAGGGCATTTACTGGCATTCGTCGGGGACTTGAACGCCAACGGTGATACCGTGATGCGATTACCGTGGGCGTGCAGAACGGTCTCGATATCTTCACCGCGGCGGCGCAGCCGAAGAGCTATGTGTCGCTCGATGGCGCCGATCATCTGTTGCAGGACCGGGCGTCGGCGGCCTACGCGGCGAACCTGATTGAAGCGTGGTCGCAGCGCTATCTGCCGGCTGGCGATCGAACCTCACTACCGGAGACACCATGACCTCCCTTTCATCCTCCCGCCGACAGGCATTCCGAAAACAGGTGGCGGCGAAACAGGCGCTGCTGGTGCCCGGCGCGTTCAACGCCATGAGTGCGCGCGTGATCGAGGACCTGGGCTTCCAGGCGGTCTACCTGACCGGCGCGGGCGTCACCAACATGTCATTCGGCCTGCCTGACCTTGGCTTCATCGGCCTGAGCGACATCGCCGAACATACCGCGCGCATCCGGGATGCCGTGGCGTTGCCGATGATCGTCGATGCCGATACAGGGTTTGGCAACGCACTGAATGTTCAGCACGCGGTGCGTACGCTCGAGCGCGCCGGGGCGGATGCGATCCAGCTCGAGGATCAGGTGATGCCCAAGAAATGCGGGCATTTCGCGGGCAAGCACGTCGTCAGCACGAGCGAGATGGTCGCCAAGATCCGCGCGGCGGCCGACGCCCGGCAGGATGACGCGTTCCAGATCATCGCCCGTACGGACGCTGCGGCGGTGCACGGCATCGAGGACGCCATCGACCGGGGGCACCGCTTTGCGGAGGCGGGCGCCGATATCCTGTTTCTCGAGGCGATTGAAGACTTGCCCGACATCGAGCGCCTGCCCGGACTCTTCCAGATTCCGTTGCTGATCAATATCGTCATCGGCGGCAAGACGCCCGTTCAGGATCGAGACGCGCTTCAGCGGCTCGGCTACGGGCTGGTCCTCTACGCGAACGCGGCGCTGCAGGGCGCGGTACGCGGCATGCAGCAGGCACTGGGCCAGTTGCAGTCGAACGGCCAGATGAACGAGGACCCCGCGATCGTGGCACCGTTCAGCGAGCGCCAGCGCCTGGTCAGGAAGCCGCTCTACGACGAGCTTGACGCCCGGTACAAGAGCGACGACTGAGCACGGGAGCCATCATGAGAACCGCCTTGCTCGTGCTCGACCTGATCAATGACATTGTGGATGCCCAAGGCAAGCTTGCCTGCGGCGGCACCGCAGCCCATGCGCGTTCGCAAGACCTGCTGCGCAACGTCGGTGGAGTCCACCGCGCGCGACGCGCATGACCGGGACTATCAGGTCATCGTCATCCAGGACGCCTGCGCGGCGCGCAGCGACGAAGACCACGGCCACGGGCTGAAGATGGGCTGCGCCACGGGCAGGCCGTGGCGCCGTGAAATCGAAAGACAAGGAGACAGACGATGCGTGTCATGGTGTTGGTGAAAGCGACCGAAGACAGCGAAAGGGGCGACCTGCCCAAAACCGAGATGTTCGAGGCGATGCACAGGTTCAACGAGGAGCTGGCAAAGGCCGGCATCCTGCGCGCGGCCGATGGCCTCAAGCCCTCGTCGCAGGGCAGGCGTGTGGCGTTCGATGGTGCCGGTCGTACGGTCATCGACGGACCGTTCGCCCAGACCCGTGAACTGGTGGCCGGCTTCTGGCTCTGGGAAGTCAAGGACATGGACGAAGCCGTCGCCTGGGTGAAACGCTGCCCCAACCCCATGCCAGGGCCGAGCGAGATCGAAATCCGGCCGCTGTACGAGATGTCGGATTTCGAATGAGGGGCTGAGTGCGGCTGCCTACCAGGCCTGGACGCCCAGCTTCACGCCCAGGCCAACCAGCAACACGCCAACGATCCAGCGCTGGGCGGTGAGCAGGCCCGGACGGCCGGCCATCGCCGTGGCCGCACTTCCCGAAGCAATCGCCACGCAGGCATTCACCGAGGCAAAGGCGGCCGTGAGCGCCAATCCCAGCGTGAGCGATTGCCTCAGCACGTCGCCGGCCTGGTAGTCGATGAATTGCGGCAGCACGGAGATGAAGACCAGGGCGAGCTTGGGGTTGAGCAGGCTGGTCACGGCCCCCATCGCCAGCAGCCTGCGTGTCGGCTGCGCATCCGCCTGCGCCACCTGGAGCGGGGAACGGCCGCCGGGGCGCAGGATCCGCCACGCCATGTAGAGCAAATAGCCGCTGCCGAACAGCGTCAGCAGGCGCGCGGCGCCGGGTATCGCCAGGAACAGCGCGCTGATGCCAAAGGCCGCGCCGAACATGTACGAGAGATAACCGAGCATGACGCCCGCCAGCGAGATCAGGCCCGCCCGGGTGCCTTGCGAAATCGAGCGCGCCATCACATAGACCATGTTCGGCCCCGGGGTCACGGCGAGCAGCCCGCCCACCACCAGGAAATCCACCATTGCTTTCATGTCTGCCACCGTCCGAGAGATGAAGACAGTGTCGGGGGGACCGATCCCTAAGTAAAACGGAATATACTGAAGCGATTCATCAGATTATCTGAATCGCATGCGCAAGCTCGACCTCGATGTGCTGGAAATGATCGTTGCCGTGGCGGATGCGGGCTCCTTCGCTCGCGCGGCGGAGGCGCTGCACCGCTCGCCCTCGGCCGTCAGCATGCAGATCAAGGCGATCGAGGATGTCCTGGGCAAGCCGCTGTTCGTGCGGAATACCCGCAACGTCGCGCTGACCGACGACGGCCGGATGCTCACCGACTACGGCCGGCAGATGCTGGCCCTGCGCGAGGAGGCCTGGTCGGCGGTGGTGCGGCCGGAGATTCGCGGCCGCGTGACGATTGGCGTGCCGGACGACTACGCGTCGTCCCTGCTGCCTTCCGTCCTGCGCAAGTTCGCAGCCGCCCATCCGCGCGTGGAGATCCGCGTCATCGGCATGCCCAGCCACGCGTTGGTTCCCCTCCTGAAGGACAACACGCTCGACCTCGCCTGCATGACCAGGTCGCGTGGCGTGAGCGGCGAGTTCCTCCGATATGAGCCGATGGACTGGGTGGCCGCGCGAGGGGCAACCCAGATCTGGAAGGAGCGGCCATTGCCGATCGCCGTCTTTCCGCAGGGCAGCGCGGGGCGCGCCAGCGCCATCCACGCGCTGCAGCAGGCCGGTATCCCGTTTCGCATGTCCTACGAGAGCCCGAGCCTGCTTGGCCTGATCAGCATGGTCGACGCCGGCCTGGCCGTCGCCCCGCTCGCCCGTTGCAGCATCCCGGCGCAGCTAGATGCCCTCGGGGCGGCGGAAGGGCTGCCGGAACTGCCGCCGCTCGAAGTGATCCTCGCCCGAAGCGCCGGCTCCGCCCGCCCGCCATGCGATTTCCTGGCCGAACAGTTGCTGGCTAATTTGAAGGGGTGAGGGCTTTTGAACGCGTACTCACTCAGCTAAAAGCTATCTATAAGACACGTCGCGTTGACTGTCCGGTTGTCATAAGCGCCGTTTCCGGGTCACATGTTTTCGCTGCATAGCGGGCGTGCCGCCGCGCGGAAACTGTTATGAATCTGCCATGAAGCGCACCACCTCGATTCCGCAACCGGCCGATGCCGGACTCCTGTCCGGCGACGCGGCCCATCCCGCTGACGGCGAGGACCGCAATTTCGTGACGGCGCTGGCGCGCGGGCTGGAGCTGCTGCGCGCGTTCGGCCCGAATGACGATTTCCTCGGCAATGCGGAGCTGTCGCGCCGGACCGGCATTCCGCGCCCCACGGTGTCGCGGCTGACCTACACGCTGGCGAGTCTCGGCTATCTGGTCTATGTGGAGGGACAGGAGAAGTACCGCATCGGGCAGGGCGCGATGCTGCCCGGGCAGCGTTACCTTTCCGGCGCAGGCATCCGTGACATTGCCCAGCCGCTGATGCAGTCGCTGGCCTTCGCGACCGACTGCACCGTGGCGCTGGCGGCCCCGGACCGCCACGACATGCTGTACCTGGAAGTCTGCCAGCCGCGCGGCGCGCTGGTTATGCGCCTGACGCCGGGCTCGCGGCTGCCCATGGCCACGTCCGCCATCGGGCGTGCGTGGCTGGCCGGGCTGGCCCCGGCACGCCGCACGGCGGTGCTGGCGGAACTGGAGCGGCACCACGGCCCGCGCTGGCCGGGTCTGCGCGCCAAGCTGGATCGCGCCTTGCGCGACCACGCGCGGCGCGGCTTCTGCCTGGCCCATGCGGAGTGGGACCGCACGGTCAGCGGCGTGGCCGCGCCGGTGCGCCTGCAGGATGGCGCGGAGGTACTGTCGATCAATATCGGCGGGGCGTCCACGCGTCTTTCGCCCGAAATTCTCGAAACCAATCTCGGCCCGCGCATCCGCGAACTGGCCGATACGCTGGCCGCACGGCTCTGGCAGGCGGCCTGACGACCGAACACGCGAACGCTCGAACATTCGAACACCAAGAGGAGACAAGCATGGAGATTCGTAACAAGACCGTCATCGTGACGGGCGGCGGCACGGGCATCGGCCGGGCGCTGGTGCTGGCGTTCGCACAGGCCGGCGCGCGCGGCGTGGCCGTGGCGGACATCGACCACGCCGGCGCTGCCCAGGTGGCCGCCGAGGCCGCGGCGGCGGCGCCCGACTGCCAGATCTTCGCCCAGCGCGTGGATGTGGCCGATGCGGCCGCCGTGCAGGGGCTTGTCGATACGGCCACGGAGCGCTTTGGTCAGGTAGACATCTTCTGCTCGAACGCCGGCATCATCCTGCGCAAGGGGCTGGACGCCACTGACGCCGAATGGCAGCGCATCTGGGAGATCAACGTCATGGCCCATATCCACGCGGCCAAGGCGGTACTGCCGCAGATGCTCGAGCGCGGCGAGGGCTACTTCGTCAACACGGTGTCGGCGGCGGGTTTGCTGTCGCAGATCGGCTCGGCGCCCTATGCGGTGACCAAGCACGCGGCCATCGGCTTTGCGGAATGGCTGTCGATTACCTATGGAGAGCAGGGCATCCGGGTCAGCTGCATCTGCCCGCAGGGCGTGCAGACCAAAATGCTGTTTGGCGAGGGCGGCGAGCGCAAGGGCTTCCTGCAGGCAGGTTCCGTCACGCCGGAGCATGTTGCCGAGAAGACGCTCGAAGGCGTGGCCAATGAGAGTTTCCTGATTTTGCCGCACCCGGAGGTGCTCGAGTACTACCGCCGCAAGGGCCAGGATTACGACCGCTGGCTGCGCGGCATGCGCCGCCTGCACGACCAGGTGTCTAAGGAATTCGGAAATATCGCCGTATAAGATGACAGGCGGCAGAAGATCGCCGCCCATCCCAAAAAAAGACAAGACAATCAGGAGACAACTTCATGCGAGTACGTGTATACCCGCGCCGCCGCTTTATGGCCGCCATGGCCACGATGGCGGGCGTGGCAGTGACGGCGGCGTTCTCCGCGGTGCCGGGGGCGGCCCAGGCCCAGGCCCAGAACTATCCGAACAAGCCGATCCGCATGGTGGTGGGATTTCCGAGCGGTGGCGCGCCGGACATCCTCGCGCGGATTTTTTCCGAGAAGATCTCCCCGTCGTGGGGCCAGCCCGTGGTGGTGGACAACAAGCCCGGCGCGGGCGGCAACATCGGCGGCGAGGCCGTGGCCCATGCGGCGCCGGACGGCTACACGCTGGCGCTCGGCACTGTCGGCACGCACTCGATCAACGGCGCGCTGTACAGCAAGATGCCGTACGACATGGTCAAGGACTTCGCGCCGGTGATCCTGCTGGCGTCCACGCCCAATGTGCTGGTGGTCAATCCGTCCGTGCCGGCCAAGAACGTGCAGGAGCTGATTGCGCTGGCCAAGTCCAAGCCCGGCGCGCTGCAGTTCGGCACGCCCGGTGTCGGCACGTCACTGCACGTGGCCGGGGAACTGTTCAACACGATGGCGCAAGTCAAGATCACCCACGTGCCGTACAAGGGCCGGGCGATGGCCATCCCGGACCTGCTGGGCGGACACATTCCCATGATGTTTGACAACCTGCCCTCGGCGCTGCCGGTGGTGAAGGAGGGCAAGCTGCGCGCGCTCGGCGTGACCAGCGCCAAGCGCTCGCCGTCCGCGCCGGACATCCCCACCATTGCCGAGCAGGGCCTGCCCGGCTACGAGGCCGAGTCCTGGTTCGCCGTCTTCGCGCCAGCCAACACGCCCAAGGACGTGGTGGCCAAGCTCAACACCGAGCTGAACCGCATCTTCAAGCTGCCCGACGTGCAGGCCAAGCTGAAGACGCTGGGGCTCGATCCCGTGCTCGGCACGCCCGAGGCGCTGGCCACGTACCAGCGTAGCGAAATCGCCAAATGGGCCAAGGTGGTGAAGGACTCGGGCGCCAAGGCGGAGTAAGGCGCGGCGCTACATGGCGGGCGGGCGCGCCCCGCCATACCCCTGCTGGCGGAAGCGGTAGCCCACCTTGGGCACCGCCGCCACGCAGTTGTCGAGGCCGAGCGGGTGCAACGCCCGCCGCAACCGCGACACCAGCTGCGTGAGGCAATTCTCATCGACCATCGCCTCGGCGCCCCACACCGCCTCGATAATCTGCTGCCGCGACATCACGGTGTCGCGGTGCTCGATCAAGGCGGCCAGCAGGCGTAACTCAAAGCGCGTGACCTTGGCGACCACCCCGCCGTAGGAAATGACGCCCTGTGTCTCATCGACATGGAGGTCGTCCTCCGTGGCCGGCAAGGGCTGGGTGGCGGGCGGCATGCCCAGCCGGGCCAGCACATGCGCCAGGCCGCGCGCCTGTTCGAGTTCCGCACGGGCCTGGCCGGCGGGATCGGGCGCCAGCACGGTGTTCGGCACCGGGATGAAACGGTAGCCCTCGCGCGGCACGGTCACGATGTGCCCGTCCAGACCGACGGCGCTCAGTGCCTTGCGCAGCCGGTAGACCAGTTGCACGAGGTAAAGCTCGTCCACCAGTTCGGCACGCTTGCCCCAGACGCCATTCAGTAAATAATCCTTCGGCTTAACCGCTGGTTTTTCCTCTACCAATAACCGCAGCAATCGCTTTTGCTGGCCGGTTATCGTTGTCTCCACGCCGCCGCGAATCACGCGGTCATTGTCCCAGTCAAAAAATACCGAATCGCCATTACGGATCATTTCGCAACCCTCATGTCGTCTGCGATGGACGACAAGCGTACGGGCGCGATTCACCGGCTCCCATGGAAGATATTTTCGCGGCGATGTGCCCCGAGCGGGTGACGCCATCGCACCGGGCACGCGCAATATCACACGGGGTTGAAACAATGCGGCCGGACGCGCAATGGTTGTCGTCATTCTTTTCAGGAATTCACGTTGTCCACGCGGCGTAACCCAGCGCCGCGCGCGAACTCTCTAACATCGCGCGTTCCCGCTTATGGCGGCGATCATAACCCATTCGGGTCCGGCATCCTTGTGCGTCCGCACACTCAAAACTGCCAGTGCATAACCGGATGGATTCCCGGAAATCCACGTCATCCATTTCTTTGGCGTAGAAACATGATTCTTCGCATCGATTTTTTTTATAGCCTGCGATTAATCCTGACACAGAATATTCCATCCCCATTCCATGTCATTAAGTCTGGCCCGAGAGAAAGATGGCATGGCCGCCTGGCGAGGGTTTTGTCAACGCGAAGGGAACCGGCGGCATTCATCCAATTCTGCAAGGACAGATAGTCATGGCAAAAGTATCGGACAACAGCACCCCGGGCCAGCAAGGGCGGACAGGATTCGCATCCACGGGATATCGGAATGGGGCTCCCGATGAGCAGGCGCCGCCGAAAACGCCGCTGTCGCGCTTCAAGGGCCGCAGGCAAGCATTGAAGGGCGGGCGCGCCGGCAGTGCGCTGGTGTACAACGGCGACCCTGGCGATCCCGCCAAGCCGCAATCGGTAGGTGCCACGGAGCGCACTTACCAGCAAAACAAGTTCGATCCGGCCACGGAGACCGAGGACTATTCGTACACGGCGACGCGCGTGGTCAAGCGTGTCTACAACACCTACGGGGCCGTGCCCCAAGGCAGGAAGGTGTTTGGGTATTTCACGGATTGGTCGCAGTACGACGGTCGCCTCGAGGGCAACTTCAACAATGCATCGGCCGGGCGCGGCCTGGACATGATGCTGGTGAACGCGGCCGCCTACGACAAGATCATCATCGGCTTCGCCGGCATCGTCGGCGACAAGGGCGAGAAGCAGTACGTGATCGACAACGCCGCCGTGGATTTCGGCAAGAAGCTGCACGAAGCCACCTTCGTTGATCCCTGGGGCGATGTGGCGTCGTTCCTGAACGTGGGGTTCACCAGCTGGGTCAGCAATGACTACCAGGATCTCTTCATCCAGAGCAAGGCCCAGGGCGTGCTCGGCGGCCTGAAAAAGCTGAAGGACAAGAACCCCAACCTGAAGTTGTCGCTCAGTCTGGGCGGCTGGACGATGAGCGAGGCGTTCCACGCAGTGGCGGCGAATCCGAGCCAGCGCAAGACGCTGATCGACAGCCTGGCGTTCATCGTCCAGCGTTTTCCGATGTTCACCGAGATCGACCTGGACTGGGAGTATCCGGGCAACGCGGGCGCCGGCAATCCGCACGGCCCCGAGGACGCTGGCAACTTCCAGACGCTGGTGCGCGAACTCAAGCAGCGCCTGCCAAGCATCCGGGTCAGCATTGCCGCGGGCGCGTCCATGTCGACGCTGCTGACGTCCGATATCAAGGGGATGATCGCGTCGGGCGTGGAAGGCATCAACCTGATGACCTACGATTACTTCGGCACGCCGTGGGCGCCCAAGCTCGCCCATCATTCGAACTTGTTCGATGTCGATCCGGCGGACCCCGAAGGCCACAGCATTGACCGTGCCGTGAAGTACCTGCTCGGACAGGGCGTGCCGTCGACCAATATCAACATTGGCTTCGCCGCCTACAGCCGTAGCGGGCGCAACGCCGTGATCGACAGCTGGTCGCCGCTGCAGGGTACGTACAACCCGGGCTCCGGCACCACCACCGGCACGTTCGAGTCGGGCACCACGGAATTCTTCGACCTGCTCTACAACTACCTCGACCTGGAGCACCAGACCGGCATCAACGGCTTCAACGTCTATACGGACGAGGTGGCCGACGCGGACTATCTGTACAGCCCGGAGAGCGGCCTGTTCCTCTCCGTCGATACCCCGCGCTCGGTGTACGCCAAGGGCGAGTACGTGCGCAAGCACAACCTCGGCGGCCTGTTCACGTGGACCATCGACATGGACAGCGGCGTGCTGGTCAACGCCGCGCGTGAGGGATTGGGCGCACCCGTGCAGACGCGCGTCGTCGACATGGACCCGTTCTACTTCTCCGGTATCAACGTGCAGGACGGCGGCAGGGCGCCGGTAGCGGTGATCGACGGCCCCACGGAGGCGTTCGAGGGCGACGACGTGGAATTCACGGCGCTGCGTTCGGTGGGCTCTGACCTGACGTACAGCTGGAGCGCGCCGGGCCTGACCTTCATCGACGACAAGACCACGTCGACGGTGGGCGGCCTGCTGCCCACCGTGGCCCGTTCGTACACCATCACGCTGACCGTGCGTGACGGGAGCAACCGCACCAGCACGGCGACACAGACGCTGAAGGTCAAGGCGCGCACCGCAGCGCCGCCCACGTCGCGCATTTCGGTGGTGCTGGAGGCCGGCACGCCCTTCGCGCTCTCCGGGGAAGCGTCGTTCGATCCCGACAACGATCCGCTGACCTACCTCTGGGACGCGCCGGGCCTGCCGTTCTCCGGGAGTACCGAGGAGCTGGTGGAGGGTACGGCACCGTCGGTGGACGAGCAGACCGACTACTGGGTCAAGCTGACCGTGAACGATGGCACGCAGACCGACCAGAGCGCGATCTTCCTCTCCGTGGTGCCTGGCGAGACGCCGTCCGGCGGGGTGGTGGCCAAGATCACGGGTCGCTTGCAGGTGGAGGCGGGCGCGCCGATTTCGCTGTCGGCCGTCGACTCGACCGGCCCCGCGCCGCTGCTGTATGCGTGGGACGCGAACGGCCTGTCGTTCGATGGCGCCGACACGATCTCCGTGACCGGGAACGCGCCGATCGTCGACCGCGACACCACCATCCAGGTGACGGTGACGGTGACTGGCGCGGGCGGCAGCGGCGACCGGGACTCGGATACCGTGGAACTCCTGGTGCTGGCCGGCGGCAGTAGCGGCGACGAGGGCACGTGGCGTCCCGAGGGCTATCCGGGCGATGCCATCGTGACCAACAACTACCAGGGCCAGGGGCTGCATCAGTACAAGGCCAAGTGGTGGGCGGGCGCCGATCAGGAGCCGGGCGATCCTGACGTGACGACCACCCATGCGGAGGGCGACGCCAAGGTCTGGTACGACATGGGACCGGTCTGACAAACCGGGAAGACGGCCGGGTGAAGACCCGGTAGCGGTTCCGGGTGGCGGGTCATCGGCAGGATGACGCCCACCCGGCTTTTTGTTTCGGGCTACCTGATGTGGGGCGAGGCGCCATGGCCAGACTGCGGCGGCGGCGGAGGTGGTGGGTGGGATGGAGCCGGTGGGCGTGCGCGGCATGCCTCCTGGCGCTCTCCGGCTGCACGATGATCTGCATCCGTGGCGACCACAACCGCGTGCAGGATGCCGGCGGGCACGGCAAGATCATGCTGCCCGACCTTCGGCACGATGACAGCCCGACCCGCCATCAACCTGACGGTCAGGCGCGCCATCGTGAGGGCGGCCGGGGGCCCTAGGCTATCGCCTACGCGTCGGGTTCCGGCGGTTCCGGGCGGGCAACCGCGGGTCGCGCGTCGTCCTGGCTGCGCAGGCGGCTCAGGCTGATGGCGGCGCCGATGGCGGCGACTGCCGCGGCCACGCACAGCGCGCCGCGCGCGGCGCCGGTCGGATCGAGCCCGAACAGCAGCGCCACCACGGCCGTGCCGGTGGTCTGTCCCAGCAGTCGCGTTGTAGCTTGCGCGCCGCTCGCGCCGCCGCTGCGCTCGGGCGGCGTGGCGGTGATCATCGCGCGATTGTTCGGCGACTGGAAGAACCCGAAGCCGATGCCGCAGAGCGCCGTGCGCCAGGCGATGTCGAGGCTGGAGGCATCCTTGCCGAGCAGGGCCAGTCCGATCAGGCCGCCGGACAGGCAGATCAGGCCGGCACCGGCCAGGATCGACGCCGGATACCGCTCGGAGAGGCGTCCCGATACCAGCGCCATCGCGGCCACCATCAGCGGCCAGGGCGTGATCAGCAGTCCGGTCTCCTGGAGACTGCGTGCAAGCTGGTATTCCAGATAGAACGGCAGCGACACAAACGCCAGCATCTGGGTCATGAACGAGCAGAACGACGTGCCCACCGCCAGCGTGAAGGCCCGGCTGGCGAACAGGTCCACCGGCACGAGCGGCGCGAGGCGCCCGCGCTGGCGCCGCACCAGCAGCCAGCCGAGCCCGATCGCCGCGACCAGGCCCGCCGCGCCGGCCAGCCGCAGCGGGGCATGCCCGAGCGCGTCCACGCCCAGCACAAACATCCCGAACACGATGGCTGACAGCACGGCGCTGGGGTAGTCGAATTCGCGCGGCTGGGCGGGCGTCTCCGGCAGCGCGGTACGCGAGATCGCCAGCGCGGCGAACGCCACGGGAATATTCACGGCGAACAGCCATGGCCAGCTGCCCACGGCGAGGATCAGCGCGCCGAGCGACGGGCCCACCGCAATCGTCACCCCCACGACCAGCGCGTTGAGCCCGATACCGCGCCCGAGCTTGGTCGGCGGGTAGATGAACCGTACCAGCGCGGTGTTCACACTCATGATGCCGGCGCCGCCAATGCCCTGCAGCACCCGCGCCGCCACCAGCATCGGCAGGTTGGTGGCCAGTGCGCAGAGCACCGAGCCGACCAGGAAGGTGGCCAGCCCGACCCGGTACACGCGCTTGTAGCCGAGGATGTCGCCCAGCGACGACAGCGGCAGCAGGCAGACGGTGACCGTGAGCTGGTAGGCGTTGACGACCCAGATGGTCCGGGCGGGATCGGAATCGAGCGCCCGCGAGATGGACGGCAGCGCGATATTGGCGATGGAGCCGTCCAGCACGGCCATGATCAGGCCGCAGAAAACCGTGAGGATGGCCCAGGTGCGCTGGGGCTGGGGAAGACCTTGATCGGGCGGCATGAAAGGGGGGCGACTGGCGTATTCGTGCCGCGCCCCGGCCCCGGGGGAACCGGACCGGCGCGGCCGCGCCATTATCGTCCGGTGCCGCCGTCCCCGCAAATCGCGCTTTTGTGGTAGGCGCGGGTGGCCTCAGACCTGCGGCGCGGTGTCGCCCTCGGCATAGTGCTGCACCACGGTATGGAGCTGGTCGGCGAGGCCAGCCACCTCGGGCGTCCACGTGGCAGCGGCCTCGCACAGGTGTTCGACGTTTCGGCACACGCCCACGATATCGTGGGCCTGGACGATCTGGAACGCGCCCGCCGACCGGTGCGCCCAGTGCCGCAACCCGGCGGGGTCGTGCGCGGCGATGATCCGGGTGAGGTCGGGCAGATCGGTCTGCAGGTGTTCGCGCAGCAGCGACTGGTAGCGCGAGATGTCGGCGGGCGGCAGCACGGGCGGGGCCGGTGGCGCGGCCGGTGCCGAGGGGAGCGGCATCGCGAACGTCCGCAGCACCTGTTCCATCTCCCGCAGCGAGGCAGGTTTGCCGATATGGCCAGCGAAGCCCAGCGTATCCCAATCCACGGCCTGTCCGGTCTGGGTCACGGCGCTGAAGGCGAGCACGGGCAGGGCGGGCCGCGTGCGCCGCAGGGACTCGAGCAGCGCGTAGCCATCCATCACCGGCATGTGGATGTCGGTCAGCACGAGGTCGGGCTCGGCGGACATCTGCTCCAGCATCGCCAGCGCCTGACGCCCGTCGCCCACCACCACCGGATGCCAGCCCAGCGTCTGCAACTGTTCGGCGACCAGCGTCTGGTTCAGCGCGTTGTCCTCCACGACCAGGATCGTCCGGCCCGGGGCGGGGTTGTCATCGTTGGCGAGGGCTGCCGAGGCTTCGTCCTCTGCATTGTCGGCGTCGCCCTCATCCTCGCCGGAATCGCCCAGCGCCGCCTCGATGGCTGCGAAGATCGCGCTGTGGCTGTAAACCATCGCCTCATGCACGCCCGGTGCACGGCGCGCGGGACGATCAGGACCGTTGCGCGTGAGCCACGCCACGCCGGCAGGGCGGATCTCGCGCAGGGCCGCGAGCTCCGGCAGGCCGTAGTCCCCGGTTGCGACCAGTACATGGGGCCGGTTCCCGCGCAGGTATGCCAGCGCGCCGCCCAGGGTGTACGCGACATGGGTTTGCCATCCGGCCGATTGCAGCCAGGCGTCGATGGCCTCGCCGGACTCGGCTTCCTGGCACAGGACCATGGCGCGGCCGCCCGGCGCGGGCGGGGGCTGGGCGGCCCAGCCGGCGGCCCGTTCGAGCGGAATCGCCACGGTGAACGCCGTGCCGACGCCCTCCACGCTCTCCACGGCGATGCGGCCGTCCATCAGTTCGCAAAGCCGGGCGCAGATGGACAGCCCGAGGCCCGTCCCGCCATGGCGGCTGGTCGCTCCGGCGTCCCCTTGCACGAATGGCTGGAACACCCGCGCGACCAGTTCGGGCGGCATGCCGACGCCGGAATCCAGCACGCGGCACACCAGCGTCGTCCTGCCCCGGGGATCGGTGCCGACCTCGGCGGCCAGCGTGATCTTGCCGCAGGACGTGAACTTGAACGCGTTGCTGAGCAGGTTGTTGGCGATCTGCGCCAGCCGGGTCCGATCGCCCACGAGCACGGTATCGAGCGACGGCATCAGGTTGGCATGGAAGCGGATCGGCCGGTCCGCCGCCAGCGGGGCGAAGGCCAGCGCCACGCTTTCCAGTTCGTCGATGGGCCGGAACGGCGCTGCGGCCAGCGTCATCTCGCCGGCGTCGATCTTGGAGAAATCGAGGATGTCGTTGACGATGCGCCGCAAGCCCTCCGACGCCGCATTCAGCGCGCGCAGGCGCGGCGCGTGGGCTTCCAGGCCCTCGTCGCGCGCCAGCAGTTCGAGGTTGCCGAGCAGCGCATTCAGCGGCGTGCGGATCTCGTGGCTCATCGACGCGAAGAAGTTCGAGCGGGCCCGCATCATCGCCTCGGAGGTCTGCTGTGCCGCGCGCAGTTCGTGCTCGATCTGCTGTTGCGCCGTCACGTCCTGAATCGCACAGAACAGCACGTCCTCCTCCTGATACCGGGCGCGCGCGTGCGTGATCTGGAGGAACTGCTGTGCTTCGTCGTGCGGCTTGGGGGCGTCGTCCGGCTCCCGGGCGGGTACCACCACCTGCGCGACCGACACGATATCGCCCGGCGTGTCACGGCGTGCGCCATGCCGCAGCGCCTGCACCACGTGCGCGGGCAGCCGGCCGCCCTTGTTCAGGCTCAACAGCGAATCGGCGACCTGATTCGACGTCAGCACCACGTCGTCCTGGAGCCGGACGATGCACAGCCCGATCGGCGTGGCGCTGACCAGGATATGGTTGATCGTCTCGCTCTCCAGCGCACGGGCGGCTTCCGCGTGGCTGCGGCGCAGCAGGTGAACATCCCAATATCGCGCCGTCACGACAATGGCAGCGATCAGCAGCGCCCCGATCAGACCGATCAGCCCCAGCGCCTGCGCCACGGCGCTGAACAGGAGGCCGTACGAGAGCAGATAGACCAGCGCGCCGAAGCCGTGACCCAGCGGCTGGATCAGCACCATACCGGCGCGGGTGAAGGCAAAGGCGTCGGACGAGCGATCGCGCGCGTCAGTCAAGATGCGCCGAACCACCGCCGGCGGGGCGGGCGGGGACGGCGGTGACACGTCGATCTGCGCCTGCGCGTGGTTCACCAGCATCAAGGTGGCGGGGTCGCTGGGCCGCTGCAACTGGGCAAGGAAAGCGCCCACCGGGACGCTCGCGGCGACGAAGGCGACGGGTCGTTCCCCGTCGCTAACGGACATGAGGGCCGTCATCGCTGGCAACTGGAGCATGGGGTCGACGGTCGGGCCGATCCAGCGGGGCTCCCCTCGCGTGCCCGGCGCCGGGCCGGCGGGCAAAGCCCGCAGCGCCTCGGCGAAGCTGTCGCGCAACGTCGTCACAAGCCCCGGTTGCAGCGCAAGGGCCGTGGCCGAGGTACTGCCCGGCGACAGGACGATCGCGTAGGCCGCGTCGGCATCGACGATATAGGCCGGGTGATGGAGATCGAGCGCCTGTTGGGTGGTCAGCGCGGCATTGGCTACCTGCTGCAGCTGCCAGAGTCGATCAGGCAGCGCCGCACCCCAGGCGGCGCGCGTCTCGGGGGGAATCAGCAGGGTGTAGCGGCCGTCGGGCGGCGAGGCAATCCCGCTGGCGTGGACCTGCTGGAGCAGCGCCCGGGGCAGGTCGGCATCGGCGTGCGCCGGGTTGGGGGCCGGCCGGTACCGCTGCACATTCACCACGGTCAGGGCGGTGCGCCGCAGGAAGGTCGCCTCGCCCTGCAATTGCAGCGAGATTGCGCTGACATACTGGGCGACATGCCCGCGACGGTAGTCGATCTCCCGCGCCGCTGCCAGCACGGCAAGCAGCACCGCGGAGACGACGACGATGGCAATCAGCAGGCCGATGGTGGTGTAGTAGAGGTGCTGCTGCCGCCGGGCATTGCGCGCGAGCGAGGCGAAGGCCTGGGCGAGCGATTCTTGCGTGCGGTCGAGAATCTGCTGCATGAAGGATCAGATCAACCCGTGCTCGTAGGCATACCGGATGAGGTCCGTGTTGGTCTGGATGCTGAGCTTGCGCATGGCCACGGTCTTCTGGCTCGAGACCGTGCTGACCGAGCGGCCGAGCTTGCTGGCAATCTCGTTGAGCTGCAGCCCCTGCGCGTAGAGCCGCACGATCTCCAGTTCGCGCACGGTCAGTTCGGTGGATGGCGCGGCGGTGCTCGCGGCCTCCAGCACGGCGCGGATGGAGGGGGAAAAGAAATCGCCGCTGGTGGACGTGACCTGGATGCACGCGCGGATCACCTCGTGCGGATCGTCCTCCTTGCTCACGAAGGCGCGCGCGCCGAGTTTCATCGAGCGATGAATGACACCGGTATTGGTCTGGGCGCTGATCACGACGACCGGCGTCTTCGGATGCAGCCGCACCAGCCGGCGCAGCAGGTTGAAGCCGTCCAGCGAGCGGTCGCCGTGGCCCATGCTGAAATCGGTCACGGCGACGTCCGCCGGGGTGTGGCTCAGGGCGCTGGTCAGCTCGCTGCCATTCGTGCATTCGCACGCAATGACAAAGCCAGGCGTGCGCTGGAAGCAGTCTCGCAGGGCTGCCACCACGAGTGGGTGATCATCGGCCAGTGCAACTCGAATGATTCTTCCGGACATGCCTCGATTTCCTCTCGCTGACTGGCAGCGCATTCGGTATAAAACAGTGAAATGACAGCGCGTTGCGTGAAGTGTAGTGCTTTCGCAATGCTTAGGAAAATGCCTGCTGGATATCGATGATGTCTATCTTGAATTTCCGATGAATTAGGACCAGTCCGATATCGATGACGTATCTGCGAAGTCCATGACAATTGCAACAGTGTTGTTGCAATGCCGCGGCGTGGAACGCGATGATCGACCCTTTGCAGATTGTTGATGCCGGCGATTTCAGATTCGGAAAGATAAGATATTTTCGCAATAAATTCGATACGAAGAGAATCGTAATTTGGCGAAAAATTGATTGCCATCATCGATTTCTACTCGACGCTGTTCGCAGTCTGGCGTGGGGCTGGAAAGGGGCTGGGATGGTGCTGGCGAAGGGGGCGGTGCCGGGCGGCGCCCGCCAGGGCCCGCCGGGAATACATCTACCGCCATTGGGGTCATTGGCCCGCCATCACGTGCCGGGCAGATTGGTGGCATGCTGTGGCGGCGCTCGCGCAATCCTGGCGCGACGCTCTTCCACGGTGAGGTGTGCCATGGCAAACCGCCCATTCTCCGAGTTTCCCGCCCATGAACGGCAAGACGTCGAGGCCGTGTTCCGGCAAGTCGGTCTTGCGTCACAAGAGTTCGAGATCTCAGACGTCAATGGCACGTCGGCCCGGCAGGTCACCGTGCGAAGGCAGCGCACCGGGGCCGAAAGCGTCTACGACGCCAGCCCCGGCAACGTATGGGTCGAGGAGTTCGAGAGCGATCTCGAGTGCGGCCTGTTCGGCCAGGTCTCGGTCTGACGGCGCTGGCGGTGCATGATCAGGCACCCAGGAGTGCCAGCCTGCCAGCGTCCTGACCGACGCTAGGATGTGTGCCGCCCGCGTTCCGGCGCGCGGCCGACAATGGCGGCGCCCGCGATCAACTCCTTCAGCAGCGCCAGCGACGACGCGCCGGGCATCCGGCACGGGTCCAGCTCGCCCTGGGCGGAGTAGCGCAGCAGCGTGGCGGCGTTGATCTTGCTCGCGTTGACGCGGCCCATCGACCAGCCCGCGAAGGCCCGCTCGGCGATTTCCTCGTAGTGCAGCAGCACCACGTCGTGGTGGCGCTTGTCCCGGCCAATGCTGAGGTACAGGCGCGAAACCGCCTCGCGGTCGCCTTCGAGCGCCTGCAGGAACACCCCGTTGCCGTGGCAGAGCACCCCGGTAATGCCGTGGCGCAGGTTCTGTGCGAGGCTGGTTTCGAGAATATCGTCCAGCATGGCCGGTTCCATCGGCGCGCTGGCGCGGCTGGCGTAGATCAGGCGGACTAGCATCGGCAAATCCTCAGCGGCGATTCAGGTTGAGCAGCGTCAGGAACTCACGGCGCAGCTTGTCGTCCTTGAGGAACGAGCCGCGCATGACGCTGTTGGTCATCTTGGCGTCGGTGTCGCGCACGCCGCGCCAGTGCATGCAGAAATGCTCGGCCTCCATGACGATGGCCAGGCCATCGGGGTTCATCTTCTCCTGGAGCAGATCGGCGATCTGCGCCACCGCTTCCTCCTGGATCTGCGGACGGCACATGATCCATTCGGCCATGCGCGCGTACTTGGACAGGCCGATCAGGTTGGAATGGCGGTTCGGCATCACGCCGACCCAGAGACTGCCGATGATCGGGCACAGGTGGTGCGAGCACGCGCTGCGCACGCGGATCGGGCCCACGATCATCAGTTCGTTGAGCTGCTCGACGTTCGGAAACTCGGTGACCTCCGGCGCCTTGGCGTAGCGGCCCGCGAAAATCTCCTTCAGGTACATCTTGGCCACGCGGCGCGCGGTCTCGCGCGTGTTGTGATCCTGGTCCACGTCGATGACGAGCGTGCGCAGCACCTCTTCCATGCGCGCCTCGACTTCGGCCTGCAACGCGTCCAGCTCGCCGTGCTCGATAAAGCGGGCGATGTTGTCGTTGGCGTGGAAACGCTCGCCGGCGGCTTGCAGGCGGCCCCGGATGCGTTCCGAGACTGGTGTGGAGGCGGGCGCGGGGAGGGAATCCCCGGAATGATCCTTGTGTGGCATGAGCGGGTGCTGGGGCAGTGGTGCGCGGTGCTTCACTATATGGCAGATGGCAGGGCGCCACAACCGGCCCCATCCGCGTGGGCAAACCGGCTAGCGCAGCACGGCCAATGCCGGCAGCAGCGCCAGCGGCATGACAAGGGCGCCAGTCTTCAGGAATGTGCCGGCGCCCACGGCATGGCCCTCACGCCGTAGGGCGGTCAGCCACAGCAGCGTGGCCAGCGAGCCGGTAACGGAGAGGTTCGGGCCCAGATCCACGCCGATCAGCACCGCTGCCGTCACGGTGTCCGAGGCGTGGCCGGCCGCCAGCGCCGAGGCCGACAGCAGCCCCGCCGGCAGGTTGTTCACGATATTGCTGATTACGCCCACCATCACGCCGGCCAGCCCGGCACCGAGCAGGCCGGCCGGGCCACCCTGCGCGGACATCGTGGAAAGATCGCGCACCCAGTGCGCCAGCGTATCGACCAGCCCGGTGCGCTCCAGGCCCGCCACCAGCACGAACAGCCCCGCCACCAGCGGCAGCACGCCCCAGGAAACCTCTTTCAGCGCCGGCACCAGCAGGCGGGGCCGCGTGGCGCAGACGGCGGCCAGCGTGGCCAGCCCGCCGAGGCAACTCGGCCAGCCCAGGTCCTGGCCGCGCAGCGAGGCCACCAGCAGCGCCAGCCCGGTACCGACGATGCCGAGCGTGGTCAGCCATGCCTGCGGCGTCAGCGGCGGCACGGGTACGTCTGAATCGATGCGTTCCGCCAGCGCATGGCGCTGCGTCCAGTACAGGACGACGAAGGTCATGACGATGGCGACCACGGACGGCAGTGTGAAGCGTGCGAGCCAGCCCGCCAGCGGCGGCATCCGCTCGCCGAACAGCACGAGATTGGCCGGGTTCGAGATCGGCAGCACGAAGCTCGCCGCGTTGGCGATGAATGCGCAGGCGTAGAGGTAGGGCAGCGGATGCTTGACCCGCGCGGCGCGCGTGGCCGCCAGCACCGCCGGCGTCAGCACCACGGCGGTGGCGTCGTTCGACATGAACACCGTGACCGCCGTGCCGAAGCCGTAGACCAGCAGGAACAGCCGGCGCGCCGAGCCCCGCGCGCCGCGAACGGCCAGCGCGGCCACATGGTCGAACAGGCCGGTCTTGCGGGCCAGTTCCGAGATCAGCATCATCCCGGCCAGGAACAGGTAGACGTCGTTGCCGCGCGCCACGGCGGCCAGCGCCTCGCGCCAGGGCAGCAGGCCCGCCACGCAGAGCAGCAGCGCGCCGGCCATGGCCCAGAAGGCTTCGGGCAGACGGAACGGACGCAGCAGCACGCCGGCGGTGGCCGCCGCGGCCACCGTCCAGATCATCGAGGCATGTTCACCGGGCATGGGAGGGAGCGTGTCGTCGGTTCAGAGCGGCGCGGCGGGGCTGGCCGGGGCAGCGGGCGGCAAACTGGTCGCGGCGGGCGTGGGGCCGGCCGGGCCCGGCGTCACCGGCACGCCGGCATCGGCAGGCAGGTCCGCCACCGCTGGCGGGGGCGGGAAGCCCAGCGCCGCGATGCCGTGCGCGCCGTCCGCGTTCTCGGCATAGGCCCAGTCGCCGTTGAACTTGGCGAGGTCCGCAGGCGGGGGGAAGGGGGCTTCCGGCACGCCGGCCAGCCGGCCTTCCATATAGGCGGCCCAGATCGGCAGCGCCGTGGTGGCGCCGAACTCGTGCCGGCCCAGGCTGTGGTTGTCGTCGAAGCCCATCCACGTCACCGTGACCACGTCGGCCGCATAGCCGGCGAACCAGCCGTCCACGGCATCGTTGGTCGTACCGGTCTTGCCGGCGATGTCGCCGCGCCGCAGGTAGCGCCGCACGCCGTTGCCGGTGCCGGCATCGACTACGCTCTGTAGCAGGCTGTCCATCACGAAAGCGTTGCGCGCGGAAATCACTTGCGGCGGTTCCGCACCTGCATCGCCCGTGCCGGCGGTAAACAGCACGTTGCCTTCGCCATCGGTGATCTTGTCGATCAGGTACGGCTCCACGCGATGGCCGTGGTTGGCAAACACGCCATAGGCGGCCGCCAGCCGCAGCGGGGAGGTGCTGCCGGTACCCAGCGCCAGCGGCAGGTAGGGCGGCAGCCGCTTGGTGGCGAAACCGAACTTGCCGGCATGCTCGATGGCGTACGGCACGCCCACGGCCTGCAAGGTGCGGATGGCCGGCAGGTTGCGCGACTCGGCCAGCGCCTGGCGCACCGTGATCGGGCCCACGAAGCGGTTGTCGTCGTTCGACGGCTGCCAGCGCGGATTGTCCAGCGGCGCGTCGTTGATCAGCGTGGCCGGCGAGATGCCGCGCTCCAGCGCCGCGGAATAGATAAAGGGCTTGAAGGTCGAGCCGGGCTGGCGCTGGGCCTGCGTGGCGTGGTTGAAGCGATTGGTGGCGAAGTCCGCGCCGCCGATCATGGCCTCGATGGCGCCGGTGCGGCTGTCCAGCGAGACCAGCGCGGCCTGGGGCAGGGCGGCGTTAGGGGCATCGGCAGGCTTGGCGCCGTGGCGCTTGCCATAGCGCTCCAGGCCGGCCTGCACGGCGTCGTAGGCCAGCGTCTGGCGCATCGACGACACCGTGGTGTAGACATTCAGCCCGCGTGTATAGGCGTCGTCGCCAAAGCGGTCGTGCGCCAGTTGCCGGGCGAGTTCGGCCACGTACTCGGCATGGCCCGCGAAGCGGCCATTGCCGGCGTTGCTGACCACCAGCCGGGCGGCGCGCGCCTCGCGGTATTCATCCTGGTTGATCATGCCGAGCGCCAGCATGCGCCCCAGCACGTACTCCTGCCGCCGCTTGGCGCGCGGGAAGTTGACCACCGGATTCATCGTGGAGGGCGCCTTGGGCAGCCCGGCCAGCATCGCGGACTCCGCCAGCGACAACGCCGCGAGCGGCTTGCCGAAGTAGGTCTGCGCGGCACTGCCAAAGCCGTAGGCGTGCTCGCCCAGGTAGACCTGGTTCATGTACAGCTCGAGGATGCGCGCCTTGGGCAGCGTGCGGTCGATCTGCCAGGCCAGCAGGATCTCGTACCACTTGCGGGACAGCGTTTTCTCGCGCGAGAGGTAGAAATTGCGCGCCACCTGCATGGTGATGGTGGAGGCGCCCTGCGCGTAGCCTTCGCCCAGATTGGCCAGCGCGGCGCGGAACAGGCCCGGCACGTCCACGCCCACATGATGGAAGAACTGGTCGTCCTCGGCGGCGAGCAGTGCATTGGACATGCGCTGCGGCACGTGCTCGATCGGGATGAACTCGCGGTGCTCGGTGCCGAACTCGCCGATCAGCACGTCGTCGCTGGTGTAGACACGCAGCGGCACGTCGGGGCGGTAGTCGCGCAAGGCATCGACATTGGGGAGCTGCCGCAGGCTGATGACCGCGGCAAAACCGGCGAGCAACACGCCGCTCGCTGCCAGCGCCGCGGTGACGGCCGCAGCCTTGACTGCAAATCTTTTCATGGCGCGCATTCTACCGTGCTGCAGGTAGCGGCAACGCCACTCCGGTATCTGAATGATCGGTGGGTGGCACCTTATCCACACGGACGGCCGGTCGTTCGTGTGGATGATGAGGCACTTGTTGCGCGAATTCGCAGAGGGCCTGCCACGTCTCGGGCCGTTCGACGATGGTGAAGTGGTCCACGCCGGGAATGGTCTGGAGCGAAACCGGCCCCGGCCAGGCCGCCATCAGCCGTTCCGAGCACTCGTGCGGGACCACGTCGTCCGTCTCGGCCAGCAGCACCTTGGTGCTCTGCACGACCTTCTTGCAGTGCGAAATCGAGTCGAAATGGTGGCGCATGAGCTGGCGCAGCGGCACCAGCGGAAAGCGCTTGCGGACGATTTCCAGCAGCGAGTCGTAGGGGGTGATCAGCTGCAGGCTTTCGAAATCCTGCAGATCGGCGAGCTGGATGGCCACCCCGGTCCCGAGCGAGCGGCCCACCACGTGCACGCGCACGCCGGGAAAGGCGCGGCGGATATGGAGCAGGAACTGGCTGGCATCGGCCACGGCGGCGGCCTCTGAAGGCATGCCGTCAGAATGGCCCAGGCCGCGATAGTCGAATGTGGCGAAGCCCATGCCCGGCGCCAGCCACTTCACGTATTGCAGGGTTTCCAGCACGTCCTCGCCACGGCCCGGCAGGTAGAACAGCAGGTCCCGCACGCCTTCGTGGTCCGCGTGGTAGACGTAGCCCCGGAACAGGCCGCCCGGCACGGTGTGCGAATAGGCGACGATGCCTTCGGGCAGGTCGCGCGGCGGGCGCCGGCGGGCATCGAACAGCAGCTTTTCCTGGTTCACGGCCAGGTAGGTCCAGTAGCAGACAAAGCCGCCGGCGGTCAGCAGCGTGGCGGCGACCGAGCGGCGGAGCAGCGTGGTGAGGCGGGGGGCGTCGAGGGCAGACATGGGGCGATGGGGCAGGCGCGGCGGCAGGTGGCGACGAAGCTACCTGATTTTGAAGGATGAGGGCGTTCGACCGCCAGAGGCGCCGCCGAGTTCTTGTACGATACGCCTCACAAACATGGAAGGAACCTTGGCATGAACGACGAACAGAAGCGCGCGGAAGAAAACGAGGCGATGGAACGCGTGGTCAACGCCACGCGCCAGGTACAGGTGGCGTTTGCCGCGCTGCAGAGCCAGTATCCGCCGCAGGGCAGCGGCAAGCCGTCGAAGATGGCGCTCCAGACCTTCGACGCCGCGCTCCAGGCGCTCGAAGACGCACAGGCCGGCTTCGACGATCTGCTGAACGAACTGCTCGACGGCAACCGCTGACTCCCTGTCACGCGTCATCTACGGTTGCAGCGTGAACCGCTGCTGCCGCACCGAGGCCGAATCCAGGCCGACCTGCACGTTGAAATCGCCCGGCTCGGCCACGTACTCCAGCTTGCCGTTGTAGAAGCGCAGCTTGTCCTCGCCGATCGGGAAGCTCACCACGCGGGACTCGCCCGGCTTGAGCATCACCTTGCGGAAGTCCTTCAGCTCCTTCACCGGCCGCACCACCGAGGCGGTCACGTCCTGAATGTAGAGCTGCACCACGGTCTCGCCTTCGCGCGTGCCGGTGTTCTTCACCGTCACGCTGGCGGTGATCTGGCCGTTGCGCGGCAGCGCCTGGCCCGAGAGCGCCACGTCGGAGAGACTGAACGTGGTGTAGCTCAGGCCATAGCCGAACGGATACAGCGGGCCGGATTCCTCCTCGAAGTACTGGGAGGTGTAGTTCGGCGGCTTGCCCGGCGTGAACGGCCGTCCAATGCGCAGGTGGTTGTAGTACGTGGGAATCTGGCCGAGCGAGCGCGGGAACGAGATCGGCAGCTTGCCGGACGGGTTTTCGTCGCCAAACAGCACATCGGCGATGGCGTGGCCGCCCTCGGTGCCCGGATACCAGGCTTCCAGCAGCGCGTCGGCGTTGTCGCGCTCCCAGTTGATGGTCAGCGGGCGGCCGTTCATCAGCACCACCACCAGCGGCTTGCCGGTGGTGCGCAGCGCCCGCAGCAGCGTCTGCTGGCTGCCCGGCAGGGACAGCGTGGTGCGGCTGGAAGCCTCGTGCGACATCCCGCGCGACTCGCCCACGGCCACCACGATGGTATCGGCCTGCCGCGCCATCTCCACGGCCTCGGCAATCATCTCGCCCGGGGAGCGCTTGTCCTGCACCACCTCGGGGTTATCCCAGTTCAGGAAGTTCAGGTAGCCGACCACGCGTTCGTCGTCGGTCATGTTGGCGCCGCGCGCGTACCTCACCTGGCCGCTTCCGGCCAGCGCGTCGCGCATGCCCTGCAGCAGCGTCACGGACTGGGTGGCCTTGCCTGCCGCCGACCAGCTACCCATGATGTCGATGGGCGCGTCAGCCAGCGGGCCGATCACGGCCACCGTGCCGCCCTTCTTCAGCGGCAGCGTCTGGTTGCGGTTTTCCAGCAGCACGAGCGACTTGCGCGCCGCGGTGCGGGCCTCCGCGCGGTGCAGGCGGCTCTCGGCGTTCACGTCGGCCGGGTCCTGTGCCGCCGTGCCGATGCGGCGATACGGGTCCTGGAACAGGCCCATGTCGTACTTGGCGCCCAGCACCTCGCGCACGGCCTCGTCGATCAGCCGCACCGGCACCTCGCCTGTCTTCACGAGGTCGGGCAACTGCTCCAGGTAGCGCGAATCCGCCATGCTCATGTCCACGCCGGCCTCGATGGCGAGGCGGGCGGCCTGGCGGCCGTTGTCGGCCACGCCGTGGCGCAGCAACTCGTCGATGGCGCCGTGGTCGCTCACGGTCACGCCCTTGAAGCCCCATTCCTTGCGGAGCAGGTCGCGCAGCAGCCATTTGTTCGACGTGGCCGGCACGCCGTTCACCGAGTTCAGCGCGATCATTACCCCGCCGGCACCCGCATCCAGCCCGGCGCGGTAGGGCGGCAGGTAGTCTTGGTACATACGCTGCGGGCTCATGTCCACGGTGTTGTAATCGCGCCCGCCCTCCACGGCGCCATACAGCGCGAAGTGCTTGACGAAGGCCATCACGCTGTCCGGGTTGGCCGGCGTGGCGCCCTGGAAGCCGCGCACGCTGGCGCGCGCGCATTGGGAGACCAGATAGGGGTCTTCGCCAAAGCCCTCGGAGGTGCGCCCCCAGCGCGGATCGCGCGAGATATCGACCATCGGCGCGAAGGTGGCATCCAGGCCGTCGGCGCTGGCTTCCTTGCCCGAGATGCGCGCGGCCTGCTCGACCACGGCCATGTCCCAGCTCGACGCCAGGCCGAGGCTGATCGGGAACACCGTGCGATGGCCGTGCACCACGTCATAGGCGAAGAAAATGGGAATCTTCAGGCGGCTCTGCTGCGCGGCGGCGTCCTGGAGCGGGCGGTTGTCGGCGCGGGTCACCGAGTTGAAGGTGCCCCCCACGCGGCCGGCGGCGATTTCCTTGATCAACTGCGGCTGCGGCATGTCCTGGCCGATGCTGATGAGCCGCAGCTGGCCGATCTTCTCCTCCAGGGTCATCTTGCCGATCAGGTCGGCGATGAACGCGTTCTTGTCGCCGGCGGCGACCGGTGCGGCGCCGGCCAGCGCCGGCGTACAAACCAGGCTGGCCGCAAGGGCCAGCGTCGAAAGCAATCGCATGTGGTGAGTCTTCCCCAATGAGCCAGGCCCGCAATCATGCCCCGAAGTGCCCTGAAAGTGTGCACAAGGGTGCAGGAAGCGGCGCTGGCCGGCTGTCGTCCAACGTCTGATCGGCACGTCGGGCGAAATCGGTTATTTTTGTGGACTGCGTCGGCAGTTTACCCAAATAGGACGGCAACTTTGCCTCCCGGGCGCTGTCAGCCTGTTTTCGATTCGATTTTTCTGGAGGGATTCGTGGTTCTTGCCGTCTTTGCCGCGTCATTACGTAACAAGATGCAACTTGCCTTGCCGGCCATCGCGCTCGCGGGCGCGTTCGTGGCCAGCACGCCAGCCGCCGCCTTCTCGCTCGACGACGTGACCACCCGCGCCAGATCGATGGCGGACCAGCCCTATGTGGCCCCGGTCAGCAACCTGCCGCCGGCCTTCTCGAAGATGCAGTTTGCCGACTACATCAAGATCCAGCCGAAGATGGATGCGGTGGAGTGGAAAGACCAGCCCACGCCGTACCGGCTGGGCTTCTACCATCAGGGCATGCACTTCAGCACGCCGGTCAAGATCAACGAGATCGTCGGCAGGAACGTGCAGGAGATCCGCTACTCGCCCACCCGTTTCGATTTCGGCGACCTCAAGCTCGACAAGGCCGCGACCAACAACCTCGGCTACGCGGGTTTCCGCGTGCTCTACCCGCTGAACCGGCCAGACAAGCTCGATGAAGTGATGAGCATCCTGGGCGCGAGCTACTTCCGCGTGATCGGCAAGGGCCAGGTCTACGGGCTCTCCGCGCGCGGGCTGGCGATCGATACCGGCCTGCCCGTGGCCGAGGAGTTCCCGGCCTTCCGCGAATTCTGGATCGAGCGGCCTACGGCGCCGGGCAAGCCGCTGGTGTTCTTCGCGCTGATGGATTCCCAGCGCGCCACGGGCGCCTACCGCTTCGAGCTGATGCCGGGCACGGACGCAACGCTTAAGGTCCAGGCGCGCGTGTTCATGCGCGGCGCGGTGACCAAGCTCGGCATTGCGCCGCTGACCAGCATGTTCCTGTTCGGCCCGAACCAGCAGCGCGACGCCAACAACTTCCGCCCGGCGCTGCATGACTCGAACGGGCTCTCCATCCACACCGGCGACGGCGAATGGCTGTGGCGCCCGCTGAACAACCCCAAGCATCTGGCGATCAGCACCTTCCAGGTGAACAACCCGCGTGGGTTTGGCCTGATGCAGCGCGGCCGTGAGTTCTCGGCCTACGAGGACCTCAAGGACCGCTACGACCTGCGCCCGAGCGCGTGGATCGAGCCGCAGGGCGACTGGGGCCGCGGCAAGGTCGAGCTGGTGGAGATTCCCACGCCGGACGAGACCAACGACAACATCGTCGCGTTCTGGACGCCTGACCAGCTGCCGCCGAAGGGCCAGCCGATCAGGGCCGACTACACCATGCACTGGACCATGGACGAGCGCGCGATGGTCGACAAGGACCTCGCCTGGGTCAAGCAGACGCTGCGCAGCGCGGGCGAGATCATGCAGGCCAACCTGATCCGCCATCTGGATGGCAGTCTGGGCTTCGTGGTCGACTTCGAGGGCGGCGCACTGGCCAAGCTGCCGCCGAACGCGCCGGTGCGCGCGTCGTTCAGCGTCAGCGACAACGCCGAGGTCATCGAGAACATCCTGCAGCCGAACCCGGTGACCAAGGGCTACCGGGTGACGCTGCGGATCAAGGTCAAGGACCCGAAGAAGGTGGTGGAGATGCGCGAGGCGCTGGTTTCCGGCGACAAGGTGCTCAGCGAGACGTGGAGCTACCAACTGCCGCCGGATTCGATGCCGGCCAACTGATCACGGATCGCCGTACGGCGATGCACCCGAGCGGGCCGCCTTAGCGCGGCCCGTTTTTCTTGGGGAGGGGGATGCGCCCGGCGCCTTCCCGCAGCGGCTTGAGCAGGTCCGACAGCCCGTTGTGGTCGAGTTCGTGCATCAGCGCCAGCAGGCGGCCAATCTCGCCGGGCGGGAAGCCCTCGCGCGCGAACCAGTTCAGGTAGTTGCCGGGCAGGTCGGCAATCAGCGTGCCCTTGTGCTTGCCAAACGGCATGGTGCGCGTGACGAGCAGGCGCAGGGCTTCGGCGTCGGGAAGCATGGGCGGCTATCGGTTGGGTCGGGAAAGCGGGCATTGTAGCGCCGCCGCCGGTCACTCGGCGTCGTGGAAGATGATGCCGAGCGTGTGGCGCAT
This sequence comes from Cupriavidus sp. OV096, assembly GCF_900115455.1. Classification (NCBI taxonomy): domain Bacteria; kingdom Pseudomonadati; phylum Pseudomonadota; class Betaproteobacteria; order Burkholderiales; family Burkholderiaceae; genus Cupriavidus; species Cupriavidus sp. OV096. Next base: position 114,944 of record NZ_FOWM01000005.1, read on the forward strand.
GCCCGAGCGCAGGCGGCTCACGCCGTGACGCATGTTCACCCTGTAGGGCCCGCGCGTGCCCTGCACGGGCCGCTGGCTGACCGCGAAGACCACCGCGTCGCCCTGCGCCAGCGCCACCACTTCCGCGCGCGACTGCATGCGCGGGCGCTGCTCCGTCATCACGAACTCGCCGCCGGTGAAGCCGGTGCCGGGCGCCGACAGCAGGATCGCCACCTGGAGCGGGAACACCCGTGCGCCGTACAGGTCCTGGTGCAGGCAGTTGTAGTCCCCCTCGCCATAGGCCAGCAGCAGCGGCGTGGGCCGGCGCTGGCCGGCGCGGTGGCACGCGTCGAGGAAGGCGGCGTGCTCGGGCGGAAATTGCCGTTCGATGCCCATGGCCGCGTGCCAGCGGTTGGCTACGGGCACCAGATGCGGATAGAGCGCCGTGCGCAGCCCTTCGACCAGCGGCGGCAGCGGGTAGCGGAAGTACTTGTACTCGCCCCGCCCGAAGCCGTGCCGGCCCATGACGATGTGCGACCGGTACAGGGCGTCTTCGTCGTAGCGCGCCGCCAGGGCGTCGCATTCGGCGGCCGAGAGCAGGCCCGGGATGGTCGCGCAGCCCTGCGCGTCGAGGTCTTGCGTGATGGCGTCCCAGTCGAGCGCGCTCACGCGCTGCGCCGGATCGTGCTGGTAGGAAAATGTCCGCATCTGCATACCTTAAGCCACCGGCGGGCGCCGCGCACGCCGGATTCGGACCCCCGTTCCAAACTGTTGTTCCAAATGTCACCGATGGTGCGGCCCCGCACGGAGCGCGGGTGTCACGCTGGCTTATCTTTCGTCGGTCAGCAACCTCAAACAGGAATGATTGCCGATGAAAGACGAGCATATGGCGGCCCACGGAGCTGACCAGGCACCTGCATCCATTCGCGAAACCGGGGCCTTCAGCAAGGCCAGTGCCCTCCCGATGAAGCCCTGCGAGATCCAGCCCGGCTGGGTGCGCAGCGGCCAACCCGTGACGCACTACAGCGAGCATTCGACCGCGGCGGATGAACTTGCCTGGACCTCTGTGTGGGACTGCACACAAGGCGCCTTCGAGTGGCACTACGCGCTCGACGAGATCGTCTACATCCTCGAAGGCGAGACCCGCGTGACGGATGCCCACGGGCGCACCCACACGCTGCGGGCTGGCTCGATTGGCTACTTTCCGGCGCATACCACGTGGTACTGGGAGGTAGACCAGTACGTACGCAAGGTGGCGATCTGCCGGCGCGAGGTGCCTGTCGGCCTGCGCCTGGCCACGCGCTTGCTGGCGCGGATCAACCTCGATGGGCGGCTGCTGCGCCGCCTGCGCGCCAGGGGCCAGGTCACCGGCGCCATCACGCGCAAGCGCGCGGCGGCGTTGATGCTGATGCTGGCGGCGGCTGTCGGGGCCATCGCGGCCACGTAAGACGGCTAGGGTTCGCCCGGCGCCAGCTTGTCCAGCAGGCGCAGCAGCGTCTGCCGCTCTGCCTCGGAGAGCTGCGCGCCGATGCGGGCGTCGTGGTCGCAGACCGCCTCGGTCACGGCGGCCAGCGTCTGGCGGCCCGTGGCCGTCAGCGCCAGCGCGTACGCACGCCGGTCCGTGGGCGAAGGCTCGCGCGCGACCAGCTGCATGGCTTCGAGCGCATCGAACAGCATCACCGCCCCGGAGCGGGCGATGCCGAGGATGCGCGCGAGGTCCGTCAGCCGCACGCCGGGATTCCGCGCGATGATCTGCAACGCCGAGAAACGCGGCGGCGTGATCTGCCACGCCGCGAGCGAACGGACGAAATCCTCGTAGATGCGGATCTGCGCGCGGCGGATGGCGTAGCCGGTCAGCGTGTCCAGCACGCCGTAGTCCACGTCGGGCAGATGGGGGTTGAAGTGCCCCTCGCCGTCTGCGCCCTCGCCGAGGGCCGGATCCGGCGCCAGCGGCTCGCGCGTCTTGCGCGTGCTAGACCCCTTACCTGTTGCCGTCATCGTCAGCGCACGACGAAATAGCGCAGCACCACGCGGTCCGGGTAGCGCGCGCCAGTGGCCACGAAGGTGTGGCGCATCAGCCAGAGGTAGGCGGGCGTGGCGGTCTCGAAGCGTGGTGCGGTGCGGAAATAGAGGCGGGACGGGTCCACCGTGCCGCCCGCGTTGAGCTGGGCGATATCGGCCTCCGTGCCGCTGCGCACGCCGGCGTTGACGATATAGATGCGCGCGCCGTCGTCGGTTTCCAGCACATAGCGCGCTTCGATGTCGGCCGTGGTCCAGCCGTCGCCGCTGCCGGGGCGGATCAGCTGGAAGTCCGCGCCGCCGGGCAGGATGCGGCCATTGAGCAACGGCCCGGACGCCGTGCCGGACAGGATCGGGATCACGCGGCGCTGGCCGAGCGGCCCGGCGCCGAGATCCGTGGCGGGTGCCACCGCGATCTCAAAGTCCGCCACCAGTTCCAGCGCCGGCGTGGGCAGGGCGAGCGTCATTTCAGCAGCTTCCAGTTGCCGTTGTCGATGGTCAGCATCACTCGGCCGCGATTGTCGAAGCCGAAATGGTCCTGCGCCGTGTAGTTCAGTACGCCGTGGGAGACGACGATGTCGCGCTCGCTTTCCAGGGCGTCGCGCAGCGCCTTGCGGAACTCGGGCGTGCCCGGCTTGGCGTGCTTGAGCGCCACTGGCACGATGCGCTGCAGCACCAGCCCCGCGTCATACGGATGGGCGCCGAACTGTGTGCGGGTTTCCGGCCCGTACTGCTTCTCGTAGCGCGTGACGTAGTCGAGGCCCGGTTTGCGCGGCGCGCTGTCCGCCGGCAGCTGCTCGGCCACGATCACCGGCCCCGCCGGCAGGATCGCCCCGTTGACAGCCTTGCCGCCAATGCGGATCAGGTCGCGCGTGGCCGCGCCGTGCGTCTGGTAGACCGGGCCGGTGTAGCCGCGCTCGCGCAGCGTGGTGTGCGGCAGCGCCGCGCCGGTGCCGGCGCCGGCAATCAGCATCGCGTCAGGCTTGGCAGCCATCATCTTGAGCACCTGGGCGGTCACGCTGGTGTCGGAGCGCGCGTAGCGCTCGGTGGCCAGGATGCGGATGCCCTTCGCCGACGCGGCGCTGGTGAACTCCTTGAGCCACGTTTCGCCGTAGGCGTCGGCAAAGCCGATAAAGGCGACGCTCTTGACGCCATTGGCCTGCGCCCGGGCGGCCACTGCGTCGGCCATCAGCTTCACTGGCTGGGCCAGCCGGTAGGTCCACGCGCCGCGCCCGGGCTTCAGTTCGATGGGCGAGAAGGCGAGCTGTACGGTCTGGCTCTCGTCCGCGACTTCCGAGATGGCGATGGACGGCGCCACCGACGACGAGCCCAGGATGATGTCGACCTTGTCCTCGGTCACAAAGCGCCGCGCCACCTTGGTGCCCTGCGTGGGGTCCGAGGCGTCGTCCATGAGGATGTAGCGGATCTTCTCGCCGCCGATGGTCTCGGGCAGGAACGGCATGGTGTTCTTCTGCGGAATGCCGAGCGAGGCGGACGGGCCGGTCGAGGAAATGCTGACGCCGACGGTGACCTCGGCATGGGCGAGGCCGGCGGCCAGCAGCAGGGCCGGCAGGGCATTCAGGCTGAGGCGGATGGGGTGCGGCTTCATGTTGTCTCCCTGTTTTGTTGTGATGTCAGGCGCGCGGGGCGTCGGCCTGGAGTTGCTGCTGGCCGAAGCCGGCCAGGTTCTTGTAGCGCTGGGCGATGGCCTCCAGCTCGGCGCGCGGAATCACCGCATCGATCTGGGAAAACCCCTGCGGCGCGCGCTCCTCGGCCATCTGCATGACCTGCTCGGGGCCGTTCATCCGGTTGCGCAGCACGATGCCGGCGGTGCGCGGCAGCCGTTCCGCCTCGTACTCGCGCAGCGCGTAGTCCAGGTCGGCGTGGCCGAGCAGGCAGTCGGTCAGGTAGCGGGCATCGACAATCGCCTGGGCGCTGCCGTTGGAGCCGATCGGGTACATCGGATGCGCCGCATCACCCAGCAGCGTCACGCCGCCGAAGGTCCAGCGCGGCAGGCAGTCCTTGTCCACCATCGGGAACTCGTAGATGGCCGGCGCGCCGTCGATCAGCGCGGGAATGTCGATCCAGTCCCAGCGCCAGTCGGCAAAGGCGTCGCGGAACACGGATTTGTCCACCTCGCGGTTCCAGTCGCTGCGCGGCGGCTCGTCCGGGTAGCTGTCCGGCACGCGCAGCTCGGCAATCCAGTTGATCAGCGAGCGGCCCTGCCGGTGCAGCGGCGCGGAGATCGGATAGGCGACGAACTTCTGGTCCTGATGGCCGGCCATGAACATCGAACGCCCATCGAGGTAGGGCGCGGCCTCGGTGGTGGCGCGCCAGAGCAGGCGGCGGGAGAAGCGCGGTGCGTCGCCGGTCGGATAGAAGTGCCGGCGCACGGCCGAGTGGATGCCGTCGGCGCCCACCAGCACGTCGGCGTCGGCCTCGACGGTGGCGCCGTCGCTGCGGCGCCGCAGCACGAAGCGCGCGCGCTCGCCCGCCTTGCCGCCGCCCACCGAGGCGATGGATTCGATCGCATGGCCGGTATGCACCCGGTCCGCGCCCAGCCGCTGCACCGCCGTCTCGTACAGCAACATCTGGAACTGCCCGCGATGCACCGAGAACTGCGGCCAGGCATAGCCAGCGGCCATGCCGCGCGGCTCGTGCCAGATCTGCTGCCCGAGCTTGTTGTAGTAGGAAAGGGAGGATGTCTCGATGGCGATCTCGGCCAGCGCGTCCTGCAGCCCCACCGCGGCGAGTTCCCGCACCGCATGCGGCAGCAGGTTGATGCCGACGCCAAGCGGGCGGATCTGCTCGCTGGCTTCCCAGACTTCCACATCCATGCCGTGCCGATGGCAGAGCAAGGCGAGCGTCAGCCCGCCAATGCCGCCGCCGGCGATGGCGATCTTCGGGGTCTTCATGGTCTCCTCCGCGGCCTTTTGTCCGGGCGTGGCGCGCCGGTGGCCGTTATCTGCGATGCCGAAATTGTTATGGAGTATAACTAAATGGCTCGCAAGTCCGGGGTGCCAGATCGCCCGTGTTTACCCGGGTGGCGGCGTGGCGGAGGGGTGCGCCTCGGCCTGCGCCCAGCGGCTGCGTTCGAGCCAGTAAACCATCCCCCACGCATACAGCGTGATGCCGATGAACAGCGCCATCCGCACGGCGAAGGCCGTGTAGACGTCCTTGCCGGCGGCGCTGTCCTGGATCGACTGGCCCAGCAGGATGATCAGCGTCACGAGGGTGTTGAGCCAGAACCCGGGCGTCAGCCGCGTGGGGCTGAGCCGGTAGAGTTTGCGCGCCAGCAGCAGCGCGAACAGCAGCATCCACAGGAAGAGCATCCACAGGTGCACGAACAGGCTCAGCGCGCACCAGAACAGGATGGCCAGCACGCCGCCGAGCAGCGTGGAGCCGAGCAGTTCGCGCCCGGCGTCGCGCGCGGTGGTCGTGCAGGTCTGCCGACCCAGGCTCACGGCCTTCATCAACACCGGGGTATAGCCAGACGGGTCGGTCAGCGCCAGCAGGAACGCGGGCATCACCACCAGCGCGGCGCGCAGGGCAATCCACGTGGCCTGTAGTTCGGGCAGCGCAGCGGGCTTGGGCGCCGCCGCGCCGCCGGCCTCCGGAAACAGCCAGTGGCAGAGCGCCAGCACCGCCACCGCCATCAGCATGCCCTTGGCCAGCGCGCTGACCACCTCCAGCGCCAGGCTGAACTCGAATACGCCGGCGGAGGGAATCAAGGTGAGGCCGACGGCGAGGAAGGTCCCCACGAGGTTGCTCCCGCCGCGCAGGCCATAGCGGAAGGTGACGAACAGCCCCAGCGCGACCACCAGCACGCCGCTGAACGGCGCGTACTGCAACAGGGGAATCAGCAGCAGGCCCACGCCGGTGGTCAGCATGACCAGTAGCGTCAGCGCCACGCCGGCCTTCCAGGACAGCGGCTGGTTGACCATCGCCAGCAGGAAGGCGCACAGCACGGGCGCGAGCATCGGCACGGGCAGCGCCAGCCCGAAGCTGATCGCCATGCACAGCGCCGTGCCGAACGCCAGCCGGATGGGACGTTGCTGCCGGGGTGGGCGGGCGAGAGGCATGGCGGCGCGTGGGCGATCAATAGATGTAGGACAGCCAGCTCATCACGTAGAGGAACGCGCGGCCCAGCGGATTGAGCGGATTGCCCTGCGTGGGGAAGGCCATGACTTCGGCCTGGCCGCCGATGCGGATGCCGGTCAGTCCACGCAGCTCCGCCGTATCCAGTTCGATGACCACCGGGAAGCGCTGCGCCGGACGCAGCCAGTCGCGGCTGTTCTGCACCGTGGGCAGGGTGCCGGGCGGGGCGGGTTGCCCGACACTGACGCCATAGCCGACGCTGCGCACGCGGCCTTCGAAGATGCGCCCCGGCAGGGCGTCGAGCACCACCGACACCGGCGTGCCGGGCTGCACATGGCCGAGGTTGTTCTCGGTCATCTCGGCCGTGACCCAGATGTCGTGGATCGTGATCAGCGTCATCACCGGGTTGCCGGCGGCGGCGAACTGGCCGGTATCGGTGCGCAGGTCCGTCACCAGCCCGGCGGAACGCGCGCGCACCTGGGTGTTCGACAGGTCGAGTTCGGCCTTCTCCACCGCGCCCGCCGCGCTGCGCAGCTTGGCGTTGTCTTCCGCGCTGCCGCCTTCCTGCTCGATCGCACGCTGCACCTCGGCGCGGGACGCCGCCACCTTGCTGGTGGCCTGTTCCAGATCGGCACGGGCGATTTCGAGCCGGCGCAGCGAGATGGTGCCGGCGTCCTCCCGATAGAGCCGTTCGAGCCGGTCGCTGTCCTGCCGCGCCTTGACCTCCAGCGCCTGCGCGGCGCGCAGCGAGGCGCGTGCCGATTCGATGCCGGCCGTGCTGGCCCCGATCTGCCGGCGCGTGGCCTCCAGGTCCGCACGGGCGCGGTCCACGGCAATCCGATATTGCCCCGGGTCCACCTCGAACAGCATGGCGCCGGCCTGCACGTCCTGGTTGTTGCGCACATGCACGCGCGTGACGCGGCCGGACACCTCCGAGGCCACCGGCACGATGAACGCCTGGATCCGCGCCTGCTGGGTGTAGGGAGTGAGCCGGTCGGCGAGCAGGTACCAGACCAGGCTGATCACGATCAGCACGACGACCCAGCGGATGCCCTTGCGCGCCGGATCGGCGGGCGGAGGCGGAGCGGTTGGCGAGGTCGGCGGGGGTGGGGCCTGCGTGGTGTCTGTCATGGGGCGGCACCGGTGGGTACGCGGCGCGGTTCGTCGAGCAGCACGCCCCAGTCGGTGCGCTGCTGCATCTGGGTGCGCGTGGCGGCGTCCACGAGCATCTGGTCCGTGTGCCAGCCGCCGCCGAGCGCCTTGTACAGCGCGATCAGGTTCGACACGGCGCTGCCGCGGTTGACCAGATAGGTGTCCTGCTGGGCCGACAGCGCGCGCTGCGCGTCGAGCACGCGCTGGAAATCGGAATAGCCCTCGCGGTACAGCGCATTGGCCAGCGTCAGCGAGCGCCGCGCCGAAATGGCCGCATCGCGCAGGATCACGTCCCGCTCGAACGCCTTGATCAGCCCGCTCGCCGCGTCGTCGGCCTCGCGCGCGGCCTGCCGCACGCTCTCCTGGTAGGCCACGATCAGCTGCTGGAGCCGCGCGTCCTGCATCCGCACGTTGTTGCGGATGCGTCCGTAGTCGAATACGTTCCAGCGCAGGCTCGGCCCACCCAGTAGCGTGAAGTTGTTGGGCGTGCCGCCGAGCGTGCTGGCGGACCAGCCGATGCTGCCGATCAGCGTCAGCGACGGATAGAGGTCCGCCAGCGCCACGCCAATCAGCGCCGACTGCGCGGCGATCTGCCATTCGGCGGCGCGCACGTCGGGCCGGCGCAGCAGCAGGTTGGCGGGCACGTCCTGCAGCACGGCACGGCCGATCAGCGGCAGCTCGCCCTCGTGCGCGGCCAGCTCCGGCAGGTTCGGCAGCGTGCCGGGCGGGCGGCCGATCAGCACGGCCAGCGCGTTGCGCGTGCGCAGGATCTGGCCTTCGAATTCGGGAATGGTGCTCAGGGTGCCGAGGTACTGGGTGCGCGCCTGCTGCAGGTCCAGTTCGTCGGTCTGGCCGCTGCGGAACAGCTTCTCGGTGATCTCGAAGCTGCGATGCTGCAGCGCCGCGTTGTCCCGCGCGATGCGCAGGCGCGCTTCGGCCGTGCGCAGCGCGTAGTAGGTCTCGGCCATCTGCGCGTGGAGCAGGACCAGCACATCGTCACGATTGGCCTGCGCGGCGAAGTAGGCGGCATCGGCGGACTCGATGGCGCGCGCGAAGCGTCCCCAGAAGTCCAGTTCCCAGCCGATATCGAAGTTGGCGCTGTACTGCCAGAAGCGGCTGTTGGTGGGATTTCGGCCGCCGGACTGGCGGCGGTCCGTGTACAGCACGTCGGCGCCCACCTGCTGCACCTGCGGAAAGCGGCCAGCCTGCGCGATGCCAAGCTGGGCGCGCGCCTCCAGCACGCGCAGGCCGGCAATCTGAAGCCCGGCATTGTGGGCATCGGCCTCGGCCATAAGCCGTTCGAGCGCCGGGTCGGCAAAGACCTGCCACCACTCGCGGAGGTCAGGCTGCGCGCCGGTTTCCGTGACCGTGTCGATGGCCTCGCTGCGCCAAGTCGCGGTCCAGTCCTCGCGCTGTGGCGTCATGTCGGGGCCCAGCCGCGCGCAGCCGTGCAGGCAACAGACGCCAAGCAGCACCAGATGCCTTGTGCGGAGCGGGCCGGGCATGGACGCGCACGTCCGCGTCAGGCCCGCGGGATCTCTACGGGGGCAACGGTGGGTGTGCCAGGTGCGCCGGGCAGGGGCGCGCCGGACACCACCTCGATGGCCACGGGCTCGCTGGCCACGGGCGGCTCTTCTACCCACAGCCAGAACAGTCGATAGCCTACGGACAGCATCACGGGGCCGATGAACAGGCCGATGACGCCTCCGGTGACCATGCCGCCCAGGGCGCCGATCAGCACCACGGGCATCGGCACATCCACGCCACGCCCAAGCATCAGTGGCTTGAGCACGTTGTCGGCCAGCCCGGCAATGAACTCGTAGATCGCGAAGGTAATGGTCGCCACGTTCGGCCCTTCCTTGTAGAGCACGTAGGCGATCACGGGCAGGGTGATCAGCGTGGCCGGCAGCTGCATGATGCCCAGGAGCAGCACCACCAGCGCCAGCACCCCGGCGCCCGGCACGCCCTTCATGATGAAGCCGATGCCGATCAGCAGCATCTGGATGAAGGCGATGCCCACCACGCCCTGCGCCACGGCGCGGATGGTGGCGGTGCACAGCGCGGCGATGCGCGGCCCACGGTCCAGCCCGAAGATGCGCGAGGCGATCTGCTCCGAGCTGCGGTGTCCTGTCTCGCCATAGGCCATGATCACGCCGGCAATGATCAGCGCGAAGATGAACACCAGCATGGCCACACCCAGCCCGGCCAGCTTGCCCAGCAGCAGCAGGCTCGTGTCGCGCAACTCGGGCAGGAACTTCTGCACCAGGCTGGTCATGTCGGTGGCGGCCTGCATCCAGACATCGTGCAGGCGCTGACCGATCAGCGGCCAGCCGGCCACGAAGTCCGGCGGCTGCGGAATGCGCATGTTGCCGCCGCGCACGGCGTTCATGGCCTCCTCCGCTGACTGGAGCAGCGCGATCCCGAGCAGGTAGGCCGGCACCATGATCAACGCCAGCGAGAGCAGGACGATGAGCGTGGCCGCACGGCCGCTGCGGTTGCCCATGCGGGCGCGTAGCCGGACGTGTAGCGGATAGATCGTGATGGCGAGGATGACCGACCACAGGACGAGGTCGAGGAAGGGGTAGAAGATCCGGAAGCAGAACACCGAGAGCACGGCGATCAGGCCGGCCCGTATCAGCACGTCGAGCATGCCGCGGGAGAGCATCCGTTCCGAGAGGGGCGTAGGCAGCATCGTTGGTCTCCTGACAGGCCGCCGAGTGCAGTCTAGACCAGCGATCCGGCAGGTACAACCAGTGCGTCACCCTCCGCGAAAACAGTCACATCGGCCCGCCAAAGTATTCATTGGCTTTTTACTGCACTTTGGCCGGGACCAGGCTACGGAACCCCGCCCAAGGGGGGCGGGGCCCGCATGCCGCTACCACTGTGGCTGCTATTTGCTACCGCTCTTGCACATCAGAATGTGTGCTTGACCCCCACCATTGCCCCGAGCTGGTTGCCGCCCGCCACCGGGTTGGCCCCGGTAGACGCGCTGTCGACGGACAGCGACAGCGAACCATGATTGTCGATATAGCCGCCGGTGGCATAGACGGACGTGCGCTTGGAGAACGCGTAACTGGCGCGCAGCGCGCCCAGCCAGGCCTTGTCGTTGCTGTGGCGGTACTGGAGATAGTAGCCCTCCGCCGCCAGCGTGACGGCCGGTGCGATGTCGTACGCCACGCCCGCGTAGAACAGGTTGCTGCGCGGGGCGGCCAGCGCCTCGTTGCGGCGGCCGATCCAGCCGAGGCCGGCCTTGGCCTTGCCGACCAGCATGTAGCCGCCCAGCGAGAGGCGGTCGTCCTTGAGTCCGCTCGAGGTCAGCCCGGCAAAGGCGCCGGGGCCGCCGCGCAGGGAATCGTATGCGGCGTGCACCGACCACCAGTTGGTCTCGTACATCAGCAGCGCCGACCATTCGCGGCACGCCTTGCTGTCCGCCGCGTTCTCGCCGGCGCAGTTGGCGCCGGAGGGGCTCGGGCCGGCGTTCACCGTATCGCGCCCGAAACTGTAAGTGGCGCCCACCGTGAAGCCGCCGAACTTGCCCTTGTAGGCGATCGAATTATCGGCGCGCGTATTGGGGAGATAGTTGTCGAGCGAGCTGGAGCCGTAGGCGTTCGGCCCGAGGATGTCCGAGTCCAGCGTGGCCCAGAACAGCATGGTGTACTGGCGGCCGAAGCTGACCTGCCCCCAGTTGCTGGAGAGACCCACCCACGCCTGCCGGCCGAACAGGCGGCCGCCCTGGTTGGAGGTGCCGCTGTCCGGCGCGAAGCCGGACTCCAGCACGAAGTTGGCCTTCATGCCGCTGCCGAGGTCCTCCGTGCCGCGCAGGCCCCAGCGGGACGGCACCGTGCCGCTCAGGTTGGCCATCTTGACGACGGAGTTGCCGGCCGCGCCGACGTGGTTGATGTACTCGACCCCGGTGTCGACCACCCCGTACAAGGTGACGGATTGTGCACTCGTCACCGCCGGCACGCCGGCCGCCAGCGCAAGCGCCGCTGCCGCCGTTCCTCGTTTTCCCAGTTTTCCCAGTTTCATGCTTCTCCCCTTATGTTTTTTTTAAGGCTCGTGTGAAAGATCGTTCTAGCTGGCCGTGCGCTGCTCCCTGGCCTGCTCTTTGGCCTTGAGTTGGGCATCCAGCCGCCCGTAGACCCGCCGCGCGTTGCCTTCGTAGATCAGCTGGCGCTCGGCGTCGGTCAGCGCGGCCTGGTCGATGTAGCGGCGCGTGTCGTCGTAGTAGTGGCCGGTCTCCGGATCGATGCCGCGCACGGCGCCGATCATCTCGGAGGCAAACAGCACGTTCTCGACCGGCATCACCCGCGTCAGCAGGTCGATGCCGGGCTGGTGGTAGACGCAGGTATCGAAGAACACGTTGTTGAGCAGGTGCTCGCGCAGCGGTGGCAGCTTCATCTCCTGCGCCAACCCCCGGAAGCGCCCCCAGTGGTAGGGCACCGCGCCGCCGCCGTGCGGAATCACGAACTTCAGGGTCGGGAAGCGCCGGAACAGGTCGCTGGTCAGCACCTGCATGAAGGCCGTGGTGTCGGCGTTGAGGTAGTGCGCGCCGGTGGTGTGGAAGCAGGCGTTGCAGCTCGTGCTGACGTGGATCATCGCCGGCAGGTCGTACTCGACCAGCTTCTCGTAGATCGGGAACCAGTACGGGTCCGACAGCGGCGGCGAGGTCCAGTGGCCGCCCGAGGGATCCGGGTTCAGGTTCACGCCGACGAAGTTGTAGTCGCGCACGCAGCGTTCCAGCTCGGGAATGCAGGTGGCGATGTCCACGCCCGGCGACTGCGGCAGCATGGCCGCGCCGACGAAGTGATCGGGAAACAGCTGGCTGACCCGGTAACAGAGCGTGTTGCAGATGGCCGCCCAGGTGGCGCTGGTCTCGAAGGTGCCGATGTGGTGCGCCATGAACGAGGCGCGCGGGGAGAAGATCGTCAGGTCCAAGCCGCGCTCGCGCATCAGCCGCAGCTGGTTCTGGGCGATGGCCTCGGCCAGTTCGTCGTCGCTGATGTGCAGGGCGTCCGGCGAGGGCGCCAGCGCCGGCGCGGTCAGGCTGGCGATCTGGCGCTGGCGCCAGGCTTCGAGGGCTTTGGGTGCCGTGGTGAAATGGCCGTGGCAGTCGATGATCATGCGTTACAGGTCCAGTCCGAAATCCAGTCAGGGGAGGGGCCACGCGCTGGCGGGAATCAGCACCTCGCCGCGCATGATGGGACGCGCGGTACGCACCAGCGCGCTTCTGACGATCGACCCCGGGCGTGCCGGGTCGGTCTCGAGTTCTACGGTGAATTCGCCGGTCGGGTGCGCCACGCTGATGGTGTGGACCGGCCCGGCGCCGCGCAGCACGGCTACGCCCGCCGCGACGGTGCCCGGCAGCACGCAGGCGGTGCCGACAGTGATCGCGGCCAGCACGCCAATCGCCTCGTGGCAGACGCGGGGGATAAAGCAGCGCGTGGCGATGCTCGCGGCGGCGTCGCGCGGTGGCGCGATCAGGCACATCTTCGGATAGCTCTTGGCCGACACGTCCCCCAGGCCCATCCTCTCGCCGGCCACCAGCCGCAGCGCCTCGATCACCGCCTTGAGCGCGCTGTCGGCGTTCAGTTCGGCAACGGACTCGTAGGCGGTGCGCTGGAGATCGGCGGCGCGCAGCAGCACCATCGGCATGCCGTTGTCGATCAGCGTGGCGGCCACGCGAAGCGGCTCGCCGGTCTGCGGGTCGCGGATGGCGAGGGTGTCGATGGCGTTGCCGGTGGGCAGCAGCGCGCTGCACACCGAGCCGGCCGTGTCGAGGAAGTCGATCACGATGGGCGCGGCGGTGCCCGGCACACCATCGAGATGGGCGTCGCCGGCATAGCGCGGCCTGCGGCCGGGCGTCTGCATGGTGATGTCGCACAGCATGCCGGTGTTGCGCGTCAGCACACGCGCGCGGGTCACGTCGCCTTCGGCGGCCAGCAGGCCGCTCTCCAGCGCGAACGGGAGCACCGCCGCGAGCATGTTGCCGCAGTTCGGCGTGGTGTCCACGGTGTCGTTGGCCGGCTGCAACTGGGCGAACGTGAAATCGAGGTCGGCCTGGCCGGGCTTGCCGCGCGTGACGATGCCGGCCTTGCTGGTCAGCGGATGTGCGCCGCCCAGGCCGTCGATCTGGCGCGGGTCGGGGCTGCCCATGGCGGCCAGCAGGGCGCGGTTGCGCGCGGCGATGTCGGCCGGCAGGTCGCTGGCGAGGAAGAACGGGCCGCGCGAGGTGCCGCCCCGCATCAGCATGCAGGGCACGGCGCGCAGATCCGAATCCAGGGTGAAAGCGTGCGTCATGGGCGGCGGGTTTCCGGGTACGACAAGGTGCAGCGAGTATCGGCGCGCACCCGGCGGGCTTGGTTGCGATGTCGCATGACAACTGTTCTAATCTGCTTATCGCGCCGGGTGCCAACCGGCCAACCGCCCCAGCCCTCCGCCCCGATCCGCCCCCATGCTCTCCACCGATACCGTCAGCCTGCATCACCTCCACGTCTTCGCCGGAGTCGCGGCGGCAGGGGGCGTGCGCCGTTCGTCGGAATCGCTGCACCGGGCCTCGTCGGCCATCGCCCGCTCCGTGGCCGCGCTGGAATCGGCGCTGGGCGTGGCGCTGTTCGAGCGCAAGGGGCGCGGCATGCTGCTGACGCGGGCGGGGGAGATCGTGCTGGTGCGGGCGCAGCATATCGAGGCCGCGCTGCGCGAGGTGCGCGACGACGCCATGCGCATGCGGGGCCGGCAGGGCGCCCCCGTGGCCAGCCTGGAAGCGCTGCACAATGAACGGCGCCTGGAGGTGGCCGCGCTGCTGGCGGAGGTGCACCACATGCCCAGCGTGGCGGCGGCCATCGGGGTGTCGCAGTCGGCGGTGAGCCAGGCGATTGCCCGGCTCGAGGATGCGCTGGGCCAGCAGATCTTCACGCGCACGGCGCGCGGCATGGTGCCGACCGACCACGGCGCGCGCTGGGTGGTGCGCTTCGAGCGCGCGCTGGCCGATCTGCGCCATATCCGCGCGGACATGGCGGCGCTGCAGGGCGTGCTGGAAGGCGCGGTGACCATCGGCGCGCTGCCGCTGGGGCGGACCCAACTGCTGCCGATGGCCATTGCCGAGGTCCACGGGCGGCATCCGAAGCTGCGCTTCCAGTCGCTGGAAAGCCCCTATGAGGAGTTGACGGCCGGCCTGCTCAGCGGCCGCATCGATTTCATCCTCGGCGCGCTGCGTCCGGACCCGTCGCAGGGGCTGGCCACCGAAGTGCTGTTCGAGGATCGCATCTCGCTGATTGCGCGCGCCGCGCATCCGCTGGCCAGCCGCAAGCGGCTTTCGCTCGACGATCTGGCGCCGTACCCGTGGGTGGTCTCGCGCGGCGGCTCGCCCTCGCGCCAGGCGCTGGACGACGTCTTCGCCGCCCACGGCCACCCCCTGCCGCAGCCGCTGGTGGAAACCGGCGACCTCGCCCTGGTGCGCGGCCTGCTGCTGCGTGGCGACATGGTCACCGCGCTGTCCGCGCTCCAGTTGCACTACGAGATCGAGGCCGGCTGGCTGCGCGTGCTGGACCTGCCGATGCCGGGCACCTCCCGGAACATCGGCATCACCACGCGGATGGGGGCGCGGCTCTCGCCTGGCGCCGACGCGCTGATCGCCCAGCTGCGGGCGTCCAGCGCCGTCTGGCGCTGAGGCGCCCGGCACACCCCTGGCACCTCGCCCGCCAACATCAGGGGTTCCCACACCCCCGTTTTCCCGTCCCGATAAGCAAACGGCAACGCGGCCCAAGTCAGAAAGCAATACTGCCCGGCCGCCCCAAACGTAGACTGCCGTTGCCGTGAGCCGCTGCGTCACGGCGGGCCGCGCCCGCGGCGATTAGACATCTCGATAACAAGAACCGCTGAGCGGTTTGCTGCAGGAGACGGCATGACAACCAGACAACGGCTCGATATCCGGGCCCATATCAACGAGCGAAAAATGTCGGGGTACCAGTGGCTGTTGCTGGTGCTGTGCTTCATGATCGTGGCCACCGATGGCATGGACGTGGCCATCATGGGCTTCCTGGCCCCGGACATCACCCGGGAGTGGGGCATCTCCAAGGCCGCCTTCGGCATGGTGATGAGCGCCGCCCCGATCGGCCTGGCCATCGGCGCGCTGCTGGTGGGGCCGATGTCGGACCGCTTCGGCCGCAAGAAGCTGCTGATTGGCTCCATCGCGCTGTTCGGCACCTTCAACCTGCTGAGCGGCTTTGCCGACAGCGTGGCGATGCTGTCCTTCCTGCGCTTCCTGACCGGCCTGGGCCTGGGTGCCGCCATGCCGAGCACCACCACGCTGCTCTCCGAGTATGTGCCGGAGCGCTCGCGCAGCATGCTGCTGGCCACCATGTTCACGGGCTTCAACCTCGGCTCGGCGCTGGTGGGCTTCGGCGCCGCCGCGCTGCTGCCGCACTACGGCTGGCGCACGGTGCTGATGGTGGGCGGCGCGATTCCGCTGGCCTGCCTGCCGATCTACCTGCTGCTGATTCCGGAGTCGGCGCGCTTCATGGTCGTGAAGAACATGTCGCCGGAGCGGATTGCGCGCACGCTGCGCCGTGTCTGCGGCAGCACCATCGCCCCGGACACGACGTTCACCATCAGCGAGGTCCAGGTCTCGGGCAAGCAGCCGGTGCGCACGCTGCTCTCCAACGCGTTCCGTGGCATGACGCTGTCGCTGTGGATCACCTACTTCATGGGCCTGCTGGTGATCTACCTGCTGAGCGGCTGGCTGCCCACGCTGATCAAGGACGCCGGCCTGCCGATCGACCGTGCCGCCAACCTCACCGCGCTGTTCCAGCTCGGCGGCACCGTTGGCGCGCTGGTGGTGGGCTTCCTGATGGACCGCATCACGCCGAGCCGCGTGATCGGCACCGCCTACGTGCTGGGCGCCGTGTTCATCCTGATGCTGGCCTCCGGCTCTGTGACCTCGGCCATGTTCGCGTTCTACGTGCTGATGGCCGGCTTCTGCATGAGCGGCGCGCAGACCGGCCTGAACGCCTTCGCCCCGTCCTGCTACCCGACCCCGGTGCGGGCAACCGGCGTAAGCTGGATGCTCGGTATCGGCCGCTTCGGCAGCATCACCGGCTCCATGGCGGGCGGCGTGCTGCTGTCCATGGGCTGGGGCTTCAGCGCGGTGATCGCCATCCTGGCGATTCCCGCCACCATGGCGGCGATCTCCATTGTTTCCACCAAGGCGCAGCCTCGCGCCGTGACTGCCTGACAGCTTGATATGGCCACCATCATCGGCGCGATTGCGTCCTCCCATACACCGACCATCGGCTTCGCCCTGGATGCAGGCAAGCAACAGGACCCCGCCTGGGCGCCCATTTTCGCGGCGTACGCGCCGGTGAGCACGTGGCTGGCCGAAGCCAGGCCCGACGTCCTGCTGGTCATCTACAACGACCACGTCACGTCGTTCTTCTTCGATCACTACTCGGCGTTCGCGCTGGGCGTGGGGGAGTCGTGGTCGCCGGCCGACGAGGGCGGCGGGCCGCGCGCGCTGCCGCCGGTCAGCGGGCATCCGGCGCTGGCGCGGCACGTTGGCGCGTCGCTGATGGCGGACGAGTTCGACATGTCGTTCTTCCAGCACAAGGCGCTGGATCACGGCTGCTTCTCGCCGCTGTCCGTGATGGTGCCGCACGACGCGGAGGCCGGCTGGCCGGTCAGCGTGATTCCGCTGCAGGTGGGCGTGCTGCAGGCCCCGGCGCCGTCCGCGCGCCGCTGCTACAAGCTTGGCCAGGCCATCCGCCGGGCGGTGGAGAGCTATCCGGAAGACCTGCGCGTGGCCGTGGTGGCCACCGGCGGGCTGTCGCACCAGGTGCATGGCGAGCGCTGCGGCTTTAACAACACCGCGTGGGACCACAAGTTCCTGGACCTGTTCGAGTCCGACCCGGAGGCGCTGCTTGAGCTGACCCATGCCGACTACGCGCGCCTGGGCGGTTTCGAGAGCGCCGAGGTGGTGATGTGGATGGTGATGCGCGGCGCGATGGCGGCCCGCATCGAATGCAAGCATCGCGACTACTACCTGCCGTCGATGACTGGCATCGCCGTAGCCGTCTACGAAAACCATGCCGCCGACGACCGCGCGATGCAGGAAGCCCGGGCCGAGCGCCAGCGCGAACGCATCGGCCACCAGCTACGCGGCATCGAGCAGCTGGAAGGCACCTACCCGTTCTCGCTGGAAACCAGCGTGCGCGCCTACCGCATCAACCGCTACCTGCACCAGCTGGTGCTGCCGGCGTTCCGCGAGCGTTTCCGGGCCGATCCGGCGGCCACGTTCGACGAAGCCGACCTCACCGCCGAGGAGCGCGACCTCATCACCCGGCGCGACTGGCGCGGCATGATCCACTACGGCGTGATCTTCTTCCTGCTGGAGAAGCTCGGCGCCGTCAGTGGGGTCTCGAACCTCCACATCTACGCGGCGATGCGCGGGCAATCGCTCGAAGACTTCCAGAAGACCCGCAACGCGCCCGGCGCGCTCTACTCGGTGAGCGGCGGGGCAGGCCAGGGCGCCGACTGGGCCGGGCAGGCTGCCGGCGGCCCGACGCCCAGGTAGATCGCCACCTAGCCGGCCCGCCGCGTCGCCCACGACGCGTGCGCGGCCCGTCATCCCTCTTCACGGTTTCCACTGCACTGTGCGCCCCGCGCGCACGGTGTGGCCTGTTGTCGTCCAAAAAGAGATGAGAAGGAGACTTGAGCATGGCGTATTCCCGAAAGGTTTTCTCGGTCGGCGCGTTCTCGCTGGCCACGGCAGTCGCGGCGTCGCTGGCCGCATGTGGCGGCGATGACGCCGCCACCCCCTCCCAGAGCACGACGACCACCGTCCCCAGTACACCCGCCAACGCCAGCGCCGCCGAGAAGTGCAACGCCTTGGCGACGATGAGGATTGGTGCGCCGGACATCGGCCTGAGCACCAGCGGCGCGGTGGTCCAGTCGGCGCAATGGATCGCGGCCGACGCCGCGGGCAACGTCAATGGCGAGTACTGCAAGGTGCTCGGCGCGATCCGCCCCGTCGACGTGACGGCGCCCGACATCAACTTCCAGGTCAACCTGCCCACCAGTTGGAACAGCAAGACGCTGCAGATGGGCGGTGGCGGGCTCGACGGCACTGTCGTCACCGGCGACGGTGCGTTCACGGCGCAGCCGGCCAGCGTGGCCAATGCCATCCGGCAGGGCTACGTCACCTACGGCAGCGACAGCGGCCACGATGCTTCGGGCGGTGGCGCATTTGCGCTCAACGACGAGGCGCTCGCCAACTTCGGGCGCCTGCAGATCAAGAAGACGCACGACGCCGTGGCGGCCATCGTCAAGGCGCGCTATGGCGCTGCCCCTGCACGCAGCTACTTCGTCGGCGGCTCGCAGGGCGGGCATGAGGCGCTGATTGCGGCGCAGTTCTACCCCGAGGACTACGACGGCGTGGTGGCCGGCTATCCCGCCTACAACGTGACGATGATGCACGTGGCCAGCAACGACTTCGCCAAGGCGCTGTATCTCAATGGCGGTGCCGGCTGGATCAGTGCGGCGAAGATGAAGACGCTGTTCACGGCGGCGATGAATGCCTGCGACACGCTGGATGGCGTGGCCGACGGCGTCGTGAGCAACCCCAACGGCGCGGCTTGCACCGCACTCACCAGCAAGTTCGTCCTGACCGATGTCAGCAACCCGCTGCGCTGCGCCGGCGGCACCGACACCGGGGACACCTGCCTCTCCGACGCGCAGATCGCCACGGTGGCGCACCTGAACTCGCGCTTCAACCTCGGCTTCACGCTGCCTGGCGGCATCAGCAGTTACGGCAAGTGGCCGATCCTGGACGGCACGACGTTCACCGAGCAAGGCTTCGGCAGCAAGCCGGCCTATAGCACCCCGCCCAGCGGCGACGCGTTCCAGTACACCATCTCGGACACGACGGTGCGGTACATCATCACCAGGAATCTGTCGATCGATTCGATCCAGGGCTTCGATCCGGCCGACTGGAAGAATCGCATCACACAGGTCAGCGACATGCTGGACGCGAGCTACGTGGACCTCGACGCGTTCCGCGCCAGGGGCGGCAAGGTGCTGATGTTCCACGGCACCAACGATTCGTCGATCACGCCGTATAACTCGATCGACTACTACACGCGGCTCGTGCAGCGCTACACGCAAGCCACGGCGGACACGTTCTCGCGCTTCTACCTGATTCCGGGCTTTGGGCACGGCAGCGGGCAGTTCCAGAGCACGGTGGACTGGCTCGCGGCGCTGGACGGATGGGTGGTCAACGGCGCGGCGCCGGCGGGCCTGGTGGCGACGGACGGCAACAAGGGCGCCAGCACCACGGCGACCAACGGTCGCACGCGGCCGGTGTGCGTCTACGGCAGCTATCCGAAGTACACGGGGCCGGCCAATCCGACGCAGGCGCAGCAGAACGACGCGGCAAACTTCAGCTGTACCGCCACGACGAGCTGAGCGCCGAGGGCCAGCCCGTGCCGCCGCGCGTCGCTCCGCCAATCCTTAGCAGATCGACCCCGGCACGGGCTTGCCCGAGCTGGTCATGCCCTGGCAGGCCTCGCCGGCCGCGAGGCCGTTGTCGGTGCCGGGGGCCAGCTTGAGCTTGCCGGCGACGGTGCAGCACAGGCGCGGGGCAGCGGCGGGCGCGGGGGCAGGGGTGGCGCGGGCGGCGGGCGCGGCGGGTGGTTTGGGCGCGGGCTCGGCGGCCTCCTCGGCATCGGGGGAGACGCACTGCCCCATCTGGCAGATCCGTTCCCCTTTGCACTGCATGTCGTACTGGCATCCGGCGGCCGGGGCGGGCGATGCCCAGGCGAGTCCGATGGAGGCGATGAACAACAGGCTACGCAGCGTCATGACCGCTCCCGCATTCGATGAATCCGGGCTGCCGCCGCTTGGTGCCGCATGGTGCCGCATGGTGCCGGGGGCGCCCGTGAGTTCAGGATAGGTCGCTGCCGTGGGGGGGGAAAGCTCGCGCCGGACACGCGCGCGAGGGGTCTGTGAGCTACCCAACACGGGCGTGCGGCGACGCCCTTGCAGTCATCGGAAACCGGCAGTCGTCAGGGCTGCACGGCGAACTTGTCGGTGGCGGCGATCAGCTGGTCCATGATGGCGGGCTCGGTCCAGGCATGCCCGGCACCCTCGATCAGATGGAACTCCGCCTCGGGCCACGCGGCGTGCAGCGCGAACGCGTAGCGCGCCGGGCACGGCATGTCGTAGCGGCCATGCACGATCACGCCGGGGATGCCGGCCAGCCGATGCGCATCGCGCAACAGTTGGCCGTCCTCGAACCAGCAGCGGTGCGTGAAGTAATGATTCTCGAGCCGGGCGAAGGCCAGCGCGAAATGCGCGTCGGCATGCTTGGCGCTGTTGTCCGGGCTGGGCAGCAGCGTGATGGTTTCCCCTTCCCAGACGCTCCACGCCTGCGCGGCCTCAAGCTGCTTCGCCTCGTCGGCGCCGGTCAGCAGCTTGCGGTAGGCGGCCATCATGTTGCCGCGCTCGGCTTCCGGCACAGGCGCCTGAAAGCGCGCCCACTTGTCCGGGAACATCTCGGAGACGCCGTACTGGTAATACCAGTCCAGCTCCGCCTGCGAGACCGTGTACACGCCGCGCAGCACCAGCGCGCTGGTCCGTTCGGGATGCGTCTCGGCATAGGCCAGCGCCAGCGAGGACCCCCACGAGCCACCAAACACGAGCCAGCGCTCCACGCCGGCCAGTTCGCGCAGCCGTTCGATGTCGTCCACGAGGTGCCAGGTGGTGTTGGCTTCCAGCCCGGCATGCGGGGTGGAGCGCCCGCAGCCGCGCTGGTCGAACAGCAGCACGTCGTAGCGCGCCGGGTCGAACAGGCGGCGATGGTCGGGCGAGATCCCGCCGCCGGGGCCGCCATGGAGGAACACGGCCGGCTTGGCGCCGGGCGTGCCCACGCGTTCGTAATACACCACGTGCCCGTCGCCCACATCCAGCATGCCAGTGGCGTAGGGTTCGATCGGGGGATAGAGCAGGCGCTGTTCGGACATGAGGGGCTCGCGAAGGTGGGCGGTGGCGCCAGTGTAGCGCCACCTTCCTCCGCCCTCAGACCTGCGACGAGTCGTCCAGGTAGTCGTCCAGCCCGGCGTCGAGGTTGCCGCTGTCGGCCGTGCCGCTGCCGAAGCCCTGCCCATCGTCGAAGTAATTGTTGACGACGGTTTCCGACGGCTGGCCTCCGAGGAAGCCGTTGCCACTGTTACCGGCGCCGCTGCCACTGCCGTTAAACAGGTGTTCGATCCCCTGGAACAGGAACGCGCCGCCGGCCACGCCGGCCGCGGTGGTGGCGATGCTGCCCAGCGCGCTGCCGAACCCGCCACTGAGGAAACCGCCGCGCGCCGGCGGGGCCGGCTGCATCGGAGCTGCGGGGGCGACGGAAACCGGCTGGACCGGAGCGGCCGGCGCCACGCCGCGCCCGACGCTGTTGCCCCAGGCCACGTCGCCATCGGCAAAGCCGCGCGCGCCGTAGCCCTGCGCGGCCTGCGCCTGCTGGAGTTGCTGGACTTGCTGTTGCAGCCCGGCGATCTGCGCGCGGGCGTCGGCCAGCGCGTGGTCGAGCAGCATGGCGCGCTGTACCAGCAGGTAGGCGGCGTCTGGCTGGCGCGCCACGGCGTCGGCGATCATCGCGGCGGCCTGCGGGTCCTTGGCCTGCAGGCGGGCCTGCGTCAGCTGGGTCAGGAAGTTGTCGAGTGCCTGGGTATCTTGAGGGGTCATCGCGTCACCTGTGTGGTGGTGGGTGGGATGGCCCCACTGTAGGTACGGAAGCTTAAGACAGACTTAAAAGCCGGCCAGGTCGCAATCAGGTCGCAGCCGGATAGCTGGCCACCTCGACCAGATTCCCATCCGGGTCGCGGCAGTAGACCGAGGTCATCGGCCCGAGCGCGCCCGAGCGCTGCACCGGCCCCACCTCCACCGGCACCCGGTGGGCCAGGAAGTGTGCCATGACCTCGGCCGGCGGCATATGCGTGATGAAGCAGAGGTCGTCGCTGCCGGCGGTGGGGTGCACGCCGGTGAACCACGCCACGGTGTCTTCGCCCACCGGGCGCAGGTTGATCTTCTGCTGGCCGAACTTCACCGCCACCCGCGTGCCAGTGCGCGACGCGAAATCCTCGCGCTGCATGCCGAGCACCTGCTCGTACCAGGCGGCGCTGGTTTCCACGTCTTTCACGTTGAGGACGAGATGGTCGAGGCGGTCGATTTGCAGCGTCATGTCCGGTTCCTTGTCGAAGGGGGGGAGGGGAGGCAGCCGGCTGGCGGCCTCCCGCACTCTACACCGTGTCCGACCCGGACCGTGGGCTAGGTGCCCAGCGCGGCGGCGGTGTTCTCCAGCCGCAGCGTCTGCGGCACCGACAGGGCGATATCGGCCGCGCGCAGCCGCTTGAGGATCTCGAACAGCAGGTCGCTCTTGGTGTTGGCGGCGATGCGCGGGCTGTTCACGTAGCCCGTCACGCTCAGCGTGATGCCGTTCGGCGCCAGCTGGCTGAACGTGACCGAGGGGGCGGGAATGTCGAGGATGGCCTCGTTCCCGCGGTAGGCGTCCAGCAGCAGGTCGCGCACCTCCTCGGGGTCGATGTTCAGCGGGAAGGTCAGCTGGAGCGTGGCCACCCCCTGCGTGCTGTTGCTCATCGTCACGTTGCGCAGGTTCTGGGAGATCAGCTGCGAGTTGGGCACGATCACCGTCGAGCGGTCGCCCAGCTGGATCTCGGTGGCGCGCACGTTGATGCGGCGGATATCGCCCTCCACGCCGGCCAGGCTGACCATGTCGCCCACCTTTACCGGCCGCTCGGTCAGCAGGATCAGGCCCGAGACGAAGTTCTTCACGATCTCCTGCAGGCCGAAACCGATACCCACCGACAGCGCGCTGACGATCCAGGCCAGGTTCTCCCACTTCACCCCCAGCAGCGACAGCATGAGCAGCACCAGCAGCACGTAGCCGACATTGCTGAACAGCGTGATCAGGGACGCGCGCAGGCCCGGCTCGCCGCACACCTTGGGCAGCAGTTCCTGGTCCAGCCAGCGGCGCACGGCGCGCATCAGCCAGATCCCCACCACGAGCGCGATCACCGCGTTCAGGATGCGGTCCGGCATGATATTCAGGCTGCGCAGCTTCTCGCCGCCGAGCACGGTCAGCAGCGTGTTGAGCAGGTCGGCCGGTGTGGAGCCAAAGCCACCTGTCAGCAGCGCCAGCACGGCCATCAGCAACAGCAGGCTGGCGCCGATGCCGGAGAGCACCGTCGACACCTGGTCCAGATGGCTGTCGTCCACGCCGAACAGCTGCTTGATCACGCGCCCGCTTCGGTGCGCCGACGAGAACATCGTCTCGCAGACATCGCGCGTGAGCTGGGTGAGCAGGTAGAGCGTGCACAGGACGATGTCGAACCAGACCAGCTCGTAGGTCAGGAAGCGGGCCACGCTGATATAGCCGATCAGCAGCGCCACCATCGACACGATCACCACCACCGTCACGGCGGCGTGGATCAGCCCGGCCAGCGTGGCGCGCGCCTCGGGGCGCTCCCCGGCGGCGGCCAGCTCGGTCCGCACGCGGTTGGCGCGCAGCAGCGCGGCGCCGATGGTCAGCACCACCACCAGCGAGACCAGCCCCCGGCCCAGGAGCGTGACCTGCACGCTGGTATCGGCCATGCGGCTCAGCAGTTCGAGCGTGCCCGAGACCAGCAACAGCCCGGCCAGCACGGTCGGGAAGGGCTTCATGGCCAGCGCGACGGGGTCGGCCAGCGCCGGCAGGCGCCAGGACGGATGCTTGGTGCACAGCAGCGCCCGGCCCAGGCCGGCGATCAGCGCGCTGGTCATCATCAGCTTGCCCAGTTGGGCGATCAGTTCCTGGAATTCCGGCGTCAGTTCGTAGCCGCGCGTGAAGGTAGAGAAGACGATCTGCGCCGCGAGCGCTGTCGTCAGCACCGTGGTCAGGGCCGTGGCCAGCGCCAGCGCGCTGCGCCGCAGCCGGGTCTCGGGCAACTGGGTGAGGCAGAACCACGCCGCGCCGCGCTCCAAAAGCCGGCGACCGAGCGACCACACCGCCAGCGCGAACACCAGCCACAGCACCGTGCCCACGCGCTGTGCGGGCTCCCACGCCAGCGCCAGCAGCGGCACCACATCGTCCCGCAGCGCGCCCAGCCGCTCGCGGTCTTCGGCGGAGCGCTTGACCAGCGGCGCCCAGAACTGCGGATTGAGGATGCTGTCCGAGCGCAGCGCGAGCTGGTCGCGCAACTGACTGCGGTGCAGCTTGGCCACCTGATCCTTCAGGTTGGCGATGTTTTCCTGGCTGTCGGCGGTCTGCTTGCGTTCCTCGTCGAGCTGCGCCTTGCGCGCGTTCAGCTCGGCACGCTGCCGCGCCACGGCGGGCGCTTCCTTGGCTGTGCCCACGTCGGGTGGCGGACCGAGCACATCGAGCTGGGCCTGGAGCGCGGCGCGCTGGGCGGTCAGCGTGGCGGTCAGTTTGTCCACATCGGCGGCCAGCTGGCGCAGGGCGTCGTCCAGCCCGTCGAGCTTGGGGTTGTTCGAATTGCCGGAGGCCTGCTGCTTGATCTCGTCCTGCGCAATCTGCAGGCGCTTCAGTTCGGCCATCGCCTCGACGTGGGTCAGGGTGACGGCTGCGGGGGCCTCGGCGGCCGACGCCGATTCGGCGGCGAAGGCTGACGAGTACGAGAACGGGAGTAGCTGGATCAGAGCAACCAGCACAAGGCTGAGGGCGAGCCTGGGAAGTTTGCGCATGTCGGGGGCACGAAGGGGAGCAACAAGGGGAACAACAAGAAGTGACGGCCGCCGGGGGGGCTGATGCACTTCCGCGAAGGTGGGCGGCGCTGCGCGCCGACCGGTATTGAAATGGCCCGGGGCCGGTCCGTGGCGCGTTGGCCACGGAAGCCCGGATTATACGCAAGCGAATGGATCACACGGCTTTTTCGGTCATCTTGCGTCGATCATGCCGCTCCGGCATGGCTCTTGCGATATGCTGACCCGGGGCCGGGTCCGACTGGCCAACACTCTCTGACCATGAAGACATTCCACTGCAATCGCTGCGGCAACCTCGTCTTTTTTGAAAACGTTACCTGCGAGCGCTGCAACGCCACGCTCGGTTTCCTGCCGGATATTTCCCAGATCGCCGCGTTCGAGGGCGATGACGACGCCGGCTGGCGCAGCCTGCAACCGGACACGGCCGGCACGATCTACCGGCGTTGCCATAACTATCGCGTGGAGGCGGTCTGCAACTGGATGGTGCCGGCGAACAACGAGGAGACCCTGTGCCAGTCCTGCGTGCTGACCGATACCATCCCCAACCTCGATGTGCCGGACAACCGGCTCTACTGGTACCGGCTGGAGGTGGCCAAGCGGCGCCTGCTCTATACCCTGCTGGCCCTGAACCTGCCGATCGACTCGCGCGACGATGACCCCGATGGCGGCCTGCAGTTCGACTTCCTCCAGGACGCCGACGACCACAGCAGGGTCCTGACTGGCCACGACAACGGCCGCATCACGATCAACATCGCCGAGGCCGATGACGCCCATCGCGAGCAGACCCGCACCGCCATGCACGAGCCTTATCGCACGCTGCTGGGCCACTTCCGGCACGAGGTGGGGCACTACTACTTCACGCGGCTGGTGGTGGGCACGCGCTGGGTTGAGCCGTTCCGCGCGCGCTTCGGCGACGAGCGGGTGGACTACAACACGGCCCTGCAGCACTACTACGAGGGCAACCTGCCGCCAGACTGGCAGGACGCCTTCATCAGCGCTTACGCCACCATGCATCCGTGGGAGGACTGGGCCGAAACCTGGGCCCACTACCTCCATATCGTCGATACGCTCGATACCGCCGTGTCCTGCGGGCTGGTGCTGCGGCCCGAGGGGGCGCAGGAGCCGACGCTGACCGATCAGACGCCGGTGGAGGATTCGTCCTTCCGCAGCCTGATGAACCGCTGGTTTCCGCTCACCTACGCGCTGAACAGCCTGAACCGGAGCCTGGGCGTGCCGGACAGCTACCCGTTCACGCTGTCCCCGCAGGTGGTGGCCAAGCTCGAGTTCGTCCACCGCGTGGTGGAAGACGCCGCTATGCAGCGGCCGTAACGCCCCGGCGGGACGTGCTGCGCAGCGACCACCCGAAGACCAGCAGCCCGCCCAGTGCCAGCAGCAGGCCCACCCAGCCGGTGGAGGTCCAGCCGTAGCCGGCGGCAATCGTCACACCGCCGAGCCATGCGCCCAGCGCGTTGGCCAGGTTGAAGGCAGAGTGATTGAGCGCGGCGGCCAGGGTTTGTGCATCCCCCGCCACATCCATCAGCCGGATCTGCAAGGCCGGTCCCAGCGCGACGCCCGTGCCGATCAGCAGCACGTTGATCGACGCCAGCCACGGATGCGGCGCGGTGAAGACAAAGGCCGCCAGCACCAGCGCCGACCAGACCAGCACGCCGCCGATGGTCGGCATCAGCGCCTTGTCCGCCAGCCTGGCGCCGGCGAGGTTGCCCGCCACCATGCCCACGCCGAACAGCGCCAGTACCACGGGGATGCCGCCGGCGGGCAGGTGGGCGACTTCGAGCATGGTCGGTTTGATATAGCTGAACACGGCGAACAGGCCGCCGAAGCCGATGGCGCCGATGCCGAGCGTCAGCCAGACCTGCTTGCGCGCCAGCGCGCCCAGCTCCCGCAGCGGGCTGGCGTGGCGGTCAGCCGGCACGAAGGGCACCCAGGCCAGCACCAGCAGCACCGTCAGCACGCCGATGGCGCCCACGATCACAAAAGCCGCGCGCCAGCCGAGCCATGTGCCGATGGCGGCGGCAATCGGCACCCCGATCAGTGTGGCGATGGTCAGCCCGAGCATGACCAGCCCCACGGCCTGCGCGCGTTTCTCGCGCGGGACCAGGCCGGCGGCCACCAGCGCGGCCACCCCGAAGTAGGTGCCATGCGGGAAACCGGTCACCAGCCGCGCGACGATCATCGACGCATAGGACGGCGCCAGGGCGCTGGCGAAGTTGCCGACGGCGAAGAACGCCATCAGCGCGATCAGCAGGTTGCGGCGCGGCCAGCGCGCGCCGAGCACGGCCAGCAGCGGGGCGCCGACGACCACGCCCAGCGCGTAGGCGCTGATCAGGTGGCCGGCTTCGGGAATGGAGATGGCCAGGTCGCGGGCGGCATCGGGCAGCAGGCCCATGATGACGAATTCGCCGGTGCCGATGGCGAAGCTGCCCACGCCCAATGCCAGCAGCGCGCGGCGGTCGGCCGAGCGGTTGCGGGGGGTGGAGGCGTCGGAGTCGGAGGAGAGGTCGGGTAGGGTGTCGAAGTTTCCGGAGGGCGCGGACATAAGGAGAGAGATCGCAAGCATTTATGGATCACCACGCACTGGCGGGCGGGATCTGTGTCCTGCCTCGGGGCTGCCAGCGTGCTCCGGTGTGGCGTCAGGGCGCTATTGTGAAGGAAGTTCGCCCGGCTTGCTGGCGGTGGCTTATCCGCCCTGTTTTGCTCGCTTTGCCGCTTCTCTTGCTGCAGTCTCCCGTGCCAGGGCCACGATCCCCTCGGGGGACAGGTCGTCCGCCGTGATCACGGTGCGCGCATCCCACGCATAGAAGTGCTTGCGCTGGGAGCGCGCGTAGGCCGGGTCGTAGTGCCGCGTCGCCAGTTCGGCGAACAACTGGGGCAGGTTGCCGGCGTGGGCCATGGCCTGCCAGGCGGTGATGGTGTCCTTGCCATGCAGCGGCTTGAGATGCGCGAGCTGGTCGGCCAGCCATTGGGGCCGCTCGCCGAGGTAGGCGTAGTCCCGCAGCAGGAAGTCCAGCCGCGCCGGCAGCGCCGCCTGGATCTCCACGCACGGGGCGGCGCGCATCCGGGCCACCAGCGGCACCGGCAGGTTCAGCTGGCCGATCCGCGGGCCTTCGCCCTCTATATATAGAGGGCGCGAAAAATCCAGCCCTTCGACCCCCGCCGCGAGGGCGGTTTCGAAGGCGGTCTGCGAGGGCTGGGGGTGATCCGGCAGGGCGCCCAGCAGCGATCCCTTGTGCCGCGCCATCCCCTCCAGGTCCAGGGTTTGCTCGCCCTGCGCGGCCAGCGCGTGCAGCAGCCGCGTCTTGGCACTGCCCGTGGCGCCGCACACCACCACCAGCGGCAGCAGCGGGGCCTGCACGGCGAGGGTGTCGATGACATGCCGGCGCCAGGACTTGTAGCCGCCGGCCAGTTGCTGGGCATCCCAGCCGACCAGGCGCAGCCACGTCGTCATCGACCCGCTGCGCAGCCCGCCGCGCCAGCAATAAATCAGCGGCTTCCAGTTCGCCGGGCGATCCGCGAAGGCTTCACGCAGATGGCGGGCGAGGTTGGCCGCCACCATCGCGCCGCCTACCCGCCGGGCCTCGAAGGCGCCGGCCTGCTTGTAGAGCGTGCCGACGATGCGGCGCTCCTCGTTGTCCAGCACCGGGTAGTTCACGGCCCCGGGAATGTGATCGATGGCGAACTCGGCGGGCGAGCGGGCATCGATCAGCGTATCGAAGGCGTGCCGATCCTCCACACGGACGACGGGCTTCATGCGCGGACCGTCAGGCCGGGGGTGCCGGCCTCCATGCGGCCGACCACGGCGGCCTCGCCGAAACCCTGTTCCCGGAAGATGCGCAGCACGGCATCCACCGCCTGCGGCGCGCAACTGACCAGCAGGCCGCCGCTGGTCTGCGGGTCGGTCAGCAGAGCCTGGGCGATGGCAGGCAGGCCGGCATCGAGTTGCACCTCGGCGCCATAGCCCTCCCAGTTCCGGCGCGACGCCCCGGTGACATGGCCTTGCCCGGCCAGCGCCGCCACCTCGGGCAGCAGGGGCAGGGCGGACCAGTCCAGCACCGCGCGCAGCCCGGCGCCGCGCGCCAGCTCCAGCGTGTGGCCGGCGATGCCGAAGCCGGTGACGTCGGTCAGCGCATGCACGCCGTCCAACGCCGCGAGGGCCATGCCGGGGGTGTTCAGGCGCGTGGTGGTGTCAATCAGCCGCGCGTAGCCGTCATCGGCAAGCTGGCCTTTCTTCAGCGCGGCGGACAGCACGCCCACGCCGAGCGGCTTGCCGAGCACGAGCACGTCGCCGGCGCGGGCGTCGCGGTTGCGGCGGATCTTCGACGGATGCGCGAGACCCATCACCACCAGCCCGTAGATCGGCTCGACCGAGTCGATGGTGTGTCCGCCGGCAATCGGAATGCCGGCCGCCCGGCACACCGCCTGCCCACCTTCCATCACCCGGCCGATCACCTCCAACGGCAACTGGTTCACCGGCATCGCCACCAGCGCCAGCGCCATGATCGGCCGCCCGCCCATGGCGTAGACGTCGCTGATGGCATTGGTGGCGGCAATGCGGCCGAAGTCGAACGGGTCGTCGACAATCGGCATGAAGAAATCGGTGGTCGCGATCAGCGCCTGGTCGTCGTTCAACTGGTAGACCGCCGCGTCATCGGCGGTCTCGATGCCGACCAGCAACTCCGGCGGCATCGGCAACCCGCCACTACTCCGCAGGATCTCCGACAGCACCCCCGGCGCGATCTTGCACCCGCACCCGCCCCCATGGGAAAAGCTGGTCAGGCGGATATCGGGGGGCGTGCTGGGCGTGGGGGTGGTCATGGTGGCTGGGGTAGGTGCGGAAGGGACACGCAAGGATACCCCAGCCCCGGGGAGCCGCCGCCCGCGTTACCGCGTGCGAACCCGCAGCGTCTCCACGCCGCGCAGGTTGTTGCGGCGGTGCCAGGACAGTTGATCGAGGTCAACCGGCTGGAGGGCTGGGAAGCGGGCGAGCACGCCGGCAATCGCCGATTCGAGTTCGAGCGTGGCCAGCCGGGTGCCGAGGCAGTAGTGAATGCCGCCGCCGAAGGCGAGCGAGGGCGTGGCGTCGCGGGCGAGGTCGAGGCGGTCGGGGTCGGTGTACACGGCCGGATCGCGGTTGGCGGCGCCGATCAGCATAAAGACGATGCTGCCGCGCGGTACGGTCACGTCTTCGACCGTGACGTCCTCGAACGCCGTGCGCACCACCATCTGCACCGCACCGTCGTAGCGCAGGCATTCCGCCACGGCTTGCGAGACCGCCGTGGCGTCAGACAACTGCGACTTCAGGCGCGCCAGCTCGGCGGGCGCCCGGAACAACGCAATCATGCTGTTGCCGATCATGTTCGAGGTGGTTTCATGGCCGGCCACGAACAGCAGGATCACGTTCGAGATGATCTCGGCCTCGCTCAGGGTGGCGCCGTCGTCCTCCGCGCCGAGCAGGCTGGAGATCAGATCCTCCCCGGGATGCGCGCGCCGCTGCGCCACCACGGTCTGGAAGTAGGCCTCCAGCTCGAGCGCGGCTTGGTTCGCCGCCGCGAGCTGGGTGGCGTTGAGCGGCGCGAGGTCGAGCGCGGAGGCCAGCCGGCTGGCGGCCGTGCCGAGTGCGACGCCATCGGCGGCAGGGATATTCAGCAGCCGGCAGATGATCTCCACCGGCAGCGGCAAGGCGAAATCCGCAATCAGGTCGAATTCGGGGTTGTCGCCGGGGTTGTCGCCGGGGTTGTCGCCGAGTTTGTCGCCGAGTTTGTCGCCGAGTTTGTCGCCGATACGGTCGAGCAGCGCCTGCGTGGTGGTTTCGACAATCTCTCGCAGCCCCTCCACCTGCTTGCGGTTGAACGCCTGCATGAGCAGCGCGCGCAGCCGGGTATGCGCCGGCGGATTCATCATCAGGAAGGTGCGGCTCAGCGCCTGGAACACCGGGTCCTGCGTGGCGGCTTCGCCGTAGCGCGCCTCCACGCTCTGGAGGTAGGTCTTGCCCATGCGGCGGTCGCGCAGCAGGGCATCGATGACCGCGAAGTGGCCGGTGACAAAGATGTTGCGCCCGAGCGGCAGCAGGGCGCCCGCGCTGCGGATCTGGTCGTACAGCGGATACGGATTCGTGAAAAAGGCGGGGGAGGCGAATGATTCGAAGTTCATCACTTTTTTCTTGGTCTTGAGGAGGGGGACGAAGGGAATACCGGTGCCGAATTTCGGGCCATTTATATCAGCCGGCCGGCGCGCCATCCATCCGACTCTGTATCGCAATGTATCTGGCCGCGTGAGGATACATGGCGAGCCAAAACCGTGCATTGGCGACACGTTGGGCGGGCACTTGGCGGTCACACTGCGTGGGTTCGTACAAGCCCCGTACAAGCCCACTTCTTTGCATTGGGCGAATCAACCAGGAGAAATCTTTATGTCCCGTGCAGTGACCCCATCCGTTTGGCAATTCGCATTGGCCCGCCGGGCCATTTCTGGCGCGGCAGTGCTCGCGGCCTTCGGCTTTGCCGGCGCCATGCAGCCGGCATTTGCCGCGGATTCGGCGCCGAAGGCTGCCGCCGCGCAGCGCGCCAGCACCGACGAGAGTATTCGTCCGTTCAAGGTGCATGTGCCCCAGCGCCAGCTCGACGATTTGCGCAAGCGGATTGCGGCCACGCGCTGGCCCGACAAGGAAATCGTCAGCGATCAATCCCAGGGCATCCAGACGGCGCAGGTTCAGGAACTCGTCAAATATTGGGGATCCCAATATGACTGGCGCAAGGCCGAGAAGGAACTGAATGCGCTGCCCCAATTCGTCACGACGATCGACGGGGTGGATATTCATTTCATCCACGTCCGCTCGCGCAACCCCAAGGCCCTGCCGGTCATCCTGACGCACGGCTGGCCGGGCTCGATTTTCGAGTTCACCAAGACGATTGGCCCGCTGACCGACCCCACCGCCTTTGGCGGCTCGGCGGATGACGCGTTCGATGTCGTGATTCCGTCGATTCCCGGCTACGGCTTTTCGGGCAAGCCCACCGAACTGGGCTGGGGGCCGGACCGCACCGCGCGCGCGTGGGATGTCCTGATGAAGCGGCTTGGTTATACGCACTATGTTTCACAGGGTGGCGACCATGGCTCGGTCATTTCCGATGCCCTCGCGCGGCAGGCGCCGAAAGGCTTGCTGGCCATCCATCTGAATATGCCCGCCACCGTGCCGGGTCCGCTGATGAAGTCGATTCTCAGCGGCGATGCGCCGCCGTCGGAACTGACCGCTCCGGAGCGCGATGCCTACCAGTCGCTGAGCACCTTCTTCGGCCGCAATGCCGCCTACGGCGGAATGATGGTGACCCGGCCGCAGACCATTGGCTACGCGTTGTCTGATTCGCCACTGGGCCTGGCCGCCTGGACCTACGAGAAAATCGTGCAATGGAGCGACAGCGACGGCGTGCCCGAGCGCGTGGTGTCCCGGGACGCGATCCTGAATGACATCACCCTCTATTGGCTGACGAATACGGGCGCCTCGTCCTCGCGTTTCTATTGGGAAAACAATAATAACAACTTCAGCGCCGACGCGCAGAAGACGCGCGAGATCAAGGTGCCGGTGGCGATCAGCGTATTCCCGCACGAGATTTACCGCGCGCCGGAAAGCTGGAGCAAGCAGGCCTACCCCTCGCTGATGTACTACCACCAGGCTGCCAAGGGCGGGCATTTCGCCGCCTGGGAGCAGCCGCAACTGTTTGCCGAGGAACTCCGCGCGGCATTCAAGTCCGTGCGCCAACCCGTGCGCTAACGCTTTCGCCGACCTTCCCGTGGAAGCGATTTCCCGTCCGGCCGCAAGGCTGGGCGGGTTTTTTACGTCCATTCCGCTACACCCCCATTACCCGCAGCCCCAGCAAGACCACCACCGCCACCCCCAGCAGTGCCGCCAGCGCTTGCCAGAACCGCAGCGGGTTTCGCTCCAGCAGCGGGGGCGTGGCGCGTTGCCAGAGCGGCTCGGTGGGCGCCCGCAATGCCTGGACGAATTCCGACAGGGCTTCGTGCCGCTTCAGCGCGTTGGAGTGCAGGGCGCGCCGCAGGGTGTCGTCGACCCAGGCCGGGAGTTCGGGGCGCTGCTCGCGCAGGCTGGTGTAGCGCAGGCGGCGGACGTCGGCGCGGTCGCGGATGCGCGTGACTTGCAGGCCGTAGGGCAGCTTGCCGGTCAGCATCTGGTAGGCGAGGGTGGCCAGCGAGAACAGGTCGGAGGCCGCCGTGCCGTCATCGCCGACGAAGTACTCCGGCGCGGTGTATTGCAGCGTGCCGACCGGCATGGCGGCGTGGGGCGGCCGCGTGGCCTCGGCCAGCCCTGCCACGTGGACCGAGCCGAAATCGATGATCTTGACGGTGCCCGAGCGGTCGATCATGACGTTCTCGGGGCGGAGGTCCTGGTGCAGCATCTCGCGCCGGTGGAACGCCTGCAGGCCGGTGGCCAGTTGGGCGATGATGCCGCGCACGGCGTCCAGGTCGGGCTGGGGATGATCGATCATCCATTGCGCCAGCGTCTGGCCTTCGAGGTACTCCATCGCCACGAACAGGTGCTTGCGGGGCCGGTCCGCCGCGTGGGGGCGCAGCACGTGCTGGTTGTCGATGCGTCGGGCGACCCATTCCTCGAGCAGGAAGCCCTCCAGATGGGCCGCATCGTCGCGTTGATCGACGGCAGGCGTTTTCAGCGCCACGTGTTGTCCGCTGTGGTCGTCCGTCGCCAGATAGACATGGCTGCGCGCGCTCCCATGCAGCGCCCGGACGATGGTGTAGCCCTCGAACTGCATGCGGGGCGTGAGCGGCGGCGGCAGGGTCAGGTGCCCGGTCTGCGCCATCGCGTTGCGGGCGCCGGGTTCGGGCAGGGCGTCGACACGGGCCAGCAGCAGCGTGACGTTGTCCTCGCTGCCGCGCGTCAGGGCCAGCGCCGTCAGCGTCTGCGCGGCGCGGTCCAGGTCGTCGCCGCTGGCGGTCAGGGCCTGGTGGACATCGGCGGCTTCCAGGTATTCGTAGGCGCCGTCGGTGGCCAGCAGGTAGATCTCGCCGGGCTCCACGCCCCACGTCCGATAGTCGATTTCGACAGACGGGCTCGCACCCAGCGCTCGGCCCAGATAGGCCTCAGAGGCCGACACGCAGACCCGATGATCGACGGTGAGCTGCTCCAGCGTGTGCCGATGCAGCCGATAGACGCGCGCGTCGCCCACGTGCAGCAGGTGGGCCTCCCGCGCCTTGAAGATCAGCGCGCTGAATGTGCAGACGTAGCCGCGGTCGCGGTCGAAGCGGGCTTCGCTGTGACGGCTCTGCGCGTGGAGCCAGGAGTTGACGGCGGCCAGCACGCACTGCGCCGCCCGCCGCACCGTCCAGGCTTCGGACGTGCAGTAGTAGTCCTCGAGGAAGGTGCGGACGGCGGCGGCGCTGGCGATCTGGCTGACCGCGCTGCTGCTGATGCCGTCCGCCAGCGCCAGCGCGACCCCCTTGGTCACGCGGTGGTGGCCGGCGGGGTGGGTCACGCCATGAAAGTCCTGGTTGACCGCCTTCCGGCCAGCGTCCGAGTGTTGGCCAACGCTGACCTGGAGCCCGCC
Organism: Cupriavidus sp. OV096; assembly: GCF_900115455.1. Taxonomy (NCBI): domain Bacteria; kingdom Pseudomonadati; phylum Pseudomonadota; class Betaproteobacteria; order Burkholderiales; family Burkholderiaceae; genus Cupriavidus; species Cupriavidus sp. OV096. Next base: position 149,548 of record NZ_FOWM01000005.1, read on the forward strand.
GGACATGGCGCGGTCGCCTCGATACCGGGTAGTGATCCGATCAGCCCAGCGCGCGCTTGCTGGCCGACTTGTAGTGCGTGCTGTAGAGCGTGATGCCCACGAAGGTCAGGCCACCCACCAGGTTGCCCAGCACAGTCGGGATTTCATTCCAGATCAGGTAGTCCATGAGGGTGAAGTTGCCGCCCAGCATCAGGCCCGACGGGAACAGGAACATGTTCACGATGGAGTGCTCGAAGCCCATGTAGAAGAACACGAGCACGGGCATCCACATGCCGATGACCTTGCCGGACACCGAGGTCGACATCATGGCCGCCACCACGCCGGTGGAGACCATCCAGTTGCACATCACGGCGCGGATGAACAGCGTCAGCATGCCGGCGGCGCCATGCGCGGCGTAGCCCACGGTGCGGCCTTCGCCGATGTGGCCGATCTTCTGGCCGATGGCGTTCGGGGCTTCGGAGAAGCCGAAGGTGAAGATGATGGCCATGAAGAACGCCACGGTGACGGCGCCGGCGAGGTTGCCACAGAACACCAGGCCCCAGTTGCGCAGCACGCCGCTCCAGGTGGCGCCCGGGCGGCGGTCCAGCACGGCCAGCGGCGCGAGCGTGAAGACGCCGGTCAGCAGGTCGAAGCCCATCAGGTACAGCATGCAGAAGCCAACCGGGAACAGCAGCGCGCCAACCAGCGCGTTGCCGGTGTTGACAGTGATGGACACCGCGAAGGCTGCCGCCAGCGCCAGGATGGCGCCGGCCATATAGGACCGGATCAGCGTGTCACGCGTGGACATCAGCAGCTTGGACTCTCCGGCATCGACCATCTTGGTGACGAACTCGGTGGGGGCGAGATAGGCCATGGGGTATTCCTCTCCGTTTCCTTCGTTTGGCTCAGAAAAGACAAACGGCGTCCGTCCGCCCGGCCTATGGCCGGCACGTGACAGGACGCCGTCATCCTTGATGCTTTACAGGGTGATGCACTGCCGGGCCGTCATCAGCCCGATGTCAGTGCTGACGCACGTTCCATGCCCGCCGCCGGGTGGGGCCGGGTTGGGCCGGGTTGGGGCAAGTGACGATCTAGGGGGCGTTGGTAGTGCATGGGCTGCCCGCTTTTGGTGCGCGCGGCCGGGCGGGTTCAATCCTGGTGCTGATCGTCGTCCTGTGGGGGCAGGGCGAGGCCGGTGAGCGAGAGGGTGGCTTCGGCAATGTCCGCCAGCCGGCGGTTGTTGTCCATCGACGCCTTCTGCAAGGCCCGGAACGCGGCGTCCTCGCTGAGCCCCATGCGGGCCATCAGCGCGTTCTTGGCGCGCTCGATCACCTTGCGCTCCTTGAGCGCGCGCCGGGCGGCATCGAGTTCCACTTCGGTCTGGGCCAGTCGCGCCGACTGCTGGCGCAGCAGGCGCTCCAGCGACGTGACGGTGGTGGCGTGCACCTCGGCGGGTCCGTTTCCGGCATCGGGCATGCCCGGCAGCACAGGGGCGGCGGCGGGTTGCTCGGCCACATCGAAAAAGCGCTCGACGGCATGGGTATGGGGCGGTGGGTTGTCCAGTAGCTGGCGCAGCAGCCCGGCCGAATCCTGGAGATCGGCCTGGGAACGCTGGATCTGCGCCTCGCAGGCCTTGCGCAGGTCCTGCACCACCTGCATCTCCAGCGTCCACATGCCCGTGATGACCTCGCTGCAGACTTCGAACCACTTCTCGCTGTCGTCGTGCACCAGCGCCGTGCCCGGCGGCGTGGTCAGCAGCGTGCGGCGCATGCCGTCCTGCGCGGCGACCGCGGCGCTGGCCTGCCGTTGCCGCCATGCGGCGAGCAGCGACGGATCGGCGAAGCGCTCGAACATCTGGAAGCTGCGCTGCTGGGCTTCCACCAACTGCTGCACGCGCTGCGGCGCGGTGCCCGCACAGGTGCCGGAGGCGAACATCTGCGCCCCGACGGCCCGCTCCTGCCCGGCGGCTTCCTTGCCCTGCACGAGGTAGACGAAGGCCACCAGCGGCCGGGCGATGCCCGGATACATGGCCACATCGGCCAGATGGAAGATCAGCTCCAGCAGCGCGGCAATCAGGCGGCTGAACGCCGCCACGGCGTCGTGCGCGGTGGTCTGGCATTGATCGATGGACTGGCGCAGCGCCGGCAGCGTGGCCAGATCGAGCTGGACCCAGGCCATCAACGACACCATCGACGCCGTACCCGTATGACCCGCTTCCAGCTGGCTGGCGAAGCGCTCGCCCAGCCGGGAGGCGATGTGGACCGCCTCGCCCATCGCCGTCTGGCGCTCCTGCGCCAGCCGTTGCCCACCGGAGGCCAGGAAGATGCTGCTGGCCCCCCGTTCACGCTGCAAGGCGTGGATCAGCTGGCCGATCAGGTCGGCCAACTCCACGCGACTTGCCATCAGGCGGACGGCCTCGATTTCGAGCTGCTTGGCCCGAAGGACGAGGGTTGAGGCGGAAAGGGGCATTGTTCTGGGAATGTGGGCGCGGCCGGGATGGGTACTACGCATTTGCCCGGTACTACGCAAATGTCGTGCCATTTGTATCATCCGCCGTACCTTCCCGGCCCCCCGGACCGGCTACAGCGCCTGCACCTGCACAGGCGCGCCGGGTTTGCCGTTCTCGGACGGGGCGATCACGAGATAGCGGCGCGCGCCGGCCCCCGTATCGTCGCGCACCACCTGCCGGATCGGGCCAATCGCGTTGACGATGGCCGAGCCCGCCGGATTCGACATGAAGGCGGCGAGCGGCTCCAGCGGGCCGCTGCCGTCCGCGCGGGTGGCGAGCGCCAGCACGTAGGGACGCTTGGGCTGCAATCCGGTGGCCGATGCCTGCAGGACCTGGAGCAGCCCCTGATCGAACAGCGTGACGCTGGTCGGCGCATGGTCGGTGGCCACAGGCTTGCCGTTCACGACGCCATGCAGCTTCAGCTGCGTGGTCTGCCCGGCCACCCCCAGCGGCTGGAGTCCCTGCGTGCCGTCGCCCTCAGGCACGGCGTTCGGCACATAGGCGATGGCCTGCGGCGCCTGCCCGACCGGCACGTTGGCGACTACCCGATTGGTGGCGGTGTCGATGGCGGCCAGCTGGTCGGCGTTCTCCAGCCCCACGTAGATGCGCGTGCCGTCGCCCGAAGGCCAGATGCCGTGCGGCAGGCTGCCCACCGGAATCGTGGCCACCTGGGAGAAGTCATCGGTCCGGAACACCTTGACCTGATTCAGCCCGCCGACCGTGATGTAGGCGAAGTCGCCCGCCGCCGTGTGGGCGAAGTTCACGTGGTTGGTGATCGGGCCGGTCTCCAGCGTCTTGATCAGGCGGAAGGGCGGGCGGGCCTCGAACACCTGGGCCTTGCCGACGTCCTTGAGCGTGAACCAGACCTGCTTGCCGTCAGGCGTGGCGGCGATGTTCGGGCAGAACGGGCTCTCCTGCTTCACGCGCCCCACGATCTGATGGTCGGCCACGCTGACCACGGCCGTTTCCGGATTGAACGACGAGCAGATGTAGCCGTACTTGCCATCGGGGGAGAAGATCTGCATGCCCGGGCCGTCGGCCACGGTGATGCGGGTCTTTTCCTGGAACGTGGCGGCGTCGATCACCGAGATGTAGTTCTCCCCGCGCACGGTGACCCAGACCTCCTTGCCGTCCGGCGTGTAGAACGCCTCGTGCGGCGACCGTCCCACGTAGGTGACGTGCTTGACGGCGTTGGTAGCCGTGTCGATGAACGACACCGAGTTCGACCCAATCGACACGATGGCAAGCGTGCGGTGATCCGGCGAGAAGCCCATCCCGTGGACCAGCACCTGACCGCGATACAGCGGGCTGAAGTTGCCCGGCGCGGGGTCGCCCAGGCGGATGACGCCCAGCAGCCGGTTGTCCGCCGGGTCTGTCACGGAAACCGTGTTGGAGAACTGCTCGGCGGCATAGAGGCGGTCGCGGTGGCTGATGGGGACGTCCGGGGCCGTCGACGGTCCCGGCGCCTGCCCGGCCAGAACCGCGCTGGCCGCGCCGAGCAGCAGCATGAGGGAGAGGGTGTTCCTGAGGGAATGTCTTGTCATGGTCGTGGGCGCATCAGTGCGCGTGAGCGGAATGGCTGGGGGTGGTGGGTTGGCTGGCCGATTGGGCCGGATCGGGGCGGGTGGGCGCCGGCGCGGATGGGGGCAGGGGCTGTCCGAGCGCGAGCCGCATCGCGGCAATCTCCTGCAACTGGTCGACGATGATTTCCTGCGCGATGCGTCGGAGTTGCTCGTTCTTGCCGTGGCGCAGCTCGGCCATGGCCATGTCGATGGCGCCCTGATGGTGGGGAATCATCATCGCGACGAAGTCCTCGTCGACGTTGCCGCCGGGCTTGACCGCCATGTCGTCCATCATTTTTGTCATGGCGGTATCGCTTTCCGACAGGAACGCAGCGCTGTCAGGGCTGGCGGGCGGGGCGGCGACGGCGGGCAGCGCAAGGGCGGCCAATAACGGCAGGAGGAGCCTAAGCGGTGGTGATGGGGATCGGTGATGACTGGGCACGGGGCTCCTCGTGAAGGGTGGCGGCCTGGTTGCGGCCGCATGCCCCGTAAACGCAGGACACCCTGCTGTTATTCCCTCGCCACCTCAGGGTAAATTTATACCCGGGTAATATTGACTTTAATTTTATCCGGGTATAAATTGCGGACGTCATCACGGGGAGCCACCATGAGCCCAATCGATCATCTTCCGTCCCATACCGCCTTCGAAGGCCATCGTCGCCTCGCCTCCGGCCCGCTCGGCGTGGTTGCGCTCGCGGTCAGGCGGGCGATGGAGGGGGGCACCAGCGACCCGGTGCTGGTGTTCGACAACGCCACCGGGCGCACCATCGACATCGACACACGCGGCAGCGAAGCGGACATCGTCGCCCGTTTTAGCCCGGAGGGTGGGCGTGCCGATGCCGCCGATCAGGAAGACGCCCCGGACGCGCCGCGCGGCAGGGGCCGCCCCAAACTAGGCGTCGTGGCGCGCGAGGTCACGCTATTGCCGCGCCACTGGGACTGGCTCGCCCAGCAGCCGGGCGGGGCCTCCGTGGCGCTGCGCAAGCTCGTGGAAGAGGCACGCCGCGCCAATGCCCATGGCGATAACCGCCGCGTAGCGCGGGAGCGCGCGTATCACTTCATGTCCGCCATCGCCGGGGATCTTCCGGGCTTCGAGGAAGCGTCCCGCGCGCTGTTCGCGGATGACCGGCAACGCATGGACGAAATGATCGCCGGATGGCCGGAGGACGTGCGCGGGCATGTGGTGTGGCTGGGGTTTGGGGGTGGTGCGGAGGCCAGGAGGCAGCCATGAAACCATTGCTCGCTGGCGGATGCCTGTGCGGTGCGGTCCGTTACTCGGTAAATGACGAATTCGCCTACGCGTTGAACTGCCACTGTTCAAATTGTCGTCGCTCGACAGGCTCCGCGTTCAAGCCCTTCGCAGGGATCGAGCGCGAAAAATTGCAGATCACGCAAGGCGAGGACGAGGTATTGATTTTCGGTGACGCAAAGGCGTCTCACGATGTCCGTTGCAAGCGATGCGGAAGCCTGATGTTCTCGGTGGTTCGTGATGGCGCCTTCGTCCACGTCACCTTGGGCACGCTCGCCGACACGCCCAGCATTCGTCCCAGTGCGCATATCTTCGTGGGCTCCAAGGCGCCGTGGTATTCGATTACTGACCAACTGCCACAGTACGATGAATTCGATTAGACGGCCGGCGTCATCTCAGACAAACGCAGCGCAATCGATTACGCTTTACCCTTTCGACAGCGTTGGTGAAGGTGCTCATGACAAGAGACGACAAGCTGCGGCAGATCGCGGCGGAATTCGGATTTGATCCGGACGAGGAAATCAAGATCGGTGGAAAGTACACGCCTGTTTTGGTGGATGGGAACGTAGCCTACGTTGCTGGCCAAATCCCGCGAGTTGGGGAAACGGTGCGCTTCGTTGGCGTAGTGGGCGACTCCATTTCGCTCGACGAAGCGCGTCGTGCAGCAGGGACTTCGACGCTGCGTGCCCTGTCTCTAATCAAGAAAAGCTGCGGAACGCTCGACGCGATACAGGCGGTGCCGCGCATCACCGTATTTGTGCGAAGCGCGCCAGACTTCACGATGCAAAGCGAAGTCGCCGACGGCGCCTCTGACGTCTTGTATGCGGTGCTTGGCGACGTCGGCATACACACTCGCTCGTCTGTTGGTGTATTGCAATTGCCAAAAGGCGCGTCGATAGAAGTGGATTTTATTTTTACGGTGTGGCCTGTGTAGTGGGGCTCTATAGCACCTGCCCCGGCGCAAGCACCCCCGAGGCCGATAGCGCAGAGGCAAGCCAGGCGGGGCTTGTCTCCGCGCCGGATTGGATATTGGCAATCCGTTTGCGTTCTGCTTCCAGCTTATCCGCCGCAAGTTCAAGTATGGTGGCGACTTTCTCGCGTTCGATCACGACCACGCCGTCGGCATCTCCCACAATCAGATCGCCCGGGCGTACGGTCACGCCGCCGCATTGGACCGGGTGATTGATCAGGCCGGGGACAAGCTTGGTCGGGCCATTGGCATTCGTCCCGACGGCGTACATCGGGAAACCCAGTTCGCCAATCTCGTCGCGATCCCGCGCGGCCGCGTCCAGGACGACCCCTGCCACGCCCTTGGCCCGGCACTGGTTCGCCATGATCGCGCCCATCAGGGCGCACGTCTGATCCGCCTTGCCATCGACAACGATGACATCGCCGGGTCTGGCCATCGCAATTGCGGCATGAATCATGAGGTTGTCTCCGGGGCGAACCTCGACGGTCAGCGCCGTCCCGCACAAGCGGGATCGAGGATCCAGCGGCGCCACGCGGCCGTGCATGCCGCCGCGGCGGCCATTGACATCCGCCAGCAGCGAGGAGGCGAATTGCGAAGCACGTGCTACGAGGTCCGGTGATACACGCGCGATATCGGTCACGATGGCGCGGAAGTCCTGGCTGTCTTTCATCGGGATTCTCAGTTTGCGGTAACGTTGGCGGCCTTGATCACGCCCGCCCACTTCTGTCTGTCGGCCTTCAGGAATTCTCGGAACTTCTCCGACGAGTTACCCACGACCTCCATGCCATCCTGTTGCAGTCGCTGCGCGATATCGGGCTGCCGCAGCACCTGCTGCACCTCTTTTTGCAGCCGTGCGACCACCGGAGCCGGCGTCCCCTTCGGCGCACACAGGCCGGTCCAGGCCACGGGCTCGAAGTCCTTCACGCCCGCTTCGGCAAACGTCGGCACATCGGGCAACCCGTCCAGCCGATGGGAGGCGGCGACGCCGAGTACCCGCAACTTGCCCGACTTCGCGTACTGCAAGGAGCTGATCGGCTGGTCAAATATGAGGGATACCTGGCCACCGAGCAGGTCGGCCATGGCCTGGCCGGTGCCCTTGTAAGGCACATGCACGATATCAATCCCGGTACGCAGCTTGAGCATCTCGCCCGCGAGGTGGCCCGCCGTGCCATTGCCAGAAGAGGCGTAGTTGAGCTTGCCGGGGTTCGCCTTGGCATAGGCGATCAGCTCCTTGACGTTGTGGATGTTCAGCGACGCGTTGACCAGGGCCACGTATGGCGTATTGGCAATCAGCGACACCGGCACGATGTCCGTCTGGGCGTCATAGCTCATCTTTTGCAGGCTTGGCTGGATCGACAACATGCCTGTGGTGCAGATCATGAGCGTATGGCCATCGGCGGGGGCCTTGAGCATGGTGTCGGCGGCGATGTTGCCACCCGCTCCCGGCCGGTTGTCGATCAGCACTTGCTTCCCCAGCGCATCGGCAAGTTTCGGCGCGATCAAGCGGGCGACGATATCGTTCGAGCCCCCCGGCGAGAAGCCGATAAGAATGCGGATCGGCCGGGTTGGCCAGGCTTCCTCCGCCGTCGCAACGCTTGTGGCGGCAAGCGAGACACAGACGGCAAGGAGCTTCAGAAAAGCTGGGCGAATCAGGGGGCTGGGCAGGCTGCGCATGATGTTTCGTTTCGTCGTTGTAGAGGAAGTGTTGCGCTGGCGGAACTGTCGGCGGATCTCTGCGGATCTCTGCATGTTTGTAAGGTGTCTTCGTGGCGGCGCTACGCAAGCAGGGTTTCGGCCGCGTGCGCAATGCGCCGGGTGCCTTCTGCCAGCACTTCCATGCTGGTGGCGAACGAGAGCCGGAAATGGGTATCGACCCCATAGGCAGAGCCAGGCAGGAAGGCGATGTTGGCCGCGTCAAGCGACCAGGCTGCCCATTGGTCACTGTTCCGGATGGCGAGGCCTTCGCTGGTCCGGCGTCCGAAAAGGCCGGCACATGACGCGAAGAGATAGAAGGCACCGGCTGGCGGTTTGCACGCGATGCCCTCGATACGGTTCAGCGCTTCCACCACGAAGTCGCGGCGTTGCCGATAGACGTCGCGGTTCGCCGCGATAAAGTCTTGCGGCCCTTCCAGCGCGGCGAGCGCAGCGGCCTGCGCCACGGCATTGGCGCACGAAGTGCTTTGCGATTGCAGCTTGGTCATGGCCTTGATCAACGCTGCCGGCCCGCCGGCATAGCCAATTCGCCAGCCGGTCATGGCATAGGCTTTCGATACGCCATTGATCGTCAGCGTCCGGTCGGCCAGTTGCGGGCACACCTGCGCGATGGTGAAAAACCCCGTGCCGTCGTACATCAGGTGCTCGTAGATGTCGTCGGTCATGATCCACACATGGGGGTGGCGGCTCAGGACTTCGCCGAGCGCGACCAGTTCGTCACGGCTATAGGCGGCGCCGCTCGGATTGTTCGGCGCGTTCAGCATGAGCCAGCGGGTACGCGGCGTGATGGCGCCCTCCAGCGACTGTGGCGTTAGCTTGAAGCCCATTTCCGGCGAGCCGGGAACGAATACGGGCGTACCGCCCGCGAACAGCGTGATGTCAGGATAGGACACCCAGTACGGCGCGGGAATGATGACTTCATCGCCGGCCTGCACCGTGCATAGCATCGCGTTGAAAATCACTTGCTTTGCGCCAGTGCTGACGATGATCTCGCTGGGCCTGTAGCTCAGCGCGTTTTCGCGTGAGAACTTGCGCGCAACCGCCTCTCGCAGTTCGGACGTTCCGCCCACATCGGTGTAACCGGTTTTGCCCGACTGCATCGTCACCAGGGCGGCCTCGCAGATGTGCGCGGGCGTGGCAAAGTCCGGCTCTCCGGCCGTCAGGCCGATGACATCACGGCCGGCGGCCCGCAGCTCGCGGACGCGCTGCCCTGCCATGGAACTGGGGGATGGTTTGATGCGGTTGAGTCTGTCGGCAAGCTTCAGCATGGGCGGTTCACTGGTGGATCGATGGACACCAGTATGTGAGCCCTCTCCGCATGCCACAAACGAGTAATAAGATTGCTTTGCTATTCTTTAAATTCCTGGATTGCTTCATAGTGGTGCCTAATCCGTCATTCAATGGGTGAAAAAACCGTGAATGTGACATTAAAGCAACTTGAAGCCTTCTATTTCAGCGTCACGAGCGCGTCATTCACCGTCGCGGCCGCCAAGCTGTTTACGACGCAATCAGCCGTCTCGAAGCGCGTGATCGAACTCGAACAGGCACTGGGCGTGCAACTGGTGCACCGCATGCCCAAGGGTCTCGTCCCTACGCAGGCTGGCGCGCGGCTCATGCCGATTGCCGAAGAGTCGATGGTGCTCAAGGACCGAATTGCGCGAGAGGTCGGCCTGGACAACGAAGTGCGCGGCACGTTCCGCATCGGCGTGACCGAACTCGTGGCGCTGACATGGCTGACACGCCTGTTGCGCGAATTGAAGTTGACGCACCCCGCACTCGAGATCGAGCCCGTGGTCGATGCTGGCCTAAGCCTGTTCGCCGCGCTGGAAGCCAATACGATTGATCTGACCATTTTGCCCGGGACGTACTGGGGCGATGCCTACCGGTGTGTCGAAGTTGGCCGGGTGGAGGATCTCTGGATGGCCAGCCCAAAGCTGGACATCCCCGATCGCCCACTCAAGCCCAATGAGCTTGCCGAATATCCGGTGTTGCAACAGGCGGCCGGCTCTGCAAAGAATGCGTTCTATGGTTCCTGGAACCGTGAACACGGATTCCAGTTCAAGAAGGTCTTTTCCACCAACAGCCTCACGGTGTTGCGGGAGTTAACGATCGAGGGACTGGGCGTCAGTCAATTAGCGGTCGACTACTTCGCCTCGGATATCAATGACGGCCTGCTGCGCGTAGTCCGGACCGATCCAATGCCGCCTCCCCTCATCTACTCGGCCGTGTATCGGCAATCCGGTTTCTCGCGGGCCCTGGATGTCATCTCAGAAACGGCTGGCAATGTATGCAATTTCAAGCGGGGACCCTATGACCTTGCGGAAAGGCGGGTACGCATGATGCGGTAAGACAGCGCACGCGAATCGCTCTTATCGGGACGCGATCCACACGCCGTACGCCACAGCAATCCACGCCGCCTCGCGGCTCACGTGTGACAGACTGGTGCTTTCCAACGTCGCCTTGCGAAGACCCCCGTGAACCTCCGAAGCTTCCAACCAGGCGATGAACCAGCGTTGTTCCGCGTGTTCTTCACCGCCATCCACGAAATCGCCGCCAGGGACTATTCCCCCGAGCAAATCGCAGCCTGGGCGCCAGCCGACTTTGACATGGCCCTATGGGCACCGCGGGTCCAAAAGCTCCGGCCCTTCGTCGTCGAACTAGATAATGAGATCGTCGGTTATGCCGACGTTCAGCCCAACGGCTACATCGATCACTTCTATGTGTCGGGTTTCCATCCCCGGCAGGGAATCGGGACCCTGCTGATGACGCGTATTCACGAGGAGGCCGTGAATCTGGGGATAACGGCACTCACCTCAAACGTGAGCAAGACGGCCGAGCCCTTTTTCGCGCGCCACGGTTTTCACGTGGTCGAACGGAATTTCCCAGTCTGTCGGGGCGTGACGCTGGAAAACGCCCTGATGCGGAAGATGCGTTGACCAAAAAAAAGCCCGCGACGAAGCCGTCGCGGGTGCGGGTACAAATGTCGAGGGGTCAATCACGACAAGCACATTGTCCATGAATGTATGAGACATGGCGTCCCCTCGCACGGAGGGCACGCACTCTGAGTGAAGTGACTATTGAGCCGCTTCTCGCAGCGCCTCCACCAGCGACGTCATCAATTCGTTGTCTTCCAGCCCCCGTCGCCACATGAGGCCGACGGGCGGCAAGTCCCAGCTCAGCGCAAAGGGCAGGGTGGCGGCACCGCCCAGTTCCACCAGTTCGGCGGCCACCGAGCGCGGCACGATGGTGATGGCGTCCGGCTGGCGGCGCAGCAGGGTGGCCATCGGCTTGATCGAGTAGGTTTCGACCGTGGGCAGCGGCGGCGCCACGCCGGCCACCGCGAACATCGTATTGATGGTGCGGCGCACCGGCGTGTGCGGGGGCGGCAGGATCCAGTCCCGCTCCGACAGGCGTTTCCAGTCCAGCCCCGCCCGGGAAAGCCGCGCGGCGGCGTCCGCCGGCACCACCAGCACCGGTTCCTCCCGATACAGCGGCTGCTGGACGATATCCTCGCCCGCCAGGTAGAACGAGCGCGCGATCACGCAATCGAGTTCGTGCTGGCGCAGCGCGTTGACCAGTTCGTCGGTGGTCCCCTCCCGTACCAGCATCGAGATGCGCGGCGTGTGGCGCAGGCCGAAGTCCAGCGCGGCATCGAGCACGCCGCGCGCCACGTAGGGAATCACGCCGATCCGCAGCCGCCCGCGCAGGCCGGCCTCGATCACCGTCAGCTCGCGCCCCAGCGCCTCGGCATCGGCCAGCGCCGTGCGCGCGTGGGCCAGCACGGCCACGCCGGTCGGTGTCGGCTCCAGGCCCTGCCGGGTGCGGGTGAACAGCGGCGTCAGGAAGATGTCCTCGATCTCGCGCAGCGCCTTGGTCACGGCCGGCTGGGAGAGATTGAGTTCGGCGGCCACGCGCGAGACAGAGCGCTGGCGCTCGAGCGCCAGCAGCAGCGGCAGATGGCGCAGGCGCAGGCGCGAGACCACGTTGTGGAGCAGCTTGTCGGACGAAATGGGCATGATGGCGAAGGAGCGATATAACCAAATGGTAATGCAACAATAATTTTTTCGCCGTTTGCAGTTATTCCGGGCTCCTATACTCAAATGCATTCGATACCAGTCATTAGGCCATGTTCACCACCCGTCCGGAAATCGTTGGCACCTTCGGCGTTGCCGCCTCCACCCACTGGCTTGCCACGCAGACCGCGATGGGCGTGCTCGAGCGGGGCGGCAATGCCTACGATGCGGCCGTCGCCGGGGGCTTTGTGCTCCAGGTCGTGGAACCGCACCTGAACGGCCCGGGCGGCGAAGTGCCGATCCTGTATTGGGATGAAAAGACGCGCGCGATGCGCTCGGTCTGCGGCCAGGGCCCCGCGCCCGCGCTGGCGGACCCCGAGGCGCTGCGCGCCCAGGGTATGGAGCTGATGCCCGGCATCGGCCTGATGCCCGCCACCGTGCCCGGCGCGTTCGGCGCGTGGCTGACCATGTTGCGCGACCACGGCACGTGGTCGCTGGCGGACGTGCTCGCGCCCGCCATCGGCTATGCGCGCGATGGCTTCCCGCTGGTGCCGCGTATCTCGCAGGCCATCCTGGCCGTGCAGTCGCTGTTCCGCGACGAATGGCACAGCTCGGCTGATACGTGGCTGCCGGACGGCAAGGTGCCGCGCCCCGGCGCGCTCCACCGGCTGCCGGTGCTGGCCGACACCTATACCCGCATTATCGAGACGGCCCAGTCCGCGAGCGACTCCCGCACGGGCCAGATCGATGCCGCCATGGACTGCTGGTACCGCGGCTTCGTGGCCAAGGCCATCGACGCCTACTGCCGCGACACCCCGGTGCGCGACACCACCGGCGAGAAGCACACCGGCCTGCTGCGCTACGACGACCTCGCCCAGTGGGCGCCCACGGTAGAAGCCCCGGTGACGCTGGACTTCGGCCGCTATACCGTGGCCAAGTGCGATATCTGGAGCCAGGGTCCGATGTTCCTGCAGCAGCTCGGCATGCTGCGCCACGCCGGGCTGGAAGCCCACGCGCCCACGTCCCCCGAATTCGTCCACAAGATTGCCGAGGCCGCCAAGCTGGCGATGGCCGACCGTACCGCCTGGTACGGCGACCCCCGCTTCACCGAAAGCAAGCTCTGCGCGCTGCTCAATCCGCACTACCTGGCCGCGCGCGCGGCGGGCATCGGCGAGCAGGCCGCGCTGACCATGACGGCGGGCACGCTGAAGGGCGAGGCGCCGCGCATGCCGGACCTCGACGTCGCCACGCGCACGCTGGCCACCGCCGACGTGCGCTTCGGCGTGGGCGAGCCCACCTTTGCCGCGCTGCCGCCCGTGACCGAATGGGCCGAGCGCGAGCTGTTCGTGGGCGATACCTGCCATATCGACGTGATCGACCGCCACGGCAACATGGTGGCGGCCACGCCGTCCGGCGGCTGGCTGTCGTCGAGCCCGACGATTCCGTCGCTCGGCTTCGCGCTGAACACGCGCCTGCAGATGACCTGGCTCGAGCCGGGCCTGCCGAACACGCTGGCACCGGGCAAGCGCCCGTGCACCACGCTGTCGCCGTCGATGGCGCTGCGCGACGGGGAGCCGTACATGGTCTTCGGCACGCCTGGTGGCGACCAGCAGGACCAGTGGTCCCTGGCATTCTTCCTGCGTCATGCCGTGCATGGCATGAACCTCCAGGAGGCCATCGACGCGCCGGCCTGGCATATCGATCATTTCCCGGGTTCGTTCTGGCCGCGCCAGACCGTGCTCAACCGCATCAGCATCGAGTCGCGCTTTCCGGCGGCCACGCTGGAGGCGCTGCGCGCGCGCGGGCACGAGGTGCGCGTGGGCGACGACTGGTCCGAGGGCCGCATGTCGGCCTGCTCGCGCGAGCGCGATGCCCAGGGCCGGCTGGTGCTGCGCGCGGGCGCCAATGCGCGTGGGATGCAAGGCTATGCCGTGGGCCGCTGACGGGGCGGCAGGCATGGAAGGTATCGCGATAGCGGTATCGCACAAACAGTCGGCCCGCACGGGGCGGTCCGCACGAAGACAGAGGGAGTTGCAGTCATGAGGTCCGTAGTCAAGAGCCTGCTGTGCGGCGCCGCCGCGCTGGCAATGTCGTTCGCCGCCATTTCGGGGGCTGGTGCCGCCGATGCCTATCCGACAAAACCGATCACGCTGATCGTGCCCTGGGCCGCCGGCGGCTCCACGGACATCCTGGCGCGCGTGCTGTCCGAACACCTGACCAAGTCGCTCGGCCAGCCGGTCATCGTCGACAACCGCCCCGGCGCCTCGGGCAATATCGGCTCGGCCACGGTCGCCCGGGCCCAGCCGGACGGCTACACGCTGCTGATTGGCTCGATGAGCACCCACGCGATGAACCCCTCGCTGATGCCCAACATGCCGTTCAAGGGCGTGGAGGACTTCACCCCGCTGGGGCTGCTGGCCTACGTGACGAACACCATGGTGGTGCATCCGTCGGTGCCGGCGAAGAACGTCAAGGAACTGATTGCCTACGCCAAGGCCAATCCGGGCAAGCTGGCCTACGCCAGCGCCGGCTCCGGCTCCACCAACCACCTGAGCGCGGTGCTGTTCGCCAAGATGGCCGGCGTGGACATGCTCCACGTGCCGTACAAGGGCGGCGCCCCGGCCGTGGTGGATCTCGTGGCAGGCCAGACGCAACTGCTGTTCTCCGCCGGCACCCAGACGCTGCCGCACGTGAAGGCCGGCAAGCTGCGCCTGCTGGCGGTGACCGAAGCCAAGCGCTCGCCGCTGCTGCCGGACGTGCCCACGGTGGGCGAGACGCTGCCCGGCTATGAGCTGTCCGTGTGGTACGGCGCCTTCGGCCCGAAGAACATGCCGGCCGAGCTGGTGACGCGCCTGAACAGCGAGATCAACCGGATCATGACGCTGCCGGAAGTGAAGGCCAAGATGGACAGCATCGGCGTGGAGACCACCACGTCCACGCCGCAGGCGTTCGGCAAGATCCTGCGCCGTGACGCGGACCGCTACGGCAAGCTGATCCGCGAACTCGGCATCAAGGCGGAGTAAGCGTCGATGGTAGAACTCGCCAACCTGGCGCGGCTGAATACGCTGTGCGACCAGTTGCGCCACGCGGCGACGCCGGTGGCCGTGATGGATGCGGTGGGGCAGGCCACGCTGGACCTGCTCGGCCCCGGCCTGCTGACGATCAACACGTGGCAGGCCGAGACCGGCGAGATCGGGCGGCTGTGGTCGTCCGATCCGGCCGCCTACCCGGTGGGTGGGAAGAAGGTCAAGGGCGACACGTCCTGGACGCGCCAGTTGCTGGTGCGCGGCGAGGTGTTCGTCGGCGAGGGCGACGCGGCGCTGGCCGCCGTCTTCGACGACATCGCCGTGATCCGTGGCCTGGGTCTGAATGGCGTGGTCAACGTGCCGCTCTGCGAGGGCGGCCGGGTGATCGGCACCTTTAACTACCTGACCGCCGTGGAAAGCTGGACCGGTGACCAGATCACCGTGCTGCGGGTGCTCGGCCAGATGGCCCTGCCCGCCGTGGCGGCGCTCGCCGCCAACCGCTAAAGCCGCATAAGCCGTTGAACCCCGGCGCCGGCGCTGCTACTCGGTGGTGCTGGCGCTCCAGAAGGCCTGGCTGACCACGCTCGTGGCGCCCAGCCTGGCCACCATCGCGTCCAGCGCGTCGCCCTCCACCGAGGCGGCTGCCAGCACCGCTTCGATCTCCACATCCTGTTCACCGAACGCCCGCACCTCCAGGTCACGGGTGGGGAAGTCGGCCGCATCCAGCGCTTCCTCCAGCAGCCGCATGGCGAGTTTCTGGTGCTCGCGCGCGGTAATCACGTGCACGGTATGGGTGACTTCCACGGCAGGCGTGTCGATGGGCTGGCGGTTGATGCGGTCCACCACGGGCCGCAGCAGCGTGTTGGCGGCCAGCACGAACAGCGCGCCGATGGCCGCCTCCATGATCAGGTCCGCCCCGGCGCACGCGCCGACCGCCGCCGAGCCCCACAGCGTGGCCGCCGTGTTGAGGCCGCGCACATTGCCTTCCTCGCGCATGATCACGCCGGCGCCCAGGAAACCGATGCCGGACACCACGTAGGCCACCACGCGCACCGCGCCATCGTGGCCGGCGAGATGGTTGGCCATGTCCACGAAGATCGCCGCGCCCACGGCCACCAGCACATTGGTGCGCAGCCCGGCCGTGCGCTGGCGGTACTGGCGCTCGTAGCCGATCATGCCGCCGAGCACGAACGCGGCGGCGAGGCTGATCGCCGTATCGAGCAGCGATTGCGGATTGATGTTTTGCAGCGCTTCCAGGGACATGATCGCGGACTCCGGGGCCAGGCGTCGCGCGATTGTGTCACAGGGCTATGGCCGGGGCAAAGCGTCCGGGGCGTGCCAGACCAGCGGCAGCGCCGCCTCGCGCCAGACCACGCGGTCCGGTATCACGCGCCAGAGGCGCTCGGCGCCTTCCCAGTTGGCGATCTCCGCGGAGTCGGTCAGCACCTCGGCCCGGCCCGAAAGCTGGAGCAGGTTGCCGGTGGTGTAGTCCACGAAGGCCAGTCCGGCAATCGGGTTGGCGGCTAGATTTCCCAGCGTATTGAAGAAGCGGTTGCCCGAGTAGTCGGGAATCGTCAGCCCGCCGTCCGCATCGAGCCGGACGAAGCCGCGCGGCCCGCCCCGATGGGATACATCCACCTGCCGGCTGCCATCGGCCAGATCCACGTAGGACGCCACGAAGAAGGTATCCGTGCCGGCGATCAGCGCGCGCGCCCGCTCGTCCAGGGCCGGCAGGACCTGCGGCGGCTGGTCGGACGCCACCCCAGGGTCGCGCGTGAAATCGAACGCGCGCTGCTGGATGTACTGCGGGCAGTTGCCGAAGCTCTGGCCCACGGCCAGCCGGAAGCCGTCCGGGCCGGTGCGCTCCACGCGGCCGTTCATGCGATTGCGGCGCCGCGTCATGGGATCGATGCCGAGCAGGCCGAGGGCGTTGCCGTCGTCCATGCCGGCGTCGGCCGGGTCGGCGGGCTCTCGCGCCACTGCCACGTCCAGCACGCGCGGGTCCGGGGAGTGGAGGAAGCCGGGCGCCCCGGCGCGCAGCGTGGCCCAGACGCGCCCATCCGGCGCCACCGTGCCGAGCACGACCAGCGGAAGCTGTTGGAAGAAGTCGCGATGCTGGTCGGGCATGTAGTCCCGCACCACGCGCGGGCCGACCTCTGCCATGCGCGCCTGCACGCCGGCGCGCTCCTGCAGCAGGCGTTCGCCGGTATGCCAGGGCAGATCCGGGAGGAGGGCGGCGTGGGAGGACATGTTGGGCTCCGGTAGGGTGGACGGCGGGGGCAGCAATCAGGCGGCGAGCCCGACGGCGGTTTTCTGGAACGGCACGAAGCCGGGCAGCGCTTCCACGCGCGCCAGCCATTGCCGCACGTGGGCGTAGTCGGCCAGATCCACAAAGCCTTCCGGCGCGCTGGCGGTGTAGCTGTACAGCGCCACATCGGCAATCGTCGGCTGATCGGCGGCAATCCACTGGCGGCCTGTCAGCGCGCGGTTCATGCGGCCCAGCACCAGATGTGCCCGGGCAATGACCTGCTCGCTGTTCAGCGGCGCGCCGAACACCGTAATCAGGCGTGCCGAGGCCGGCCCGGCCGCGAGGTCGCCCGCGGCCACGGACAGCCAGCGCTGCACGGCGGCGGCGCCGGCGGGGGTCTCGGGCAGCCAGTCGGTCCGGCCCAGCGTTTTGGCCAGATAGACCATGATCGCGTTGGAGTCCGGCAGCACCGTGTCCCCATCCACCAGCACGGGCACCTGGCCGAACGGGTTCAGGGCGAGGAATTCCGGGGCCTTCTGGGCGCCGGCGCGCAGGTCCACGTCGATGAGTTCGACTGGCTGGCCGATCAGGGCGAGGAACAGCCGCACGCGGTGCGAGTGGCCGGAGAGGGGGTAGGCATACAGTTTCATGTCGGATCCTGGTTGGGATGGTCCGACTATAGGTGCCTTTCGGCGCACGAAAAACCGCCGCCGGCAGAAGGCACTCTTGCGCCAACGCGAAGAATGCCCAGTTGCCGCCTGCCGAGCCGCTCTAGCGCAGGGACGGCGCGGCGCGCAACGTCTCGATGGCGAGGTCCAGGAAGGCGCGCACCTTGTGCATCGCGTGGCGGCCCTCGCGATGGATCACGTTGATCGGCAGCGGCGCCGGCTCGAAGTCGGCCAGCACGACCTGCAGGCGACCGTCGCGCAATTCATCGGCAATCTGGTACGACAGCACGCGCGCCAGCCCGAAGCCGTCCACGGCCGCCGCGATGGCCGAATCGTTGGTGGTGGTGGCCATGCGCGGGGCGAGCCGCGTGGGCGTCATCTCGCCGCCGGCGAGGAAGCGCCATTCCGGCAAGGTGGAGATGCCGGTGGTCTGGATCACGGTGTGCGCCGGCAGGTCCGCCGGCGTCGCCGGCACCCCGTGCTGCGCCAGGTAGGCGGGCGACGCGCAGACCACGCGCCGCACATGGCCGACCGGCACCGCCTGGAGCGAGGAGGCGGGCAGCTCGCCAATGCGGATGCCGACGTCGATGCCCTCGTCGACGAAATTGACGATGCGGTCGATAAACAGGCAGTGGACGTCCACCTCCGGGTAGCGCCGCAGGTACTCGACCACGATCGGCGTGACGAAGCGGCGGCCGAACAGCACCGAGGCCGTGATCGACAGCTGCCCGCGCGGCGCCAGGTGCGCGCCCGTGGTGGCGAGTTCGGCGTCGTCGATCTCGGCCAGGATGCGCCGGCAGTTCTCGTAGTAGGTGGCGCCGGTGTCCGTCGGGCGCACCAGCCGCGTGGTGCGCGTGAGCAGCCGCACGCCAAGGTGGGCTTCGAGGTCGGTGACGATGCGGCTCACCACCGACAGAGAAATATCGAGCTTGCGCGCCGCCGCGGTGAAGCCACCGCTCTCCACCACGGTGACAAAGGTCTTCATGGCCTGCAATCGATCCACGCGAGGTCTCCCTGAAACGATCCGGGGAGTATATCGGGAGGCGCAGGCTTACAGCGTCGCCTTACGACGCCACCTTGATCCCCGACTGGCTGACCAGCGCCTGCCACACCTGCTGGTCGCGCTTGAGCAGGGCGCCGAACTCCGGCGCCGTGGTGCCGCGCGGCAGCATGCCGCTATCGGCCAGCATCTTGGCGCCGGCCGGGGATTTGACAATGGTCGCGATCTCGGCGGACAGCCGCTGCACCAGCGGGGCGGGCGTCTTGGCGGGGGCGAGCATGCCGATCCAGCCGATCGACTCGAAGCCCGTGAAGCCGGCTTCGGCGAAGGTCGGCACGTTCGGCATGGACGGCACCCGCGCCGGCCCCAGCGTGGCGAGCAC
Source organism: Cupriavidus sp. OV096 (assembly GCF_900115455.1). NCBI lineage: Bacteria > Pseudomonadati > Pseudomonadota > Betaproteobacteria > Burkholderiales > Burkholderiaceae > Cupriavidus > Cupriavidus sp. OV096. The sequence goes on from NZ_FOWM01000005.1 coordinate 168,867, forward strand.
CTTGATCCGGCCGGCGTCGCCATAAGTCTTGGCCATCACCGTGGAGACGAAGCCGGCGGGCAGCTGCTTGGCGAGCAGGTCCGCGATGGCGGCGGTGTCGCCCTTGTACGCCGCGTGCACGATGTTGAGGTTGGCGCGGCGCTTGAGCAGTTCGCCGTACAGATGGCCGGTGGAGCCCACGCCCAGGCTGCCGTAGGCCGAGCCGGGGTTCTGGCGCGCGTACTCGACATACTCCGCCAGCGTCTTGGCAGGGATGGCATCGCTGGCGACAAAGACCTGCGCGGCGTCCGCCACCAGCGTCAGCGGCTCGAAGTCGGTCATCGGGTTGTAGAGCGGCTGCGGCTGGATCAGCGGACTCTGGATCAGCGCGGTGTTGGTGAACAGCAGCGTGCGGCCGTCCGGCGCCGCCGAGGCCACAGCCGCCGCGCCGATCATGCCGGCGGCGCCGGGGCGGTTGTCGACGATCACGCTGGTCTTCAGCGAGGCACCGAGTTTGTCCGCGATAAAGCGCGTGATGGCGTCCGTGGAGCCGCCGGGCGGGTAGGGCAGCACGATCCGGATCGGACCGGAGGGGGTGGGCTGCTGCGCCCAGACGGGGCGGCCGAGGGCCAGGCCGCCGAGCGTGGCGGCGGACAGTTTGAGCAGGGTGCGTCGCGGCGTGTTCATCGGGTGTCTCCTCTTTTGTCTTGTTAGTTCTGCTCGAACTGCGCCTGCAGTTCCACCTTGCGGACCTTGCCGGTGGCCGTCATCGGCAGTTCCGCCACCAGGCGGATCTCCGGCACCTTGTAGCTCGCCATATGCTCGCGGCACCAGTGCAGCAGGTCGTCGCCGGAAACGGCGGCATGCTCGGGGCGCAGCCGGATGAAGGCCACGGGCACCTGCCCGCGCTCCGGGTCTGGCCGCGGCACCACGGCCGAGCCGAGCACGGCCGGATGCCGGCCCAGCAGCACTTCCAGCTCGGACGGAAACACGCTCATGCCGCGCACCTTGATCATCTCCTTGCGGCGACCGAGGAAGTGGAGATAGCCGGCCTCGTCGTAGGCGCCGATGTCGCCGGTATGGAACCAGCCGTTGCGGAACACCTCGGCGTTGGCTTCCGGGCGGCCCCAGTAGCCCTTGAACAGCGAGGGCGTGCTGACCACGATCTCGCCTTCCTCGCCCACCGGCAGCACCTTGCCGGTCTCGAAATCGCAGATCTTGATGCGCGTGCCGGGCACGGGCAGGCCCACGAAGATCGGGCGGCCGTGCAGGTCCATGTCGTCGGTCTGCATGCCGGTGGTGAAGGTGTCGCTGGTGTGCGTCTCGGTCATGCCCCAGGCACCCTCGGCCAGGATGCCGCCGGTGAGCGCCAGCCACTGGCGGCGCAGGTCCGGCGTGAGCTTGCGGATAAACGACGCCACGCGCGTGTGTTGCAGCGTGCGCAGGTCGTGGCGGGGGAGGTCCGGGTGCTGGAGCAGTTCGACGATGCTGTCCACCACCATGAAGGTCCGGTTCACGCGGTAGCGGTCCACGGCGGCCATCACGGCCGAGGGGTCCCAGCGCGCCAGCAGCACCAGCGTGGCGCCGCTGAAGATCGGGTAGATCAGGCCGAGGTTCTCACCGGCGATCCAGAACATCGGCAGGAAGTTCAGCATCACGTCCGAAGAGGGCTGGGCCGGGTCGCGGCCCGCCTGCCCGCTGGCCACCGCCAGCGAGGCGGCGGCGGTGTAGAGCATGTCCCGCTGCGTGTGCATGCAGCCCTTCGGCATGCCGGTGGTGCCGCCGGTGTAGTTGAGCGCCGCCAGGGCGTCCAGATCCACCTGCGCGTCGCGCACGTTGCCGGTGCACAGGCGCACGGCGGTCATCAGGTCGATGGTGCCGGCGTGCTCGACGGGCGGCGCATCCAGCCCGGCGGGCACCGGCAGCGTCGGCTGGGCCGGCAGGAACTCGCCCGGCGAGGTGCGGAACACCGTGGCCACGGGCGTCTGCGCCTTCACGGCCATCAGCATCGGCACCAGCGAATCGAGCGCGATGACGGTGGTGGCGCCGGCATCGTTCAGCTCGTAGGCCAGCTCGTGTTCCTTGAACAGCGGGTTGACCGGCACGTAGACCGCGCCAATCTTGAGGATCGCGTAGAACACGATATGGAACTGGGGGCAGTTGCCGAGCAGCACGGCCACGCGCTCGCCCGGCCCGGCGCCGTGGCCGCGCAGCAGCTCCGCGCAGCGTTCGCTGAGGTCGTCGAGTTCGGCATAGGTCAGCGTGGTGCCATAGTAGACCAGCGCCGGGCGGTCTGGCTGCACGCGCGCCCAGGCGCGCAGGGTGTCACCCAGTCCGATCTCGCCGTGCGGGTAGTGCGGGGCGGTAGGCAGGCCAGCCGGCCAGATGCGGGCGTGGCGGGCGTCCAGGTCGGCAAAGAAGGCGGTCTCTTCCATCGTGTCTCCGGGGCGTTGGACGAACAGGGGGTTACCAGGCGTCTACATAGCGGCGCGGCGGGATGTCGCGCGGGGCGGGTTCCAGCCCTGCCAGCAGCCAGCGGCGTGTCTCGGCGGGATCGATCACGGCGTCGATCTCCAGCCCGGCGGCGGCGTTGATCGCGTGGCCGCGCTCGTACATTTGCGCTACCAGCTGTTGATAGAGCGCGTCGCGCTCGGGGCCTTCGGGCAGCGCCTCCAGTTCCTTGCGGAAGCCGAGCCGCACGGCGCCCTCCAGCCCCATCCCGCCGAACTCGCCGGTGGGCCACGAGATGGTGAAGGCCGGCGCGCGGAAGCCGCCGGCTGCCATCGCCATCGCACCGAGTCCGTAGCCCTTGCGCAGCACCACGGCCATGAACGGCACGCGCAGCTTGGCGCCAAGCACGAACAGGCGGGACACGTGCCGCACCTGCGCGCGCGCCTCGATCTCGGGGCCGACCATGAACCCCGGCGTGTCGATCAGCGAGACGATGGGCAGCCCGTGGGTGTCGCACAGTTGCATGAAGCGCGCGGCCTTGTCGGCGGCGTCCACGTCGATAGCGCCGCCGAGGTGGCGCGGGTTGTTGGCGACGATGCCGACCGGGCGCCCCGCGATGCGCGCGAGCGCCGTATGCACGCCCGTGCCGTAGCCGGCGCGCAGTTCGAGCAGGCTGTCCACGTCCGCAATGCCCTGCATGGCCGCCCGCGTGTCGTAGACGCGCAGGCGGTTCTCGGGCACCACGCCGCGCAGCAGCAGCGGGTCGGGCGCCTGCCAGTCCTGCGTGCGGCCCTGGAACATCGACAGATAGTGCTTGGCGGCCTGCACGGCAGCGGCCTCGTTGTCGACGAGCAGGTCCACCACGCCGTTCTGGAACTGCACGGCAGCGGGGCCGATGTCCTCGGGGCGATACACCCCCAGCCCGCCGCCCTCGATCATCGCCGGGCCGGCCATGCCGATGTTGGCGTCGCGTGTGGCGATGATGACGTCGCAGCAGCCGAGCAGTGCGGCATTGCCGGCAAAGCAGCGGCCCGCCGCGATGCCGATCACCGGCACCTCGCCGCTCAGGCTGGCGAACGCCGCGAACGACGGCTGGTAGAGCCCGGCCACGGTCGGGAAATCGACATCGCCGGGCCGGCCGCCGCCGCCTTCGGCAAAGATCACCGTGGGCAGCTTCTGGTCCGCGGCGACTTGCAGGATGCGGTCAGTCTTGATGTGGTTGCGCTTGCCCTGCGTGCCGGCCAGCACGGTGGCGTCATAGGCCAGCACCGCGCAGCGGGCTGCCTCGGGTGCGAAGCGGGCGCCGTTGACGCGCCCCGTGCCGGTGATCAGGCCATCGGCAGGGGTGTTGGCGATCAGGTCCTCGGCGCTGCGCCGGCTGGCCTGCGCCGCCACCGCGTAGGCGCCGTACTCGACGAAGCTGTCGGCATCGCACAGGTCCGCCACGTTCTCGCGCGCGGTGCGCTGGGCACGGGCATGGCGCTTGGCCACGGCGTCCGGGCGGGCGGCGTCGGCGAGGAAGGCGTCGCGGTCGAACACGCGCTGCAGGTCTGGTCGTACGGCGCGCGGATCGGCGCCTGCGGTGCGGTGCTGCGCTGCACCGGTGGTCTCCATCGGCTCCAGCACCAGCAGGATCTGGTTCTCGGTGGTCTGCGCGCCGGCGCCGAGGCGCACGTCGATCACGCGGCCGGCGGCCTCGACGACGATGGTGTGCTCCATCTTCATGGCGTCGAGGATGGCCACGGTCTGGCCCGGCTGCACGATGGCGTCCTCGTTGACGCGCATCTCGACCACACGGCCGTTCATCGGCGCGCGGATGGCGATGAGGCCTTCGCCGGGTGCTGCCTCGCTGCCCGCAGCCAGCGCGCTGGCCGGTACGCCGGCGGGCTGGCCGCTGGTGGCATCGCGGGTGGCAGCCGTGGCAGCGATGCGCCTCGCGTGCTCCAGCAGTTCTGGCAGGATCGCCTCGAAATGGCGCGTATGCACGTGCTGGGTGGCGAAGTCCTCGCGCGCGACCAGCGCCCGCAACAGGTCGATATTGGTCGGCACGCCGTCGATGCGGAACTCGGCCAGCGCGCGGCGCAGTCGGCGCACGGCGTCGTCGAAGCGCGGCGCGGCGGCGGTGACGATGAGCTTGGCCAGCAGTGAGTCATAGCCCGGCGGCGGGGCATAGCCGGTGTAGCCGTGGGTATCCACGCGCACGTCCGGGCCGCTGGGCGGATCGAAGCGCTCGAGCCGGCCCTGCGCGGGCCGCGCGAGACCCTGGGCGTCGGTGGCCTCGGCGTTGATCCGTAGCTGGATGGCGTAGCCGCGCGGGGCGGGCGGCGCCTGCGGATCGAGCCCCGCCTCGCGCAGCGAGCGGCCCTGCGCGAGGGCAAGCTGCGTCGCCACCAGATCCACGCCGGTGACCTGCTCGGTAATCGTGTGCTCGACCTGAAGGCGCGGGTTCGCTTCGATAAAGACGAAGCCGCGCGGCTCACCGGCTTCCGTGGTCTCCACGAGGAACTCGAACGTCCCAAGGCTGCGATAGCCCACCTCGCGCGCCATCACCGTGGCGGCGTGGAGGATGCGCTCGCGCAGGCCCGCCGTGAGCACCGGGCTCGGGGCGATCTCTACAAGCTTCTGGAAGCGCCGCTGCAGCGTGCAGTCGCGCTCGCCCAGCGCCACCACGTCTCGCCCATCGCCCACGATCTGCACTTCGATATGGCGCGCGCGCTCGACCAGCCGCTCCGCGTAGATCTCGTCCACGCCGAAGGCGCTGCGCGCTTCCGAGCGGCAGCGCGCGTAGGCTTCCGCGAGCGCCTCCGCCTCGCGCACGATGCGCATGCCGCGCCCGCCACCGCCGCCCACGGCTTTCAGCACGATCCCGTTGCCTTGCTGGGCGTGGAAGAACGCCGTGATGGCGTCAAGCGTGGCACCACCGGGCGTGGCGGGCATGACCGGCACGTCGCAGCGCGCCGCCAGTGCCAGCGCGCGGCCCTTGTCGCCGAACAGCCCAAGCTGCTCGGGCGTGGGGCCGACGAAGACGATGCCCGCATCGGCGCACGCCTGCGCAAAGTCGGCCCGCTCGCTCAGGAAGCCGTAGCCGGGGTGAATCGCATCGGCGCCGGTGGCGCGCGCGGCGCCGAGCATCGCGTCGATATCGAGGTAGGCCGCCGGGCCGCTGCCCGGTAGCGCCACCGATTCGTCGGCCAGCATGCGGTGGCGGCACTGGGCGTCGTCGGCGGCGTAGACGGCCACCGTGGCGATGCCAAGATCCTGGGCCGCCCGTTGGACACGCAGCGCAATCTCGCCGCGATTTGCAATCAGAAGCTTCTTCACTGGCTGGATTCCCGAGGTTGACGACGTGGGATGCAAGCCAGACTGTAAGGGGCGGCGGCCACCGGTCACAACGTGAATCGGACACGCATGGCGCAAGTTTCATTACGGCCATGCACGGCCTGTATGACCGGTGCTGCGCTGCGGAACGGCGCTAGCCGTCCTGCATCATGCCCCGCGCCACGGTGGTGAAGTGCTGCACGTGGCGGTCATCGGCGCCCTCGCGCGTGGCCAGCGCAATGCCGATGCGCGCGGCGGGCCGGGGGCTCGACAGCCGCAGGAAGCGCACGCGCCGATTGGTGTAGCGGGCCGTCACGCCGGGCACCAGCGCCACGCCCAGGCCGCTTTCCACCAGGCTGACCATGGTCTGCACCTGCACCGCCTCCTGCGTCACGCGCGGCACGAATCCGGCCTGCTGGCACAGCAGCATCGCCACGGCCTGCTGGTTGGGAACCTCGGCGCTCGGATGCATGATGAAGGGCTCGTCAGCCAGTGCCTTGAGCGCGATGGACTCCTGCGCGGCGAAGCGGCTGTCGGCCGGCACGGCGGCCACGAAGGTGTCTTCCTCCAGTGGCGTCAGCGTGAAGGGGCCGGCGCTCAGGATCGGGAAGCGCACGAGGCCGGCATCCACCTGCCCGCGTTCGAGCCGGTCCAGGATCGAGGCCGATGTCGACTCATGCAGGATCAGTTCGATGCCGGGATGCGCCGCGCGGAAGGCCGGAATCAGCCGGGGCAGCAGCGCGTAGGTAGCCGAGCCGATAAAGCCGACGCGCAGCGCGCCGCGCTCGCCATGTGCGGCGGAGAGCGCAGCCGCCCGGGCCTGATCGGCGTGGAACAGCGCGCGCCGGGCATCGGCCAGCGCCGCCTCGCCGGCCTGCGTGAGGCGCACGCCGCGCGTGGTGCGCACGAACAGCGGCGTGCCCAGATCCGCCTCCAGCTTGCGGATGGAGATCGAGAGCGGCGGCTGCGCCATATGCAGGCGCTCGGCCGCCCGGTGGAAGTTGCCGGTTTCGGCGAGCACGACGAATTGCTGGAGTTGGCGCAGGTCCATGGCGAGATGGTGATATCTAATCGATATCGGTTCCTAAAAAACTAATATTAGACGGAAAGGGTTCGCCAGCGGTAACCTCGTCACTCAAAGCCAAAAGATATAAGGAGACGCCCATGCTGCCGCTGTCAGGCATTCGCGTGGTAGACCTGTCCACGGTCGTGATGGGCCCGTACGCCAGCCAGTGGCTGGCCGACCTGGGCGCCGAGGTCATCAAGGTGGAGCCGCCCGAGGGGGATTCCACGCGTCGCACCGGCCCCGCCACCGAAGACGGCATGTCGGCCATCTTCCTGGGCGTGAACCGCAGCAAGAAGAGCGTGGTGCTGAACCTGAAGCTGCCCGCAGCGCAGGCCGCGCTGCACCGGCTGCTGGCCACGGCGGACGTCTTCATGCACAGCATGCGGCCGCAGAAACTGGCCAAGCTCGATCTGGACCCCGCCAGCGTGATGGCGCGGCATCCGCAACTGGTCTATGTGAGCCTGCTGGGCTTTGCGGAGGATGGCCCCTACGGCGGGCGCCCCGCGTACGACGACATCATCCAGGGCCTGTCCGGCAATGCCGCGCTGATGGCCGCGCAGACCGGCACGGTGCGTTACTTCCCGACCATCGCAGCGGACAAGACCAGCGGGCTGGTGGCGGCGCTGTCGATCTCGGCGGCGCTCACCGGGCGCGCGCGGCAGGGCGGCAAGGGCTCGATGGTGGAAGTGCCGATGTTCGAGTCGATGGTGGCCTTCAATATGGTCGAGCACCTCTACGGCCAGCATTTCGAGCCGCCGCGCGGCACCGCCGGCTATCCGCGCGTACTGGCGCCGCTGCGCCGGCCCTACCAGACCGCCGACGGCTACGTCTGCATGATGCCGTACACCGACGCGCACTGGCGCGACTTCTTCCGCAGCACCGGTCGCGACGATCTGGCCGCCGACGCGCGCTTCACCGACATCGCGGCGCGTACGCGCCATATCGAAACCCTCTACGAAATCACCGGCGAACTGGTGAGGGAACGCTCCACGGACGACTGGATCGAGATCTGCGAGGGCCTCCAGATTCCTGTGGCGCGCGTGAACGACCTCGACGAGCTGATTGATGACCCGCACTTGAAAGCCACCGGCTTCTTCGAGCAGGTCAGCGATCCGTCGATGGGCACGCTGCGCTTTCCGGGCGCGCCGGTGCGCTTCGACGGCGAGCGCGCCCGTGCGGCGCTGCCGCCCCGGCTCGGCGAGCACACGCGCGCTGTGCTCGGCGAGGCTGGGCTGGACGCGCAGGACATCGACGCCCTGACGCGCGACGGCGCGGCGTTCGCAGCCAAGCCGCGCTGATACCCCCATTCCAAAGAAGATCCACAAGGAGACGAACATGACCCAAGCACAGCCCAAGCGCCTCGGGCAGGGCTACTACTGGCAGGACATCGAGGTCGGGCAGGTTTTCGAGACCTTCCGCCGCACCGTGACGGAGACCGATCTGGTCAACTTCATCTCCACCACCGGCATGCTGGAGGCCATCTTCATCGAAGCCGGCTACGAGGGCGGTGCGATCCAGGGCCGCCCGGTGCCGGCCGCGCTGACCTACGCGCTGATCGAAGGCTTCATCCTGCAGACCATGATCCAGGGCACCGGGCTGGCGATGCTGGAACTGACGCAGAAGATCCACGGCCCGGTGGTGGTAGGCGACACGATCCGCGCCACCGTGACCGTGACCGGCATCCGCCCGACGTCGAAGAGCGGCCGCGCGGTGGTGGATTCGAGCATCGAGGTCTTCAACCAGCGCAACGAGCTGGTGATGACCTACACCGCGCGCCGCCTGCTGGCAGGCCGCTAGCCTGCCGGCGGCGGCCCCCACGCATTCACAGGAGGAGACAACATGCCAGTTCAGAGCAAAAATGCCAGGCATCACCCCACGCTGCGACGCGTCTGCGCCGTCGCCGCGCTGGTCTGCGCGCCGGCCGCCATGCCGGCGCACGCGGCGGAATTTCCCGATCATCCGATCAAGCTCGTGGTGCCGTTCCCGCCGGGCGGCCCGACCGACCTCGTCTCGCGCGTGATCGCCAAGAAGATGTCGGAAGACCTTGGCCAGCAGGTGGTGGTGGACAACCGCCCCGGCGCCAACGGCAATATCGGCGGCGAGATGGTCGCCAAGGCGCCCGCCGATGGCTACACGGTGCTGTACAACACCTCGTCCATCGCACTGAGTCCGGCGCTGTACAAGAAGCTGCCCTACGACGTGAAGCGCGACTTCGCGCCGGTGGCGATGACCGCCATGGTGCCGCTGGTGCTGGAGGTGAACGCGAAGGTGCCTGCGAACACCGTGGCCGAGTTCGTCAGCTGGCTCAAGGCCAACCCCGGCAAGATGACCTACGGGTCGGCCGGCAACGGTAATGTCACGCATCTGGCCGCTTTCCTGTTCCTGCAGGCCAACGGGCTGGACGCGGTCCACGCACCCTACAAGGGCAGCGCGCCGGCCCTGACCGACCTTGCCGGCGGACAGGTGCAGTTCATGACGGACACGATCAACTCGTCGCTGCCGTTCATCCGCGACAAGCGCATGAAGGCGCTGGCGGTGACCAGCCTCACGCGCAGCTCGCAACTGCCGGACGTGCCGACCGTGGCCGAAACCGTCATGCCGGGCTTCGAGGTGGGCGCCTGGCAGGGCATGATGGTGCCGGCCAAGACGCCGCCCGAGATCGTCAAGAAGCTCAATGCCGCCACGCTGAAGGCGCTGGCCGCGCCCGAGGTACGTGCCAGCCTGGCCGCGCAGGGCGCCGAGCCGCGCGGGACCAGCCCCGAGGCCTACGGCAAGTACGTGGCCCAGGAGCTGGATCGCTGGCGCAAGGTGGTCAAGGATTCCGGCGTCACGCTGGACTGAAACAGGAGTTCGATGTGAGTGCGCTGTTCGCAACGTTCCAGCTCACGGCGCTGCCGCCGCAGGCTGCGGCCTTCCGTGCCGAGGTCAAGGCCTTCCTCGCCGAACATCTGCCCGCGCTGCCGCCCGATGTGCGCGCGCGCTCGTGGATGGGCTTCGACGCCAGCTTCAGCCGTGCGTTGGCGCGGCGCGGCTGGGTGGGGATCACGCTGCCGGCGGCGTACGGCGGCGCCGGGCTCGACGCCTTTTCGCGCTTCGTGCTCGTGGAGGAACTGCTGGCATGCGGCGCGCCGGTCTCCGCGCACTGGATCGCAGACCGGCAGAGCGGGCCGCTGATCCTGCGCTACGGCAACGACGCCCAGCGCGCCTTCTACCTGCCGCGTATCTGCCGCGGCGAGGCGTTCTTCTGCATCGGCATGAGCGAGCCGAACGCCGGCTCCGATCTCGCCAGCGTCAGCACGCGCGCGGTGCCGCTGCCGGAAGGCGGCTGGCGGCTGAACGGCCGCAAGATCTGGACGACCAATGCCGACCGCTGCCAGTACATGCTGGCGCTGGTGCGCACCTCGGGCGAGGTGGGCGACCGCCAGAAGGGCCTGTCCCAGGTCATCGTGGACCTTGCCGCGCCGGGCATCACGATCCGGCCGATCCACGACCTGGCTGGCGACGCGCATTTCTCGGAAGTGAGCTTCGAGGATGTGACCCTGCCGCCCGATGCGCTGGTGGGGCAGGAAGGCGCGGGCTGGGAGCAGGTCAACGCGGAGCTGGCTTTCGAGCGTAGTGGCCCGGAGCGGCTCTATTCGAGCGTGGTGCTGCTCGATGCATGGATTGCCGCGCTGCGCCGGCTGCCGTCGATCCGGCGCGACACGGTCACCGTCGGGCGGCTGGTCGGCCGGCTCGCCACGCTGCGCGCGATGTCGCTGGCGGTGACGGCGCGGCTCGCCGCCGGGGAAAGCCCGCTGGTGGAGGCCGCGCTGGTCAAGGACCTCGGCACCGAGCTGGAGCAGTCGGTGGGCGCGCTGGCCGAAGCGGCGCTCGGGGAGGATCCGGAACTGGCCGCCGACACGGCGCTGTATCGCACGGCGGCCTACGTCAGCCAGATTTCGCCGACCTATTCGCTGCGGGGCGGCACCCGCGAGATCCTGCGCGGCATGATCGCGCGCGGGCTTGGCCTGCGCTGAAGGAGTTTCGAGATGGATAACGCCTATTCCGACGCGCTGACGGCCCTGCTGCGCGACCACTGCACGCCGGCGCATGTGCGCGCCGTGGAAGCGGGGCAGGGCGCGGCGTCGCTGTGGAACGTGCTGCGCGACAGCGGCTTTGCGGACTGCCTGCTGCCCGAGGACGCCGGTGGCGCGGGGCTCTCGCTGGCGGACGTCGCCCCGCTGTTCTTTACGATGGGCTGGCACGCGATGCCGTTGCCGCTCGCGCAGACGATGTTCGCGCGGGCCGTGCTGCACCGGGCCGGCATCGAATTGCCGGAAGGGCCGATCGCGCTGGCGACGTTTGACGGCGCGCCGCGTACCCATGCGCCGGGTGGGGCGACTGCCGCGTGGTTCGTCGTGCAGGACGGCGGTCAGGGCGCGCTGGTCGCCCGCGAGGCAGCGGACGTATCCGAGACCGGCGTGCACGGCGACCTGACGGTCTCCATCGGCCGCTCCCCGTCAACGACCTTTCCGCTGGCGCCGGGGCTGCTGCGCCCGTTGGGCGCCTGCCTGCACGCCGCGCAGATGGCCGGCGCGATGGCGCGCGTCTTCGACATGACCTTGCAGTATGCCAACGACCGCGCGCAGTTCGGGCGGCCTATTGGCAAGTTCCAGGCGATCCAGCATCAGGTCAGCGTGATGGCCGAGCAGGTGGCGGCGGCGCGCGTGGCAGCGCAGATCGCGTGCGCGTCGGACGACGCCTGGCCGGACCGCATGCGCGCAGCGGTGGGCAAGCTCAATGCCAGCGAGGCGGTGACCCCGGTGACCGGCAGCGCCCACGCCGTGCACGGGGCGATGGGCGTGACCGAGGAATACGACCTGCAACTGTTCACGCGCCGCCTGCACGCGTGGCGGCTGGCCGATGGCTCGGAGCGCTACTGGGGCCGGGAGATCGGCGAAGCGGCCTGCGCGGCGGATGCCGGCACGGTCGACCTGATCCGGTCGTGGAGTACCGACGCGGCTTGACCCCGGACTTCGCTTGAGGTGCCCGCCCTCTCCCCCGGCCCCTCTCCCGGAGGGAGAGGGGAGGAACACCGCCGGTTTGCTCCCCTCGCCCGCTTGCGGGAGAGGGGCCGGAGGGAGAGGGGAGGAACACCGCCGGTTTGCTCCCCTCGCCCGCTTGCGGGAGAGGGGCCGGAGGGAGAGGGGAGGAACACCGCCGGTTTGCTCCCCTCGCCCGCTTGCGGGAGAGGGGCCGGGGGAGAGGGGCAGCGCGTCAAACTGACGGCACGGTCTCGCGCATCGACGCGCGCTGGTCGAATGTGGCGAACCATTGCGCCAGCGCTGGCGCCTGCGCGCGCCAGTCACGTTCCTGAAAGCGGAAGTCGAGATAGCCCAGCGCGCAGCCGATGGCGACATGCCCGAGCGATACGGCTGACTCGCGCAAGGTGGCCGCTTCGCCGTCGAGCACCGCCAGTGTCGCCGCCAGCTTGGCGGCCCAGGCGTCAAGGATGGGTGCCGATTGCTGCGCCGTCGGGCGTAGCCGCTCGTTGCGCCACAAGACCAGCAGATCGGTCAGCCCATGGCCGATGCCGTGCCAGCGCAGCGCGCGCAGGCGGGCCGCGCGCTCCTGCGGCACCAGCGCCGAGCCGGCAGCGAGGTATTCGCAGATCAGCGTCGATTCGGACAGCACGCCGCCGTCCTCCAGCACCAGCGTCGGGATCTTGTTGAGCGGGTTCACGCCCATCACGTCTGCGTTGCAGGCGGTCATGGCCACCACGGCGTCCGTGCAGCGGATGCGGTCGGCGATGCCCAGTTCGTGCGCGGTCACCATCACGCGCCGCACGAACGGCGAGCGGGGCGACCAGTACAGCGTCATCGTGCTCATGTCATTCTCCGTGGATGTTGTGTTCCTTGACCACGCGGCCCCACTTGGCGGTGTCGTTGCGGATCAGCGTGGTGAACTCGGCGGCGCTGCCAGGGGCGGGGACCAGACCAAGTTGTTCAAGGTTTGTGCGCACGCCGGGGTTGTCCAGCGTGCGGCGCAGGGCCGCGTTCACGCGCTTCACCACATCAGGCGGCGTGCCGGCTGGCCCCATCATCCCGTACCAGTTGCTGGCCTCTACGTTGGCGATGCCCAGCTCGCCGAGCGTCGGCACATCGGGCAGGAAGCCGAGCCGCTTCGGCGCCGCCACGCCAATCGGCCGCAGCCGCTTGCTGGTGATGAACGGCATCAGCCCGGACGCATCGCCAAAGAACGCATCCACCTGACCGCCGAGCGTGTCGGTGATGGCCGGCGCGGCGCCCTTGTAGGCCACGTGCAGGAAGTTCACACGCGTGGCTGCCTTGAACAATTCGATGGTCATATGCGGCATGCTGCCGACGCCGGTGGAGGCCAGGCTCGGCGGCTTGGCCGCCTGCTGCGCCTGCTTGACGAATGCCGCAGCGTTGGCGGCGGGCGCGTCGGGCTTCACGACCAGCACTTCGGGCGTGTTCACCACCAGCGAGATCGGCGTCAAGTCCTTCTGCGGGTTGTAGGGCAGGCTGGCGTAGAGCGACGGGTTGATGACGATGGCCCCGGCGCTGGTCAGGAACAGCACCGAGCCATCGGTGGGCGACTTCGCCACGAAGCTCGCCGCGATGGCGCCGTTGGCGCCGGGGCGGTTGTCGATGACGACGGTCTGCTTGAGTTCGAGTTCCAGCTGGCGCGAGATGGCGCGCGCCAGCGAATCAGCAGGGCCGCCGGCCGGGAATGCGACAACGAGCCGCGTGATGGGCGCCGCGTGGGCGACGGGTGCAGTGGCAAGGGTGGCCAGCGTGGCCAGGGCCGCGAGCGCGAACGCCGGGGCAAGCATGCGGATGCGCATGGGGGTCTCCTCCAGATTGACAGGGTCGGTGGCGCGCGGGTCTAGCCGCCCACGGCGCCTTGCGTGTTGACGTACAGCGAATAGATCGACGTGCAGGACGCCATGAACAGCCGGTTGCGATGCCGCCCGCCGAAGCAGAGGTTGGCGCAGCGCTCGGGCAGCGAGATATGGCCGATGGCCTCGCCCTGTGGCGAGAACACGCGCACGCCGTCCAGTTCCGGCGTGCCCATGCCCCAGCCGCACCAGAGGTTGCCGTCCACGTCCACGCGGAAGCCGTCCGGCGTGCCGGGGCCGGCATCGACCAGCACGCGCGACTCGCCGAGCCGGCTGCCGTCGCCGCTGACCTGGAAGGCGCGGATGCGGCGCGGGCGGGCGCGCGATTCGATCACGTACAGCGTGGATTCGTCGGGCGAGAAGGCCAGGCCGTTCGGCCCGCTGACGTCGTCGGCCATCACGGTGGCGGTGCCGGTAGCGGGATCGAAGCGGTAGATGCGCTCCGGCTGCTCGGCTTGCGCGCGCTCGCCCTGGTAGTAGCCGGCGATGCCGAACGGCGGATCGGTGAACCAGATCGAGCCGTCGGACTTCACCACCACGTCATTGGGCGAGTTGAGCGGCTTGCCGTCGACGCTGTCAATCAGCACCGTGATGCGCCCGTCATACTCGGTGCGCGTGATGCGGCGGCCACCGTGCTCGCAGGTGATCAGGCGGCCCTGGCGGTCACGCGTGTTGCCGTTCGCATGGCCGGAGGGCGCGCGGAACACGCTTACCGCGCCGGTTTCTTCCTCCCACTTCATGATGCGGTTGTTCGGGATATCGCTCCAGAGCAGGTAGCGGCCATCGCCGAACCAGACCGGGCCTTCGTTCCAGCGCCCGCCGGTGGCGATGCGCTCCACGGCGGCCAGCACCAGGCGGTAGTGCTCGAAGGCGGGCTGCAGGACCTGGACGGCGGCGTCCGGATAGCGGCCGATGGGCATGCGGTCGTTGTCGTGCATGGGGGTTCCTGTTTCAGGCATAGAGCCGGGCGGGGTTGTGGCGCAGCACGGCGTCGGCGGTGGCGGCGTCGCCGCACAGCGCGCGAATCCAGGCCAGCAGTTGCGCCTCGTCGGGCCGGGGATAGCGGATGTTCGGGTGCGGCCAGTCGGTGCCCCAGATCGCGCGGTCCGGCGCGGTGTCCAGCAGGGCGCGCGCCACGCGCACGGCATCGAGATAGGGCGCGATGCCGTCGGTGATGCGGTCAGGCCCGGAGAGCTTGATCCACAGGTGGGGCAGGGCGAGGGTCTCCTGGAGCCGCGCGAAGCTGGCATAGGCCACGCCGTCGCGCGCCTGCACGCGTGCCATGTGGTCGATCACGAGCGGTACGCCCAGCGGGGCCAGCACCGCGAGCGCGCCCAGTACATCGTCGATCTGGCCGTGTAGCAGCGCGTGCCAGCCGTACGGGCGAATCCGCTCCAGCACGGCGCGCATCTGGCCCATGTCCGGCGCGCCGCCGAGGTGGGACATCAGGCCGAGGCGGATGCCCCGTACACCGCGCGCCGCCATGTCGGCAAGCTGGGCTTCGTCGATATCGGGATCGATGGTCGCAATGCCGCGATAGGCCCCGTCGGTCGTATCCAGCGCGGCAAGCAGCGCGCTGTGATCGTTGCCATAGCAGGCGCCCTGCACGATCACGCCATGGGCGATGCCGAGCGCGGCGTGGATCGCCCGGATCTCGGCAAACGGCGCGGGCGGCGGCGTGTAGATGGGGTTGGGTGGCAGCGGATGGGCGTCGTAGGGGCCAAAGATATGGAAGTGGCAGTCCCAGATGCCCGAGGTGCTGGCGGCAGAAGTCGGCATATTGGTGTCAGTCGGAGCGCGCGCCGGTTTCCTTGACCACGCGGGTCCAGCGCGCATATTCGTTGCGGATCAGCGCGCCGTACTGCTCTGGCGTGCCGCCGGTGGCTTCGGCGCCCTGCGCGTGCAGCGCGGCGAGCGTGTCGGGGTCCTTCAATACGGCGGCCACCTCGCGGTGAATCCGTGTAACGACGGTAGTGGGCAGGCCGCGCGGCGCCACGATGCCCTGCCACGTGCCGGAGTCGAACCCGGGCGCGATGGTTTCGGCCAGCGTGGGCACATCGGGCAGCACGGAGACGCGCCGCGCCGTGGTGGCCGCAATCGCGCGCAGCCTGCCGTCCTGGATGAACGGCAGCGCGGCGTTGAGGCTGCCGGACATCATGAAGTCCAGCCGGCCGGAAAGCAGGTCTGGCAGCGCGGCGGCGTTGCCCTTGTAGGGGATATGGTTGAACTGCGTGCCCGTGCGCGCGGCAAACAGCACGCTGGTCAGGTGGTCGATGGTGCCGTTGCCGGACGAGCCGAAGCTCATCTGCCCGGGCCGCGCCTTCAGTTGTGCGAGGAAGTCCTTGGGCGTGCGGATCGGCGAGGCGGCGTTGACGATCACCACCAGCGGCACCGTGGCCACGTACGCCACCGGCGTGAAGATCTCGGTCGGATTCAGCGCGGGCTTCTGGAACAGCGCCGGCGAGATGGCGATCGACGAGCTGTTGTAGAGCAGCGTGTAGCCGTCCGCGGCGGACTTGGCGACCTGCTCCGCCGCGATATTGCCGCCCGCGCCGGGCCGGTTCTCGACCACGACCTGCTGGCCCAGCCGCTCGCCAAGCTTGCGCGCGATCACGCGGGCGATGATGTCGGTGGGGCCGCCCGGCGAGAACGCCACGACCATGCGGATCGGCTTGTCGGGGTAGGTGTCGGCCTGGGCGGCCTGCGCGAAAGAGGGAAGGCCGAGGCTGGCCGCCAGGAACGTGGCCAGCAGGATGCGTCGCCGGGAAGCGGCGGCGCGCGGTGTCGATGCCATGAGCGGGTGTCTCCTCTATCTGTTTTTATATGCGGCGCGTCTTGTCGCTCAGTCGCAGCGCACGCTCATCCCGCCATCGACGACGATCTCGGTGCCGGTGACGAAGCGTGCTTCGTCCGAGGCGAGAAACAGGGCTGCGTTGGCGGTGTCGCGCCCGTCGCCCATGAAACCGAGCGGGATGCGGGCCTGGCGCTGGGCCAGCAGCGCGTCCACGTTGCCGCCGGCGCGCTGGCCGGCCAGGCGGGCTTCGACCATCGGCGTATGCATCTGGCCGGGAATCACGGTGTTCACGCGTACGCGTTTCGGGGCGTACTGCACGGCCACCACGCGCGAAAACTGGATCACGGCGGCCTTGGCCGAGGCGTAGCCCACCTGCGCGGCGCCAGTCCAGCGGATGCCGGAGGTGGACGCGGTGTTGACGATGGCGCCGCCGCCCTGTGCCTCCATGTGCGGCAGCACGGCCTTGCAGGTCAGGAACACGCTCTTGAGGTTGAAGTCGAGCTGGGCGTCCCAGGTCTCCTCGCTCAGTTCCACGGGGCCGCCCTTGGCCGAGCCGCCCACGTTGTTGACCAGCACGTCCACCCGGCCGAAGCGGGCGATACAGGCATCGACCATGGCGTTGACCGCGGCGGCGTCGGTCACGTCGCAGCAATGGGCTTCCACGTCGCCGTCGATGGCGCGCACGCGCTCCAGGGTTTCGGCCATGGCGTCGGCGCTCTTGTCCACAGCGAAGATGTGCGCGCCTTCCTCGGCAAACCGCACGGCAACGGCGCGGCCGTTGCCCCAGCCCGGGCCGACGCAGCCCGCGCCGGTCACGATGACGACTTTGCCTTCGAGTCTCTTGGACGATGTGGATGACATGTTTCGGGATTCCTGTTCAGAGCGGATCGAGTTCGCTGGGCGTGCCTTCGGGCGGCACCACCTCGAACGCGTTGATGGTCATCGAGATCAGCGTGTAGTAGCCGGCGAGGCCGACGAGGTCCACCACGCCGTCCTGGCCGAGCACGTCGATGGCGTGCTTGTAGAGCGTGTCGGGAATGCGGCGCGTCTGGTCGAGGCTCTGCATCACGGCATGGACCACGGCCTCGTCCTCGTTGGCGAAAGCCGGGGTGCGGCCGGTGCGGATGGCTTCGACCACCTCAGGCTGCACGCCGGCCTTCAGCGCCAACGGCTTGTGGGCGTACCACTCGTATTCGGCACGCCAGGCGCGGGCCATGCAGAGGATGGCCAGCTCGGACAGGCGCGGCGGCAGGGAGGAGTCGTAGCGGCAGTACTGGCCCAGCGCCTGGGCGGTGGCGGCGAGCTGGGGGCGTTGCAGCCAGACCGCCAGCGGTCCGCGGACGCCACCGCGCGGGCCGCCGGCAATGGTGTCGTGCACGGCGCGCTGGGCAGGGGTCATGGCGTCCAGCGCCAGGTTGGGGATGCGGGGCATTGCGCCTGTCTCCGGAATTGTAGGGTTGTCTTGGAATCCGGCCATTGTGCAAATGGCGTTTGGATGCGTCCAATATATTTTTGGGAACAGACTGATTCCAAAATAGAATGACTGGCGCCGCTGTCCGGTGGCGCACGCAAGGGGCGGGAAGCATGAAAGCGACGATGGAGATTCGGGACCTGCGCATGTTCATGGCGCTGGCGGAGGAACTGCATTTCGGCCGCGCGGCGGAGCGGCTGCGCATCTCGCAGCCGCCGCTGACCAAGCACATCCAGCAGCTCGAGGAACAGCTTGGCGTGATGCTGTTCGACCGCAACAAGCGCAGTGTGCGGCTGACGCCGGCCGGCGCGGCGCTGGTGCAGGAGGCGCGGCGCATCCTGAATCAGGCCGAGGTGGCCTTGCAGGTGGTGCGGCGCGCACAGCAGGGCGAGACCGGCACGCTGCGCATCGGCTTCGTGGCGGCAGTGGTCTACATCGGCATCGAGGCGCTGTTCGCCCGGCTGCATCGCGAACTGGCGGGCGTGGAAACGGTGTGGGAGGAGATGGGCTCGTCAGAGCAGGTGGAGGCGCTGCGCAAGGACCGCATCGACCTGGGCTTCGCGCAGGTGCCGATGGGGGTGGGCGAGATGGCGGCGCACCTCGTGGCCAGTGTGCCGCTGGCGGCGGCGCTGCCCGCCACGCACCGGCTGGCCGGTCGGGCGAAGATCGACGTGGCGGCGCTGGCCGACGAGCCGTTCATCGTGATTCCCCGGGAGAGCGCGCCGGGCTACTTCGACCTGACGGCGGCCACCTGCCTGGCCGGCGGCTTCAGCCCGAACTTCCGCCACTACGCCAAGCACCTGCTGTCCGTCATCAGCCTGGTGGCGCTGGGCCGGGGCGTGGCGCTGGTGCCGCGCACGCTCGGCACGGCGGCGGTGCCCGGTGTGGTGCTCAAGCCGCTCACCGGGGCGCCGGCGCACGCGCAGTACTCGGCGATCTGGCATCCGGGGAACCCGTCGCCGGTGCTGGCGCGTGCGGTGGAATTGCTGGGGGCGGGCGGCCTCAGATGATCGTATCGACCACGCCGCCATCCACCCGCAGCGCCGCGCCGGTGGTGGCCGATGCCTGCTTCGAGCACGCGTAGACGATGATATTGGCCACTTCCTCCACCGTGGCCGCGCGCTGGATCAGCGACGAGCTGCGGTGCGCCTTGACGAAGTCGGCCGCCACTTCCTCGGCGCTCTTGCCGGTCTTGGCAATCTCGTCCTTGAGCATTGCCTCCACCCCTTCGGACAGCGTCGGCCCCGGCAGCACCGCGTTGACCGTCACGCCGGTGCCCGCCAGCCGCTTGGCCAGCCCACGCGAGATGGCCAGCTGGGCGGTCTTGGTGACCCCATAGTGGATCATTTCCACCGGGATATTGATCCCGGACTCCGACGCGATGAACACGATCCGGCCCCATTTCCGGGTGGCCATGCCTTGGGCGTAGGCGCGCGAGAGCCGCACGCCGGTCAGCACGTTGACGTCGAAGAAGCGCGTCCATTCGCTGTCGGGGATGTCGAAGAAGTCCTGCGGCTGGAAGATGCCGAGGTTGTTCACGAGGATGTCGAGGTCGGGATGGGTGCCGACGAGCTTGTCGCACACCGCCGCATCGACCAGATCGCCGGCAAAGCCTACCGCCTGGGCGTCTGGCACGGCGGCTTTCAGCTTGGCCAGCGCCTGTTCCACGCTGGCGCTGCTGCGGCCGTTGACGATGACGCGCGCGCCGGCCTCGGCGAGCCCCTTGGCCGTGGCAAAGCCGATGCCGGCCGTGGAACCCGTGACGAGGGCGGTCTTGCCCGATAGATCGATCTTCATGGCGACTCCATTCAACTGGGTGGAAAGAAAGGAACGGGCCCCGCGCGGGGCAACCCGACAAGTGTAGGAGGAAATGAAAAGGGCCGCGTTGCCGCGGCCCTTCCGTCACTGAGTCACTGGCTGTCCGGTATTAGTGGAACAGCTTCAGCGCCTGGGTGATGGTGTTGGACACCCCCCAGACCAGCGGCACCAGCACATAGAGCCAGAACACCGCCAGCAGACCCGTATTGGTCGGTTGCGCGTTGAGAGATTGGTTTTCCATGGATGACTCCGTTCTAGATACTTAGTGCGCGCCGCCCGCCACACCGGCCATGCCGGCCACGTCGGCGTCGCTCATGTGGTGCTTCTCGCTGACGCGCGAGACCAGCAGGTTGGCCAGGAAGCCGATAACCAGCAGGGCGGCCATGATGTGCAGCGTCATCGTGTACGCCGCGCCACCGGTCACGCCGTGCGCCACCTGGTATTCGCGGATGTAGTTCACCAGCACCGGACCGGCGATGCCGGCGGCGGCCCAGGCGGTCAGCAGACGGCCATGGATGCCGCCCACGTAGGCCGTGCCGAACATGTCGGCCAGGTAGGCCGGGATGGTGGCGAAGCCGCCGCCGTACATCGACATGATGACGCAGTAGGCCAGCACGAACAGCGCGATGCTGCCGGCGCCACCCAGTTGCGGCACCAGCCAGTACAGCACGGCACCCAGCGCGAAGAACACGAAATAGGTGTTCTTGCGGCCGATCCAGTCCGACGACGAGGCCCAGAAGAAGCGGCCGCCCATGTTGAACAGCGACAGCAGGCCCACGAAGCCCGCGGCGGCAGCCGGGGTGACCGAGCCCTTGAAGCTTTCCTGGATCATCAGCGAAGCCTGGCCGAGCACGCCGATGCCGGCGGTCACGTTCAGGAACAGCACCACCCACAGCAGGTAGAACTGGGGCGTTTTCAGCGCCTGGTCGATGTGCACGTGGTTACGCGTGATCATCTTGTTGGTGGTGACCGGCGGGGTCCAGCCAGCGGGCTTCCAGCCGGGCGGCGGGACGCGGATGGCCAGCGAGCCGATGGTCATCGAGATGAAATAGCCCACGCCCATGACCAGGAAGGTCTGGGTCACGCCGACCGAGGTGGCGCTCTTGAAGGTGTTCATCAGCGCCACGGACAGCGGCGCGGCGATCATCGCGCCGCCGCCGAAGCCCATGATGGCCATGCCGGTGGCCATGCCGCGGCGGTCCGGGAACCAGCGGATCAGCGTGGAGACCGGCGAGACATAGCCGAGGCCGAGCCCGATCCCCCCGAGCACGCCGTAGCCGAGGTAGAGCAGCACGATCTGGTGCGTATAGACCCCGAGGGCCGAAACCAGGAAACCGCCGCCGAAGCAGCAGGCCGCCGTGAACATGGTCTTGCGCGGGCCCACGCGTTCCAGCCATTTGCCGGCGAAGGCGGCGGAAATGCCGAGGAAGAAAATGGCCAGCGAGAAAATCCAACCCAGCGTGGTCAGTTTCCAGTCGTCAGGCGCGGATTCGGAAATACCGATGACCTTGGAAAGGGGGGCATTGAATACCGAGAAAGCATAGGCCTGGCCAATGCAGAGGTGCACCGCCAGCGCGGCGGGCGGGACCATCCAACGGGAAAATCCCGGTTTGGCGTAGGTCGCTTCCTTGGAAAAGAACGGCGCTCGCCCGTAGGACGGGCTGCCACCATCGTTGATCACGCTGCTCATGTTGAACATTCTCCGGGACATGGGAATACCGGGTAGTTCGTCCCCACTGGCCTGGCGCGCCCGGCTGCTCTGGCGGCAGCGCGGTTGACCCCGTCACGCCCTGGACGAATTACCCCCAGAAATGTCGGTGCCCCCGGGCTTTGAGAGGGTTTGTGGCCCCGGGGCGGTCCGACAATTACTACACGGTGGAAACGGGGGCCGCACACACCGGACGTGCGTGCGCAACGGACCTGGGGGGTCCGGCATCGAGGGCGAAGGAAGGCGTGCTGCGTCCCGTTTCGAAATGACTCATTTGGATTTCCAGATTGGGGCGTGCAATATATGTCGCGAATAACATATATCACCGTGGAAAATATTATTCGCCGAACCTTATCCGCCCTTATTCAGGACTTCAATAGGCTAAAGATGACATATTCCCGCTGCGCGTGAATTGCGGGCGTTGATCGGGAATTGGACTGGATGGTGCCCTGGGGGCGTGGGATTTTTGCCACATGACCGGGCCACCCGGCAGTGCGGATGGCCCGGGTACATCAGGACATCAACCCAGCTTGACGCTGGTGGCATCCGCGGTCAGGTAACCGACGGCGGAGCCGAACTTGTCCTTGTAGTTGGCACGCACGAGCGGATCGAGCGTGGTCTTCACGCCGGCGGGCATGGTGCTGATGAATTCACCCGCGTGCTGGAAGTTGCTCATGATGTAGGTCCAGCCGTTGAGTTCGTCCACGGCGTGCAGGCCCGTCGACTCGCCGCCAGACGGCACCGACATCAGGCGGCTCAGCTTCTTCGTATCGATGTTGTACGCCCACAGGAAGTTGTTGGCGTGCTGGCCGCTGTCTTCGCCGATGAACAGCGTGCGCAGCTTTTCCGAGAACTTCAGGTTGTCCGGGTTGCCGATCGTTTCCGGATCCGCCGTGTTGCCCAGCGCGTCAGCGGCGATGTCCTTGCCGGCGATCAGCGCCTTGGTGTGCACCGGCACCCATTCGCTGCTGATGGCAGCGCCGCTGGTGTCGGTCTGGCCACCGGTCAGGTTGTGCTGCATCACCACGCCGGCCTTCAGCGCGGCCGGCACGCTGATGTTGCTGGCGGCGTTCCAGCCCTTGGCGTTGTTCAGCACCATCGAGTCCTGAACGTTCTGCAGGGCGGAATAGGCGATCTTGTCCTTGATGTTGACCGTGGTGCCTTCCATCTTGGTGAAGCCCATGCTGCCGCCGGCCAGGTAGGCGTAGCGGTGGGTTTCCAGGAACGCGGCGACGTGCTCCTTGCCCGGCACGACCTTGACCCATTGGGCAATGCCGTTCGCGAAGATCTTGGTGTAGCTGGCGTCCACCGGGTCCGCCCACTTCACGTCCATGATGTCCTGCGGACGGTGCGACTTGGCCATGGCTTCCACTTCGGCGCTGGTGGCGTGGCCGAGCTTGATCCAGGTCAGCGCGGCGCCAGCGGCGGCCGGATCGACCGAGAAGCCCGAACCCACCTTCGCCACGTACAGCGTGCCGGCGGACAGGTCCTTCTCCTTGTCGGCGATGAACATGAACATGGCGCTGTTGGTGGCGTCATCGCCCATCAACACGGTGCGGTTGTCCGGCATCACCTGCACGAGTTCGTGCGAGATGCGGCCCAGGCAGTAGTGCTTCTTGATCGAGCCTGTGCCGTCCGCGTTCACCGTGACTTCCGGCAGGTGGCCGTACAGGTACGGGTTCAGCGGAATGCTCGCGTTGCCGTACAGGTTGGTGGAGTACTTGGCGTACTGCGCGATCAGGGCGGCGTCCGTGGTCCACGGGTCCGGCTCGTACTCTTCGCTGGAAAGGTGGGTGTTCCACGGCGACAGGCTCGCGCCGCAGGTAATCCACAGGCCGTTGGCGCTGGAGGTGTCGACGTTGTGGTACTTGACCAGCGACAGCTTGCCGGTGGTCGGGTTCTGGTCGAGCGTGAGGATGGCGATCGGCGACGGCAGGCAGCCGTAGGTGCTCACGCCGGCCTGGTCGGCCGTGTTGTATTCGAACTGGACCACGGCGAACACGGTGTTGCCGGTCACGCCGGCCACCTTGGCGCCATCGATCTTCAGCAGCGACGTGCCGTCCGGCGAGTCGGAGAAGAACTGGCGTTCCTTGCCGGCCACCGAGACGTCCGTGATCGGCTGGTTATTGATGTTGACGTAGCCGCCGGCCAGGATCTTGCCGCCGTTGCCGTCAGGCACCTGGTCGCCGGTGATGAAGAACGGCTGGTAGGCCAGCTTGTAGGTCTGGCTGGTGCCGTCGCTCATGGTCACCTTGAGCGACGAGCCCACCGTGGTGGTGGACATCGCGGCCGGATCGGCCAGCGTCGGCGCGGCCATGCCCGTGAATTCGGCGGAGGCGAACGTCGCGGGGGTGGCGCCCGGCGTGGCGGGCGTGTTCGGCGTACCCGGCGTGGCAGCGTCGCTGTCGCCGCCGCAACCGGCCAGCAGGGAAATGGAACCCATGCCCAGCGGCAGCATCGGCGCGCCGGCGAGGAGTTTCAGGGCCTTGCGGCGCGATGCGTTGAGTTTGTCCAGCATTTTCTCGTCCTTTTTTGTGTGGTCGGCAACCCGATGGCAAGGCTCGCCATGTCGCCGAGTGGGAACGACCTCTAATCGTTCAGGCCGGACGCCATGCTATGAACGGAGTGTGACAAGGTGTTGAAAGCGCAATAACCATCACTTAATTGCGCACCCGGGGCGTCGCAAAAGTGCAAAAAAGGTGGGCGATCATGGTCGCCCCAAATGTCTCTCAACCTGGAGCGCCGGGTATGCATTGATGTACAGACATGATGTAACGAAACCGTCATTTGTGATCGCTAGTATCTGCCCCGGCAAGTCGCCGCCGGGACAACAGAAGCCCGGCGGTCTCCCTGACAACTGGAGGTCTCTACTCATGTCGTACATCACCGATAAGTTCCGCGCACCGCGCCGCGAAGCCCAGGGCTCGGTCACCGTGCCTGGCCAGACGCTGGAGGAAATCGTTGCCGCCAACCCCGAGCGCCGCAAGGTGCTGCGTGGCGGGCTGGGCCTGTCGCTGCTGTCGGCATTCGGCAGCGGCAGCCTGCTGGCGGCCTGTGGTGGCGATGATGATCCCGCTCCGGCTCCCGCGCCGGCGCCGGCTCCTGGACCCGGCGCGGCCCCAACGCCGACCCCGGTGCAGCCGCTGGACTACAGCATCAACTTCACGCCGGTGGCCGACAAGGTGACCGCCGACACCGTGACGCTGCCGACCAACTACTCGTATACCGTGCTGTTCTCGGCGGGCGACCCGGTGGAAGCGGGCTCGGTGGGCTACACGGGCGCGTTCCAGTCGTCGGCCGAAACCGAGCGCCAGGCCGGCGGTAACCACGACGGCATGCACTACTTCGAGATCCCGGGCACGGACCCGCAGAAGGGCGGCCTGCTCGTGATGAATCACGAAGCCATGGATAGCGCCATCCTGTTCCCGGGCTCGTACAACGCCGGCACCGCCACGCCCGAGCAGAAGCGCCTGGCGCTGTCGTCCGTTGGCGTGTCCGTGATCGAGGTCGAATTCGTCGCCAACGCCTGGCAGGTCAAGAAGAATTCGACGTACAACAAGCGCTACACCGGCAACTCGCTGTATCGCGTCTCCGGCCCGGCCGCCAGCGTGGTGGGCGGTACCGTGGTCGGTACGCTGAACAACTGCTCCAGCGGCCACACGCCGTGGGGCACCTACCTGACCTGCGAAGAAACCACCGATAACTACCTGGACCCGACGCAAGCCGAGGAAGGCTACGGCTGGGTGGTGGAGATCGATCCGCTGCAGCAGATCTCGGGCATGCCGGTCAAGCGCACCGCCATGGGCCGCTTCGACCATGAGAACACCGCGTTCATGACCGATTCGAGCAATCGCGTGGCGTTCTACATGGGCGACGATGGCACGCCGGGCTGCATCTACAAGTTCATCCCGAGCGCCGCTTTCGACGCGACCAATCGCCTGAACAACGCCAGCCTGCTCGACAACGGCACGCTGTACGTGGCCAAGTTCAATGCCGACGGGTCGGGCGACTGGATCGAACTGACCCAGGGCAAGAATGGCCTCGTGGCGGGTGCCTCGGACCCCGGCAATTTCACGCAGTCGGTCGTGCCGCCGGCGCCGGTGGCAATCGACTTCAATACACAGGCCGACGTGCTGATCAACACCAAGGCCGCCGCGCGCGTGGCCGGCGGCACGCTGATGGACCGCCCGGAGTGGATCACGGTGGGCCTGGACCGGACGATCTACTGCACGCTGACCAACAACGGTGGCCGCCAGGTGACCGACGCGGCCAACCCGCGCGTGACCAACTCGCACGGCCACATCGTCCGCTGGAAGGAAACCGGCGATTCGCCGCTGGCGGTCAAGTTCACGTGGGAAATCCTGCTGCTGGCCGGCGACCCGTCCATCGCGGCGGCGAACCTGAAGGGCAACATGGTGGGCGACACGTTCTCGAGCCCGGACGGCATCCGCGTGGACCCGAAGGGCCGCCTGTGGGTGCAGACCGATGCGGGCACGGGGACCAGCGTGACCAACATCTTCGGCGCCAATTCGATGCACTACGTGGATCAGCTCACGCGCGAGGTGAAGCGCTTCCTGGTCGGCCCGCACGGCTGTGAAATCACCGGTCTCGCGTACACGCCGGATCTGACGACGTTCTTCGTGAACATCCAGCATCCGAACGACAAATGGCCGAGCGCCAGCCTCCCGGCACGCTCGTCCACGGTCGTCATCCGGCACAACGAAGGCAAGCCGATCGGCGCCTGATACAGGCGCACGGGCGGCATAGTGGGTGCCGCCCGATCGGCACATTGACACGCCGCGGTCCGCAGGGATCGCGGCGTTTTTTTAGGTTCGGCACGCTTAGAACTTGTGGCGAACCCCCACACGCGCCACCACCTGTCGCGTCGTGGACGACTGGCTTCCCGTTGCGCCGTCATAGACATCGGCCCGGGCACCACCTGCGGATTGCTGATAGATGCCCATCAGATAGACGTCGGTGCGCTTCGAGAAGTAGTAGTCCAGCAGTGCGTTGAGCTGATGGTACTTAGGGCTCCCGCCCGTGGCGTCGACCTTGGCCCGTGTAAAGGTGTATCCGAGCGTCGTCTGCAGGACTGGCGTGAAATAGTATCGACCCCAGATTTCGTAGTTGTCGAACTTCACGGTATTGCCGGTGACGCCGTTGGCATCGTCAAAGCTGACATGCGAGAAGTCCATGCCGATAAGGCCGGCCTGGCCGAACGAATAGGTGCCGCCGGCCGCGTACGTTTCCATGTTCGAGGGATTGCCGACATAGCCGAACGGCCCACGACCCGATACGCCAGGATTCGTCGTGCTGGGGGCCCAGTTGCCATCGGGAAACTGGGTCGCCGGGTTGCGTGCGTAGAAGTATGCGGCGCCAAGATAGACGGGGCCGCTGCCATAGCTGGCGCCCGCGCCGACCGTGCTGTTGCCGCGATAGTTGCCCGCCTGCTCGCCGAATGCGTAGAGTGCCTCGAAGGTAAGCCCGCCCAGCGGCGCGGTGACGTACTTGACGGCGTTACTGACGCGGAAACCGTTGTTGCTGTTGTCGATGTCACCCGCATGGGAGAAGAAGGCGCCGCTCGAGCCGTTCATCACAGCCGGCTGCACCAGGTCGGCTACGGGATCGTACTGGCGGCCGACAGTGACGGTACCGTATTTGCTGTCGGATAGCCCGACATACGCCTGCCGGCCGAAGATCAGGCCACCTTGTCCAAGCTTGCCGGTATCGACATTGAAGCCGCTTTCGAGTTGAAAGATCGCCCTGACGCCCTGGCCGAGATCTTCCGCGCCCTTTATCCCCCAGCGACTCCCCTGGGCCACGCCGCTCTGTACCTGCCAGAACTGGTGCCCGCCTGCATTGTTGGTAAAGGTGATGCCTGCGTCGATAATGCCATACAACGTCATGGCATTTTGCGCCGACACGGGGCTCGCCGCTGCACTCATTAATCCCAGTGCGATAAGCGACTTCTTCATATTATGGTCCTCCGAGATACTAGTGGAAAGGTATGCGCGCAAGCATCCGGGAGAGATGTACCATTATGGAGTGCTGTTCCATAATGGTGCAGGTGTTGTGGGCGGATGCACCGGATTTGAGCTTCTCTTTTCTCTCGAGCCTTGTCCGGAGAACGGTTATCCAGAAAATCTCGATGCCGTCTTGTGCGTGGCCGGATTTTTCACGTCCCCATATTCGCAGTCCACTCATTTACCTTCTTGATACAGAAGCGGAGCTTATAGGTGTATATCAGGGAAATTGAGGCATTTCGGGCGGTCATCACGTCGGGATCGACCGGCAAAGCGGCCCGGTTGCTTGGGGTGTCCCAGCCGGCCGTGAGCCAGGCCATCCGCAAGCTTGAGGAGTTGGCCGAATTGCGTCTGTTCGACCGGATTGGCGGCCGCCTGCAGCCGACCCAGGAAGCGCACGCGCTGATGACGGAGGTGGACAAGTTTTTCGTCGGCTACGAGGCTATCGAACACCGCATCCGAAGCCTGAGAATGTTCGGCGTCGGGCGGCTATCGGTGGCCTCGTACCCAGCCTTCGGCGTTTCCTTCGTGAGCCGGGCAATCGCCGCCTTCGCGCCGCAAAAGCGAGATGTGCGAATGTCTCTGCAGGTCGGCAGTTCGAAGGAGGTCTTCCAGCTCGTCTCCGCTGGCCTGGTTGATTTCGGGCTCATGAATGATGAGGTGGCGACCCAGAGTGTCGAACATTCGGTGTTTTCGACGTTTTCCGGCGTGGTTGCCATGTCGCCTGAACACCCGCTGCGCGCGCGGCGGGTGATTCAACTGGGCGACCTCGCTTCGGACGCCTTCATCGACATGAACCCGGAGGATCTGGGTAGGACTCGCCTCGAGAGCGCGCTGGTCGAACATGGCGTGACGCTCCGCCGTGTCATCGAGACGCCGCTCTCGGCGACTGCCTGTGAGTTGGCACTGGCGGGAGTTGGCCTGGCGCTGGTCAATCCGATTGCGGCGCTGGACTATATGGCGCGCGGACTTGTGGTCCGCCGCCTGGCAGTGGCGATCGATGCGCGCACGCTGCTCATCATGCGACCGGGGCGGCCGGTTTCCACGAACGGGCAGGAGTTCCTGAGGTACCTGCGCCTGCAACTTCAGTCTGAGACCGACAAAATCAACAGATATCTGGATGCCTAATCCCACCCCGGGCCGGAAAGCTTATCCAATACCCTGATGGGGATTCCACTGATTGCGATATTCCAGATAGCGAATATCTGGATTTTCCCGGGCGCAAGGCAAGGTGATATGGCTCATTGGCCAATAAGCCAGGCTTCTCGATTGAAAAGTCCCGCAGGTGGATGGATTTGAAATCGTGGTGAAAAATGCTGGCACATATTCACTGGCATTGAAAAATGAGCACGCCACCGGCCGACTACCGTAACCAACCTTTTGAGAGTCTTTCTCCTGGTGTATTCAGGGCGTCCACGATCGTATTCGATTCGTATGAAGATTTCGTTGCGCGAAAATCACGCCAGCCAGATGGATTCAGCTACGGGGTGACTGGTACCCCGACCCACCGCGAGCTGGAGGGCAGGATCGCGGCGCTGGAAGGCGCCAGCCACTGCGTCGTTGTTCCGTCTGGGCAGGCCGCGCTGGTCAGCGCGATCATGCCATTCGTCAAAAGCGGCGACCACATCCTGATTTCCGACGCGTGCTATGGCGGCCTGAAGGCCTTCGCGGGCGACTGGCTGGCCCGGCTCGGTGTGGATGTCGATGTCTATCCGGCCGACATCGGCAGCGACATCGCTTCCTACATCCTGCCGTCGACACGGATGATCTGCCTCGAGTCTCCGGGGACGGTGTCGATGGAAATGCCCGATGTACCGAAAATTGCCGCCGAGGCCCGGCGGCGCGGCATCCTCACCATGATGGACAACACCTGGGCGAGTCCGCTTGGGTTCCAGCCGCTCCTGCATGGTGTGGACATGAGTATCGAGGCCGCCACGAAGTTCTTCGGCGGGCATTCCGACCTGCTGATGGGTGCGATCAGCACGAACGACTTCACGCTGTACGAAAAACTGCGCGAGGCGCAAGCCACCCTGGGCCTTGCCGTGAGTGCGGACGACTGCTTTTTGGTGTTGCGCGGTCTGGAGACGTTCCCCTTGCGCTTCGCCGAGCAGGGCAGGCGCGCACTGGAGGTGGCGCAATGGATGCGGCACCACCCAGTTGTCGATCGCGTGCTGTTCGCTGCCTTGCCAGACGACCCCGGGCATACGATCTGGAAGCGGGACTTCACGGCTGCCGGGTGCCTATTCTCATTCGTGCTCAAACCTGCCCCGGAACAGGCGGTCGCAGCGTTCTTCAACGCGCTCAAGGTGTTTTCGATCGGTGCAAGCTGGGGCGGGACGCATAGTCTGATCGCGTTCTACCCGGCAGGGATCCAGAAGGCTCGCAGATTCCCACCCACCGACCAGCCGATCTTCCGCGTGTCCATTGGTCTTGAGGACACGCAGCGACTCATCGCCGACCTTGAGCACGGCTTCGAACAGTATGCTGGCCATCGGCCGGTCTGATTTCTCCCCCCCCCCCACACACACTCACAGCAACAGGATAAAAAATGAAACGTTGGCCTCTGACAATGCGACTCAGGCAGGCACTCTTGGTGGGTGTGATGATGGGCCTATGGCCGGCCGCTCACGCTACCGATCTCCTTCCGAAGATCAAGGCAGACAACGTGCTGCGTGTGGCCAACACCCAAAGCAGCCCGCCGTGGAGCATGCTCGACGAGAAGAACCAGCCTGCCGGCTACGACGTCGAGATCGCCAAGGAAGTGGCACGGCGCATGGGTGTACAGAAGGTCGTGTTCATCGCCGACTCGGGAAAGAACTTCATCGAAGGCCTGAAGGCGGGTAAGTACGACGTGGTCATGAACGACCTGACCCCGACGGTCGAGCGCAGCAAGCAAGTGGACTTCGGCACGCCGTACGGTGCGGAGGACTTCCGGATCTTTGTGCGTGCCGACACTACGACCATCAAGGGACGTGGCGATCTCGGCGCGAAACGCGTCGGCGTGACAACGGGCTCCAGCAACGAATCCTGGGCACGCAAGCATCTCACGTCTTCCGAACTGCGCTCCTACGACAACGGCGGACTGCTGTTCAGCGATCTCGCCAACGGGCGCATCGATGCGGTGATCGTGTCGCATTTTGGCGGGCTGCGATACGCGACGGTCAACAAGCTTCCCCTGAAGGAGGTCGGCGAACCGCTGACCTACCAGCTCTCGGCGCCTGCGCTCGCGAAGAACCAGCCAGCCCTGGCGGCGGCGATCAACAAGGCAATTGGCGAGATGCTGGCGGATGGCACGGTCGACCGGCTGGCGAAGCGGTGGGTAAGTCATGACTATGACATGCGTGGTGCCATTGCCAGGGCAAACGAAGACAAGGAGTAAGTGATGGGCGAGCTATTCCTCCGTTCGCTGCCACTGCTCAAGGACGCCGTCCTGATGACGCTGTTCCTGGGGCTCGGCGCGTTCACGCTCGGGTCGATCCTCGGCCTGCTGCTGGCCCTCGCCCGGCTCTCCCGCTTCGTTGCACTGCGGGCATTGGCCTTCGCTTACGTGTCGGTTTTCCGGGGCACGCCGCTGCTCGTACAGATCCTGCTGCTCTATTTCGGATTGCCGCACTACGGTGTGACGCTCGACCCGATTCCCGCTGCACTGCTTGCACTCACGCTGTTTGCCGCGGCCTATCTGAGCGAGAACTTCCGGGCGGGTATCGGCGCGGTGGACAAGGGCCAATGGGAAGCCGCGATGTCGCTCGGCATGGGGTACTGGAAGGCCATGTCGCGCGTGATCCTGCCGCAGGGTCTTCGCATTGCCATTCCGCCCGTGGGCAGCCGCATGATCGCCCTGATCAAGGATACCTCGCTGGCGTCGACGATCACGGTGGTGGAGTTGACCCGGGTCGCCGAGCAGGTCGGCGCGACCACCTTCCGGTACATGGAAATGTTCCTGATGGTCGGGCTTATCTATTGGGTAGTGAACCAGATCCTGACGATCCTGCAGACAGTGCTGGAAAGCAGGGCGTCGAAGCGTTATCTATGAACAATACGGAAGCAACAATCTGCGTACGTGGCCTGACCAAATCATTCGGTGGAACGCCGGTACTCCTTGGCGTCGACTTCAGCGTCGCCAAGGGCGAGGTCGTCGTGATCATGGGACCCTCCGGGTCTGGCAAGACCACGCTGTTGCGCTCGCTGAACTTTCTCGAGCAGCCCGACGCCGGATCCATACGGGTCTGCGGCACGGAAGTCGAGTGCTTTCCGAATCGGGAGCTCTCGCGCGAGAACAGGAAGCGGATCGCCGCGATCCGCCAGCGATCCGCGATGGTGTTTCAGTCGTTCAACCTCTTCCCGCATCGCACGGTTATCGAGAACGTGATCGAAGGCCCGGTGAGTGTCAAGAAGGTCGACCGCAAGGTGGCCATGACACGGGGAATGGCGCTGCTGGAGCGTGT
Source organism: Cupriavidus sp. OV096 (assembly GCF_900115455.1). Taxonomy (NCBI): domain Bacteria; kingdom Pseudomonadati; phylum Pseudomonadota; class Betaproteobacteria; order Burkholderiales; family Burkholderiaceae; genus Cupriavidus; species Cupriavidus sp. OV096. Next base: position 200,841 of record NZ_FOWM01000005.1, read on the forward strand.
AGGGTTGAGTGCCAAGGCCAATGAGTATCCGTCACGCCTGTCCGGTGGCCAGAAGCAGCGCGTGGCCATTGCACGCGGCCTGGCCATGGATCCCGATGTGATCCTGTTCGATGAGCCAACGTCCGCACTCGACCCCGTGCTCCGCGAGGATGTGCTCGTAGTCATGCGCGAACTGGCGCGGGAAGGCATGACGATGCTGGTGGTGACACACGAGGTGCGTTTCGCTCAGGACGTGGCTGACCGCGTCGTATTCATGGAAGGTGGCGTGGTAGTGGAAGATGCGCCTCCGCAGCAGTTCTTCCGCGGCAACGACAATCCTGGCGTGCAACGGTTTCTGAATCTCATTGCGAGTTGAGCCTGCGCTGGCCGCGACACGCGGGAGGAGATCGACCCGCCAGGCGCCGCCAGCTCAGGGCTTTCTCCCCTTGACCGCCCCTGCCTTCACCTTCCACCCCGAAAACACCACATCCAGACACTCCAAAGACGTACACGCATCCCGCTGCTTGCGGAACGCCGCCACATCCGCGTCCGTAATCTTCTGCTCCCGCAGCAACCGCTGCTGGTCCGCGAAGATCCGGCGGTAGCCCATGGATAGCAGCGCGTGGTCGCAGATCAGGCGGTGGGCGGGGAGGGCGGTGGCGGCCAGGGCGGGGTCGCAGTCGAGGTCGATGCCTTCGGCGTGGGCGGCGAGGGTGCCGGTGGCGAGGCTCAGGAAAATGGTCAGCCGGATCAGCGATCTACGGAAAATTCGATGCATATGACGATGGCGGCGCGTGCGTGCGCCGGCGCGCTGCGGGTTCCAAAGCGGCGATCGTAGCACCGCTGCGGGGGATGACCGCGGGCATCGGGGCGACGGTCTTAGGGGAACTACTACCCCGTCTGACCAGTCAATTGTTGCGTTCGGTTACAATGCTGTACCGCAGCAACGCCGGTACTGGTGCGTGTTCTGCAAGAACCCCAGCGCCGTCCCGGTGCGTGCCCCCAATCGCCCCAACGCCCATCGCGCCCCCGTTTTGAGACGTTTCATCCTCTTCGTGCTGACTGCCCTGTGCTTGTCCGCGCTGTCCTTTACGGCAGCGGCGGGTGCGCTCGCGGGCACGCCGAAGGTGGAGGCGGCCATGCCGGACTATGACGCGATGCTGGCAACCGGTGACGACCTCGCCCAGATCGTCCTGCCCGGCGATGCCGCGCTGGAGGCCGAGGCGCTGTTCGACAACGCGCCGCCGCCCGGCTACTGCAATATCTGGTCGGCCGATCTGCTCGACCCGCTGGACCTGCTCGATGAAATCGAGGAATCCAGCGCGCTGTTCGATCTCCCCGACATGAAACTGGCCCAGTCGATCGACGACGTGGCGCCCATCCTGCCGGGACGCTCCGCGTCCCAACCGGACGGCCTGTTCCGGCCGCCCAATCTCCTCGCCTGATCTCCCGGGCCACCCCGCGCGCTGTCTCTGACACGGTCGCCTCTGTCTTCATGGCATTGAGCGACTACTCTTAACCAGCCGTCCGTCGTCCCGTCCATTGCCCCTGAGCGCCCCCAAGCGTCCGTGATCCGAGCCGTCACGGCGTGATGCCATGCAGGTCCTCTCGCGCCCGCCGCAGCCGAGGACGCGCCTGGCCATCGTGGCGGCGTCGGGCAGTTGTATCGCTCGATTGATTCCGACATGACTATCAATAAAACGCTGACCTGGGTCGCGTCGCTATCGCTGGTAGCGGCGCCGGCAATGGCCGCGCAGCCTGTGCCCGGTGGCTCCGCCGCCGCGCCCAAGGTGGCGCAGTCCGCCACCACCAAGCCTGCCGCGCCGTCCGGCCCCGTGACGCTGCCGCGCGCCGCCTCACCGGCCACGATGGCCGCTGCCGACAGCTTCGACCTGCCTTACCTGCTCTCGCTGGCCCAGTCCACCAACAAGGGCGTGGAGGCCGCGCAGGCCAATGTCGATGCCGCGTCCGCGGCCATCAGCACCGCGCGGGCCTATCCGAATCCTCAGGTCGAAGTGATGTACGGTCGACTTCACGGCAAGGAGGCCGGTGTCGCCAGCGGCAACGCGCCGTCCTACGCCTTCGTCCAGAAGTTCGACTATCCGCAGCAGCGCAGCCTGCGCCAGGAGATGGCCGGACGCGGGTTCGAAGCCTCGCAGGCCGTGCGCCAGGGGTTCCGCAGCGACCTCTCCGCGCGCGTGAAGACCTCGTACTACCAGGTGCTGCGCCGCGAGACCGAGCTGGCCGCCGCGCAGGAAGACCTGTCCCTGATGCGCCAGATCCATTCCCGCGCCAAGGTGCGTGTGGACGTGGGCGAAGCGCCGCGCTACGAGCTGATCAAGGCCGAGACCGAACTGCTGGCCGCCCAGAAGACGCTCCAGACCACCGAGCTGCGCGTCGAGCAGGCCAAGACCGCGCTGCGCCAGCAGGTGGGCGGGGCGCTGCCGTCGAACTTCCGCCTGACCGGCACCCTGGGCAACGCGCCGGATGTGCCGAACCTGCCCGTGCTGCGCGACACCATGCAGGCCGGCAACGCGGAACTGGCCCAGCGCCGCATGGAGCTGGAGCGCGCCCGGCTGGGTGTGGACTACCAGCGCTCGCTGCGCTGGCCGGAAGTGGCCGTGCGTGCCAGCACGGATCGCCAGCCCGACAACAACGTGTCGCAGATCGGCCTGGTCATGACGATTCCGCTGTGGGACCGCCGCAGCGGCCCGGTGGGCGAGGCGGCGGCGCAGGCCACCCAGGCCCGCACCGCGCTGGAGGCGCGCGAGTTCGAGCTGAACCAGGAGCTGGAAACCGCCTACCGCCAGTACGAGATCACCCAGGCGCAGGTCACGGCGCTGGAGTCCGGCATCGTGCGCGAGGCCGAGTCCGCGCTGGGCGTGGCCGAGGCCGCCTACCGCTTCGGCGAGCGGGGCATTCTCGACTACCTGGACGCGCAGCGCGTGCTGCGCAACGCCCGCAGCGAACTGATTTCCGCGCAGTACGAACTCCAGGTTGCCGCCATCCAGATTGAAAAGCTTATGTCGACCGCCCCCGGCACCGCTGCCGGTGTCGCACCCGGTGCGCCCGGTGCACCCGCTGCGCCGTCGATGTCCGACTCCCCGAATCCGCCGACTCCGAACTGATCATGCGCCCCCATCATCCCTATCGTCCACGTGGCCTGCTTTCCCTGATCGCCGCCGCGGTCATGCTGATGGCCGTGGCCGGCTGCTCCGATAAACCCGAGCCGACCGCCGAGGCGCCCAAGTTGCCGCCCGGCATCGTCAAGCCCGAAGAGAACCTCCAGAAAACGCTGAAGGTGGCGCCCGTCGCCACGTCCCCGTTCAGCGAGATGCTGCGCGTGTCCGGCCGCATCGATTTCGACGAACAGCGCGTGTCCCGCATCGGCGCCAGCGTGACCGGCCGGGTGACCGACCTGTACGGCATCCTCGGCCAGGAGGTCAAGGCCGGCCAGGTGCTCGCCCGCCTGCACAGCAGCGAGCTGGGCGCCGCCCAGATGGCCTTCCTGAAGGCCGAGGCGCAGAGCACGCTGCAGGCCCGCAATGCCGAGCGCGCGCGCCAGCTGTTTGCCGCCGACGTGATCGGCCGCGCCGAACTGCAACGCCGCGAGAGCGAATACGCCATCGCCGCCGCCGAGATGCGCGCCTACCGCGACCAGCTGCGCGTGCTCGGCATGTCCGCGGCGTCGATTGCCACGCTGGCCAAGAGCGGCAGCATCGACTCGTACTCGCCGGTCTACTCCAGCATCCAGGGCACCGTGGTGGAGCGCAACGTGGCCCAGGGCCAGGTGGTGCAGCCCGCCGACGCGCTCTACACCGTGGCCGACCTCTCGCACGTCTGGGTAGTCGCCGAGGTGCCCGAGCAGCAGGCCGCCCAGGTGGCCGAGGGCCAGAGTGTCGATATCGATGTGCCGTCGGTGGCCAATGGCGCCGGCCGCATCACGGGCAAGCTGATCTACGTCGGCCGCACCGTGAACCCGCAGTCGCGCACGGTGCTGGTGCGCACGGAACTCGAGAACAAGGAAGGGCGCCTGAAGCCCGCCATGCTGGCCAGCATGCTGATTGCAGGCAAGCCGGTGGACCAGCTCGTGGTGCCGGAGTCCGCCGTGGTGCGCGATGGCAACGACGAGCAGGTCTACGTGGAGACCTCCCCGGGCCAGTACCGCATCACCAAGGTCAAGCTCGGCGCCGAGAGCGACGGCATGCGCGTGGTGCAGGGCGGCATCAAGCCGGGCGACCGCGTGGTCGTGGAGGGCGCGTTCCATCTGGACAATGAACGCAAGCGCCTGGAACAGGGGTAAGCGGCCATGATGACATCCCTAGTTGAAGCCGCTATCAAACAGCGGCTGGTGGTGTGCGTGATTGCCGTGGTGTTGTTCTTCTTCGGCCTGCGCGCTGCCAGCAAGCTGTCGGTCGATGCGTTCCCGGACGTGACCAACGTCCAGGTGCAGATCGCCACCGAAGCCACCGGGCGCTCGCCAGAGGAGGTGGAGCGCTTTGTCACGGTGCCCATCGAAATGTCGATGACCGGCCTGCCCGGCCTCGAGGAAATGCGCTCGCTGAACAAGGCGGGCCTGTCGCTGATCACGCTGGTGTTCACGGAGAAGACCGACGTCTACTTCGCGCGCCAGTTGGTGATGGAGCGGCTGATCGAGGTGGGCGGGCGCATGCCGGCGGACGTGACGCCGGTGCTCGGCCCCGTTTCCACGGGCCTGGGCGAGGTCTACCAGTACACGCTGGATCGCGCCGACGATGGCAACCGCGAACTGACGCAGGAGGAGCTGGCCGAGCGCCGCATCGCCCAGGACTGGGTGGTGCGGCCGCTGCTGCGCTCGATCCCCGGCGTGGCGGAAATCAACTCGCAGGGCGGCTACGTGCGGCAGTACCAGGCACTGGTCAACCCGGAGCGGATGCGCCACTACGGGGTCAACATCCAGCAGGTCTACCAGGCGCTGGCGCGCAACAACGCCAACTCGGGCGGCGGCGTGCTGCCGCACTATGCCGAGCAGTACCTGATTCGCGGCGTGGGCCTGGCCAAGGGCGTGGACGACATCGGCAGCATCGTGCTGAAGGAGGTCAACGGCACGCCGGTCTACCTGCGCGACGTGGCGCAGGTGACCATCGGCCACGAGGTGCGACAGGGCGCGCTGGTCAAGAACGGCCAGACCGAGGCCGTGGGCGGCATCGTGATGATGATGCGCGGCGGCAACGCCAAGGAAGTGGTCAGCCGCGTGAAGGCCCGCGTGGCCGAGATCAACGACCGCGGCATGCTGCCCGGCAAGCTGCAGATCGTGCCGTACTACGACCGCAGCGAACTGGTGGACGCCGCGCTCTGGACCGTAACCAAGGTGCTGCTCGAAGGCGTGGTGCTGGTGGTGATCGTGCTGTTCCTGTTCCTTGGGGACGTGCGCTCGTCGGTGATTGTGCTGGCCACGCTGGTGCTCACGCCACTGATGACGTTCATCGTCATGAACAAGGTGGGGCTGTCGGCCAACCTGATGTCGCTCGGGGGGCTGGCCATCGCCATCGGCCTGATGGTGGATGGCTCCGTGGTGGTGGTGGAGAACGCGTTCGAGCGGCTGGGCCACGCCGAGAAATCGGGGCTGACCCGCACCGAGATCCTCGTCAAGGCGGTGCAGGAGGTGGCCACGCCGGTGATCGTGGGGGTAGGCATCATCATCCTGGTGTTCCTGCCGCTGATGACGCTGTCCGGCATGGAAGGCAAGATGTTCGCGCCGCTGGCTTTCACGATCTCGATTGCGCTGGCGATCTCGCTGTTCCTGTCGCTGACGCTGTCGCCGGTGCTGTCCGCCTACCTGCTCAAGGGCGGCGCCGAGCATGACACCAAGCTCATCGCGTTCATGAAGCGCAACTACCTGCGCATGCTGCACTGGGCGCTGCAGAACAGCAAGACCACCGTGCTGTCGGCGGTGGGGCTGTTCGTCGCGACGATCCTGATCGTGCCGCTGCTGGGTACCTCGTTCATCCCCGAGATGAAGGAGGGCTCCATCGTGCCCGCCATCGACCGTGTGCCGAACATCTCGCTGGAGGAGTCGATCAAGCTCGAGAAGATGGCCAACAAGCTGGTGCTGGAGGTGCCGGGCGTGAAGTCCGTGGTGTCCGGCGTGGGTCGGGGCGAGAGCCCGGCGGACCCGCAGGGCCAGAACGAGTCCACCCCCATCGCCAGCCTGAAGCCGCGCGACGAGTGGCCGGACGGCTGGACCCAGGACGACATCGCCAACGCCATTCGCGAGAAGCTCAAGGCCATTCCAGGCGTGCAGGTCGTGATGGCGCAGCCGATCTCGGACCGCGTGGACGAGATGGTCAGCGGCGTGCGTTCCGACGTGGCGGTGAAGATCTTCGGCGACGACCTCGACAAGCTGCGCGAGCTGGCCGGCGAGATCGCGCGCGTGGCGGGCGGCATCCAGGGCTCGCAGGACGTGCGGATCGAGCGGATCTCGGGCCAGCAATACCTGTCGATCGAGATCGACCGGCAGGCGATTGCGCGCTACGGGCTGAACGTGTCGGACATCCACGACATCATCGAGATTGCCATCGGCGGCAAGCGCGCCACGGACATCTTCGAGGGCGAGCGCCGCTTCGCGGCGGCGGTGCGCCTGCCCGAGGACTTCCGTGACAACGTGCAGGCCATTCGCCAGCTATTGGTGCCGGCGCCGGGCGGCGTGCAGGTGCCGCTGGAGTCCGTGGCCAAGATCGAGGTCAGCGACGGCCCGGCGCAGATCAGCCGCGAAATGGCCAAGCGCCGCGTGGTGGTGATGATCAACGTGAAGGACCGCGACCTGGGCGGCTTCGTGGCCGAACTCCAGAGCGCGGCCGAGAGCAAGGTCAAGCTGCCCGAGGGCTACTACTTCGAGTGGGGCGGCCAGTTCCAGAACATGGAGCGCGCCATGGGCCACCTGAAGATCATCGTGCCGATCACCATCGCCGCGATTTTCTTCCTGCTGTTCCTGCTGTTCAACTCGCTGCGCTTTGCCACGCTGATCATCACGGTGCTGCCGTTCGCGTCAATCGGCGGGATCATCGGGCTGTTCGTGACGGGCGAGTACCTGTCCGTGCCGGCGTCCGTGGGCTTTATCGCGCTGTGGGGCATGGCGGTGCTGAACGGGGTGGTGCTGGTGTCGTACATCCGCACGCTGCGCGAGTCGGGCATGTCGCTGCGCAACGCGGTGGTGCGCGGCGCTACGCAGCGTTTCCGCCCGGTGATGATGACCGCGACGATCGCCATGCTGGGCCTGGTGCCGTTCCTGTTCTCGACCGGACCGGGCTCCGAGGTGCAGCGTCCGCTGGCCGTGGTGGTGATTGGCGGCCTGATCACCTCCACGCTGCTGACGCTGGTGATGGTGCCGGTGCTGTACCGCTGGTTCGACGACAGCAAGCCGGAGCCGCGCGACATGTCGGTGTAGGCGCGGTATGACGTTGGCCCTGACGTTGACCCCTGACGTCGCAGTACAATGACGGCCGGCCGGCACGCCACGCGTGTCGGCCGTTTTTCGTTTTTCGGAGGGATTCCATGACGTTGCCGGTTTCACGGCAGGGGCGCCGCATGCTGGTGGCGCTGGCTGCTGCCACGCTCTCGACCTTCGCCTTCGCTACCGAGGCGCCCGTCAATATCGAACTGGGCCAGCGCGGCGGACGCCCCGAGGCACCCGAGGCACCCGTGGCCTGCATGGAGGCCGTCAAGGCCAGGCTGCCGAACCCCGACCGCTTCCGCTGGGTGCGCGGCACCACGCGGCGCGTGGCGGAGGACTTCTACAGCGTGGTCGGCAACGTCGAGTTCGTGAACCAGGCCGGCGAGACGCGCAAGGGCGACGCCCAGTGTGATGTCATGCGCGCGCCCGGCAACCAGTTCATCGTGCCGAAGGTACGGCTGCCCCAGTAAATACAAGGGTTTGCGAGCCGCCAAGATGACAATGCTGTCATCTTGGCGGCTTTTTCATTGGCGCGTCTTTACACGTACGGGACCATCTCCTAAGCTCTTGTGTACGCTGTACACAAATAGGCAGCGACATCATCGACTGAATCAAACCGATCAACAGGAGACCGTTGCAATGCAGACCGAAACGACCAACGAACACCGCTGGCTGCAGAAGCTGGTGGGCAAATGGATGGCCGAAGGCGAGGCGGTGATGGGGCCGGACACCCCGCCGCAGAAGTGGAAGATTCCCGAACAGGTGGGCGCCGTGGGCGACCTCTGGGTGCAGGGCCGCTCCGAGGGCGAGATGCCCGGCTGCGGGCAGGCCGTCACGGTGATGACGCTGGGCTATGACCCCACGCGCAAGCATTTCGTGGGCACCTTCATCGGGTCGATGATGACCCATATGTGGATCTACGAGGGTGACCTCGAGGCCGATGGCCGCACGCTGACGCTGCGCGCCGATGGCCCGACCTTCACGCCGGAAGGCAAGCTGGTGCCGGGCAAGACCTCGAAATTCCGCGACGTGATCGCCTTCCAGGACGATGACAACCGCACGCTGACCTCATTCATGCAGGGCGATGACGGCGAATGGATGCAGATCATGCAGGCGCGGTATCGGCGGGAGAAGTAGGGCGCGGGGAGGGGCGTCGAAGCCGGACGCCTCAGACCCGGTCCAGTTCGTCGCTGTTCCACCAGGCGTCCAGCAGGGGCTGGAAGCGGTTGTCGGGCGCGGGCGGTATGCGCGTGCTCTTGCGCGCGGGCGGCAGTTCGCGCCCCGTCAGCTGGTAGTAGACGGCAGCCGGCAGGGTGCCCGGGCCGTAGGGCACATGGTCGATCACGCTCATCTGCCGCGCGGCCTTCAGCGCCCGGGTGGTCTCCTCCGGGGACAAGCCGCTGGCGTCAGCCAGCGCGTCGCGGCGCAGCGGACCCTCGCGCTGCAAACCGGCGATCAGAAGATGCACACATTGACGTGTATTCCGTTTCATAGGGGCGCATTTTTCCGCACCTGCCCCGCGCTGCACAATCCGGATTGACATTTGTTTGCAATCCGCCACGTCGTTTCGTGGCAGTTGCCCCACTGTAGTGGGAGATGTGGGGCCTTTTGGGCCACTTTTGGTCCAACGAGGCGGCGCGCGTTCCACTTCGGCCATGCCCCTCTTGCGCCAGCGTCGATACTGTATAAACATACAGTAATCGTCAATCTTCCGATTGCGCACGCCCGCCGCGTGTGCCGAATTCATCACCATGACTGCGCCCCCGCACATCCTGCCTGCCGAGGAGGATGGTGCGTCTCCACTGCCTTCGCCTCCCGATCCCGTGCCCGATCACCGGGCCTCGGTGGCCGAACTCGAGCATCGCTACCCCGGGCTGTGGCGCGCCGGGCAACTGGGCCATGCCGGCCGGCTGCCCGTGTGCCCGAGCGGCTATGACGCGCTGGCGCAGGAGTTGCCCGGCGGGGGCTGGCCCGCTGGCGCGGTCACCGAACTGCTGCTCGCCCACGATGGCGTGGGCGAACTGCGGTTGCTGATGCCGGCGTTGCGCACGCTGGCCGCGGCGGGGCGGCGCCTGGCGTTCGTCAATCCGCCTTATCTGCCGAATGCCGCTGGGCTGGCGGGGCTGGCCGGCCTGCCTGCGCGACAGCTCTACTGGGTGCGGCCGCCGGCGGCCACCCCGCCGGCCTCGCGCCGCACGGACATGCTCTGGGCGGCCGAGCAGATGCTGCGCAGCCAGGCGTTCGGCGCCGTGCTGGTGTGGCTCGGCGCCGCGCGGCCCGAGGCGCTGCGCCGGCTTCAGGTGCTGGCCCAGGCCGGCGATACCGTGGTCTGGGTGCTGCGGCCCCTGCGCGTGCTCCAGGAGTCGTCGCCGGCCGTGCTGCGGCTGGCGCTGTCGCCGTTGCCCGGCAACATGCTGTCGATTGCCTTCCACAAGCGCCGTGGCCCCGTGCGGGACGCGCCGCTGCAACTGTCGCTGGGCGGCATGGCGCACGTGCCCGCACGCGTCGCCACGCCCGTCACTCCCACCGCTCCTGTCACTCCCACCGCGCCTTCCGTGGTGCCCCCTCATCATGCTGCCGACGTTCTGGATCGCGGTGCATCTGCCGCGCCTGCCGCTGGACGCGCTGCAACCGAGCTGGCCTGAGGCCGCCGGTGCGCCGTCCGTCCCCGCCTCCGGCACGCTGCAACAGGCGCTGCCCGTGGCGGTGATGGCGCACGAGCGCGTGGTGCTGGCCAACGGCCCGGCCGTGGCCCTCGGCGTGGCGTTCGGCATGCGGCGCGGCGGCGTGCAGGCGCTGTCGGCGGAGGTCGTGCAACTGGAGCGCAGCCTCCCGGCCGAAGAGGCGTTGATGACCGACGTGGCGCTGACGCTGCTCCACTTCACGCCGGCCGTGACGATCGACCCGGATGCCGAATCAGCCACCGTGATGCTCGACGTCACCGCCAGCCTGCGCCTGTTCGGCGGGCACCGCGCGCTGTGCCGTGCCATCCGCGCGCGGGTGCGGCAGCTCGGCACGTTCGCGCAACTGGGCTGCGGCACCACGGCGCAGGGCGCGGCCTGGCTCGCCCGGCAGCCGCTGCGCCGGACGCGGCGCGGGATCGTGCGGCCCGCGCGCCGCGCCATCCAGCCTGCCCGCATGACGCGCCTGCTCGATGCCCTGCCCGTGGCGTGCCTGCAGACGCTGGCCGATCCGGGCTGGCTCGAGGGCGTGGGCTGCCGCACGCTGGGGCAGGTGAGGCAGTTGCCGCGCGCGGGGCTGTCGCGCCGCATCGGCACGGCACTGCTGGCGCGGCTCGATCAGGCTTACGATCAGGCGCCGGCCGGCTTTGCATGGTTCGAGGCGCCGCCCGCCTTCGCGCAGCGGATGGAGCTGCCGGGGCGCATCGAAGCGGCCGACGGGGTGCTGGCCGGCGCGCAGCGGCTGCTGCTGGCGCTGTCCGGCTGGCTGGCGGCGCAGCAGGCCGGCGTTACGCGCTGCGTGCTGGTGCTGGAGCACGAGCGCTACCGGCTGGGCGAGGACATGGACAGCACGCTGGTGCCGCTGGGCCTGGCGCAGCCCAGCCGGGACCCGGTGCATCTTTCCAGGCTGCTGCGCGAGAAGCTCGACAAGGTGCGCTTCCACGCGCCCGTGGGCGGCCTGGCGCTGCGCGTGGAGGCGATGGAGACCTGCTTGCCGCAGAGCGATTCGTTGTTCCCGGAGCCCGGCGCGGCGCCGGCCGAACTGGGCCGGCTGATCGATACGCTGATGGCCCGCCTCGGCCGCGACAACGTGCTGCAGCCTCGCCCGCTGGCCGACCATCGCCCCGAATGCGCCAACCAGTGGGGCCCTGTGGACGAGCCGCCGCCCCGCGCGCCCGCCACCGGCACGCTGCCGCCCGAACGGCCGCTGTGGCTGCTGGAGGCGCCCCGGCCGCTGCGCGTGCAGCGGCACCGGCCCGTCTACGAAGGCCCGCTGGTCATGCTCACCCGCCCCGAGCGCATCGAAGCCGGCTGGTGGGATGGCGGACTGGCCACGCGCGACTATTTCATCGCCGAACGGGCGGACGGGCTGCGCTGCTGGGTCTATCGCGAGCGCCCCGGCCATCCCACCCGCAGCGGGCAGGAAGAGGGCGGCGAATACCGCTGGTTCCTGCACGGGCTGTTCGCCTGATTTCGCCTGAATATTCCTGACGTTTTCCCCATGCTGTCGTCGCTTCCTGGCCTCTCCTCGCTGCTGCCCTCGCTGCCCGATTACGCGGAGCTGCACTGTGTGTCGAACTTCACGTTCCTCACCGGCGCCTCGCATCCGCAGGAACTGATCGCGCGCGCATTCCAGCTCGGCTACAGCGGGCTGGCGCTGACCGACGAGTGCTCGGTGGCGGGCACGGCGCGCGCGCATCACGCCATCAAGGTGCTGCGCGAGGAGATGTGGGAGGCCGTGGCGCGCAGCGCCCGCCGGCTGGCGGCGGGGCAGGCGGACGGCGAGTTCGATGATGCCGAGCTGGTCCATGCCTTCACACCCGATGGAATGGAGGGGATGGACGATGTGGACGACATGGAGGAGGGCGACCCCGACGCCTTGCCGCTCATCGGCGACCACCCGGACGACCACCCGGACGACCACCCGGGCGACCACCCGGACGACGACCCCGATGCCGCCGCGCACCGCCACCGCGTGCTGGAGGCGCGCGCCGCCGCCGCCGATGCGTTCAACGTGATCCTCGGCAGCCGCTTCACGCTGACGGCCTCCCCCGTGCAGCCCCCCGAGCCCTATGCCATGCCCATGCCGCCCCCGCGCCTGCTGCTGCTGGCGCAGAACCGCGAGGGCTTCGGCAATCTCTGCGAGTTCATCACGCTGGGCCGCACGCGCGCGGAGAAGGGCAGCTATCTGCTGTATCCGTCCGACCTCGCCAGCCCCGAGCCGGATCAGGCGCACCTGCGCGGCATGCCCGATTGCCTCGCCATCCTGCTGCCCGACTACTGCGCCGATCCCGATGTGCTGCGCGCGCAGGCGCTGTGGTGCCGGGAGACGTTCGGCACGCGCGTGTGGATCGCGCTGGAACTGCTGCAGGGCCATGCCGAGGCGCTGCATCGCACCCGGCTCCAGGCCGTGTCGGCGGAAACCGGCGTGCCGCTGGTGGCGGCGGGCGCCGTGACCATGCACGTGCGCTCACGCAAGCCGCTGGCCGACGTGCTGACCGCCATCCGGCTCGGCCAGCCGCTGCCCGCCTGCGGCATGGCGCTGGCGCCCAATGCCGAGGCGCACCTGCGCATGCGGCAGGTGGTGTCGCGGCTCTATCCGCGCGAGGCGCTGGCGCAGACGCTGAAAATTGCCGATCAGTGCCGGTTCTCGCTGGACACGCTGCGCTACGAATACCCCGAGGAACTGGTGCCCGACGGCGAGACGCCGATCAGCTACCTGCGCAAGGAGGTGGAGCGGGGCAGCCGCGAGCGCTTTCCGCACGGCATGGAGCCCGAGTGGGAGGCGCAGCTTGAGGGCGAACTCGAACTGATCGAGGAAAAGCACTACGAGCCGTTCTTCCTGACCGTGCACGACATCGTGCGCTTCGCGCGCCAGCGCGGCATCCTGTGCCAGGGCCGGGGCTCGGCCGCCAACTCGCTGGTCTGCTACTGCCTGCATATCACCGAGGTGAGCCCGGAGCAGGCCAACCTGCTGTTCGGCCGATTCCTCTCGCGCGAGCGCGACGAGCCGCCCGATATCGACGTCGATTTCGAGCACCAGCGGCGCGAGGAGGTGATCCAGTACATCTACGAGAAGTACGGCCGGCATCGGGCCGCGCTGGCGGCGTCGCTGATCACCTATCGCTCCCGTAGCGCGCTGCGGGACGTGGGGCGCGCGCTCGGCATCGACCCGAGCGTGGTGGAGCAGGTGGTCAAGGGCCAGGCGTGGTGGGATGGCGGCACGGCGTTCCTGGAGCGCATTACGCGCTATGGCCTGGACCCCGACTCCCCGGCCGTGCGGCAATGGGCGAGCCTGACCGAGCAGCTGCGCGGCTTTCCGCGCCATCTGTCGCAGCACGTGGGCGGCTTCGTGATCGCGCGGCACAAGCTGTCGCGGCTGGTGCCGATCGAGAACGCGGCCATGGCCGACCGCAGCGTGATCCAGTGGGACAAGGACGACCTCGAATCGCTGGGGCTGCTCAAGGTGGATGTGCTCGCGCTCGGCATGCTCACCGCCATCCGGCGCGCGCTGGCGATGATCCCGAATCCCGAGCCCGAGCGGGCCGGGCTGCCGTGCCGCATGGAAGACCTGCCCGAGACCGACGACGCCACCTACGACATGATCTGCAAGGCGGATACCGTGGGTGTGTTCCAGATCGAGTCGCGCGCGCAGCAGTCGATGCTGCCGCGCCTGCAGCCGCGCAAATATTACGATCTCGTGGTGGAGGTGGCCATCGTGAGGCCGGGACCGATCCAGGGCGGCATGGTGCACCCCTACCTCAAGCGGCGCGAGGCGCTGCGCCGCACCGGCAAGCTGCCGACCTACTTCAACGACGTGATCCGCCGCGTGCTGGGCCGCACGCTGGGCGTGCCGATCTTCCAGGAGCAGGTGATGCAGCTCGCCATCGACGCGGCCGGTTTCACGCCGGGGCAGGCAGACCAGCTGCGCCGCTCGATGGCGGCGTGGCGGCGGCGCGGCGATCTCAAGAAGCACCAGGATGCGCTGGTGCGCGCGCTGACCACGCGCGGCTATCCCGAGTCCTTCGCGCTGGCCATCTGCAAGCAGATCGAGGGGTTTGGCGAGTACGGCTTCCCGGAGAGCCACGCGGCGAGCTTCGCGAAGCTGGTCTACGTGAGCGCGTGGCTCAAGTGCCATCATCCCGATGCCTTCCTGTGCGGCCTGCTGAACAGCCACCCGATGGGCTTCTATTCGCCGTCGCAACTGGTGCAGGACGCGCGCCGGCATGACGTGGTGACGCAGCCCGTGGACGTGACCGTCAGCGGCTGGGAGAGCGCGCTGGAGGCCCGCCGCCCCGGCCAGCGCTACCGCGACGTGCGGCTGGGGCTGGGCCGCGTGCGCGGCATGCGCGAGGATGCCGCGCTGCGCATCGAGGCGGCGCGGGCCGAACGGCCGTTCGAGAGCGTGGAAGACCTGGCACGGCGCGCGGGGCTGGACAAGCACGACATCGACGTCCTGGCGGCGGCCGACGCGCTGGTGTCGCTGGCCGGCCACCGGCGCCAGGCGCGTTGGCTGGCGCGCGGCGCGGCGGTGCAGTCCGTGCACCGCGACCTGCTGCACGAGGCACCCCCGGCCGAAGCCGAGCTGCTGCTGCCCGAGCCGAAGATCGGCGAAGACGTGGCCGCCGACTACGCCAGCCTGGGGCTCTCCCTGAAATGCCACCCGCTGACCCTGCTGCGCCGCCGCCTGACGGCGCTCAAGTTCCTCACGGCGCAGCAGCTATCGCGGCTGGGCAACGGCCGCCGCGTGCGCGCGTGCGGCATCGTCACGGTGCGCCAGCGCCCCTCCACGGCCAACGGCACCATTTTTACCTCCATCGAGGACGAAACCGGGCCGATCAACGTGATCATCTGGCCCGACCTGGTGGAGCGGCAGCGCAAGGAGGTGCTCGGCGCCAAGCTGCTGGGCGTGATCGGCACCTGGCAAAGGCAAGGCGAGGTCAGGCACCTGGTGGCGCAGGAACTGGTCGACCTGAGCCCGCTGCTGGGCAAGCTGATGGCGGAGAGCCGGGATTTTCATTGAGGGATGGCCGGCGAGCATCGTATCCGTCGCCCGTAGCACCTACACTTAGGCAACCGCGCCGCGATCGGCCAGCACGATCTGCCCGGTTTTTCGGCTTTCCCCCACCTCAACGAGGAGATGCGTCATGGCAACATCGCCCAATCCGTTTACCGATTTCACCAAGTTGCTCGAACAGTACAAGCTGCCCGGCGTCGACATGACGGCGGTGATCGAAGCCCGGCGCAAGGATATCGACGCCATCACGGAGGCCAACAAGATTGCCTACGAAGGCATGCAGGCGCTGGTGCAAAAGCAGGCCGAGATCCTGAGCCAGAGCATGCAGGAGATTCAGGCCGCGGCCCAGAAGCTGACCGCAGGCGGCGATCCTGCCGCGGCCATGGCCCGGCAGGGCGAGTTCGTCCAGCAAGGCTTGCAGACGGCGTTCAACAACATGCGCGAACTGGCGGAAATGGCCCAGAAATCGCAAGCGGAAGCGCTGGCCGTGATGACCCAGCGCGCCGAGCAGAACATCGAAGAGGCCAAGCGGCTGATGAAAATGCCCGGGAAGTAAGCGACGGGTAACGACGATCCGGGCCCGGCCGGGGGTGCCCGCCCAGGCCCGCTCAGGCCCGCACCGGCAGCCGGGGCGTGAACCGCAGGTGCTGGATCTCGCCGCCCTTGCCCACCAGGATCGTGGCCTCGGGGATTTCCTCCCAGACGCCTTGCACGTCGATCAGGGGCTCGGACAGCACCAGAAAGGCGTCGTCGCCGGCGGCGATGATGCGCGGGTCTTCCGGATAGAGCGCCCGTAGCTGCCGGAACGAGGTGCTGTGGAACAGCGAGCGCGACGCGTTTTCGCTGGAATAGCGCACGGCCACGATCTGCTGGCCGTCCATGACGCAAACGGTCATGTTCAGCGGGTGCTCCACGTCGTGGCGATGCCCCACCTCCTCGATCAGGCCGGCCATCTGCTCCAGCGCGCCGCGCGGGTCGCGCTCCAGCCCGAACGTCAGCGCCAGGAAGAACATCACCTCGGAGTCGGTCGAACCCTCGATCCAGCGGAACAGATGCGGCGCCACCGCCATCATCAGGTCGCGCCGCACCAGCGGAAAGTCGCGGATCAGCCCGTTGTGGACGAACAGCCAGCGCCCGAAGCGGAACGGGTGACAGTTGGTTTCCTGGGTGGGCGTGCCGGTGGCCGCCCGGATATGAGCGACGAACAGCGGCGCCCGCACCGCCCGGGCGGCCTCGCGCAGGTTGGTGTCGCTCCACGCCGGGTGCAGGCCGCGATAGCGGAACGGCAACTCCGAATGCCGCCCGTACCAGCCCACGCCGAAGCCGTCGCCATTGGTCGTGGTGTGGCCCAGCCGGGAGTTCAGGCTCTGGTCGATCAGGGAGTGCTCGGGCTGGAACAACACAGCCTCGAGCGGGACGGAACGGCCGGAATAGGCCAGCCAGCGGCACATGGGGGCGTCTCCTGTGTGTGGGCTCTCCACTTCAGGATAGCAACTACGCGCGTGTTGTGACGGATGCGACCGATGGTAGTCGTGCTGCGGCGCAATATCGGGCCGCGTTAGGTCTTCTCCGGCATGGCCGACGAATGGTGGCTGGTGATCAGCCACTGCGTGCCGTCCCAGCGGTAGGTGTAGGTGTAGCGCGCCTTCACCGTGGCGCCGGTTCGGGCGAAGGTGAAGGTGTAGAGCCCGGCATCCACGGCGGTGTTGCAGCCGATTTCGATGGTGCGGAAGTCGATCTTGCCGGACGGCCCGCTCTGCAGGAAGTGGGTGAAGTAGTCCTCTTTCTCGGCCGGTGTCACGCGCGGCTTGTTGGACACCGTGGCCAGCAGGATCGATCGTTCCGCGTAGTTGGCCACCACCTTGCGGGGGTCGCCGGTCTGCAGGGAGCGGTTCCAGCGGTCGAACAGGGCCGAGATTTCCTGCTCGGAGGTCGCCTTGCAGTTCTCCGTGCGCGACGCCTGTGTGCTGCCGGGCGTACCCGGGCTCGTGGCGCAGCCGGCAAGCAGCAGGGCCAGCGCAGCAGCAATCTGGTAGCGCGCCATGACGGTCTCCTCAGGCCCGGGATTGAGCCTTGAATACTAGGCGTGGGCGCGGCAGGTAACGGCGCCGGGGCTGGCGGGTCTGTGCGGTAGCACACGGATGGCGGGGGCGCCGGCCTTGACGTGGCGCGCTACAACTCCAGCACCAGCTTCCCGCCGCCCACCGCGCGCGAGCAGCAGGCCATCATCCGGCTGTTCGCCTCGCGTTCGCCGCGCGTGAGCACCACGTCGCGATGGTCGATCTGGCCCGCCAGCACGCGCACCTCGCAGGAGCCGCACAGGCCTTCCTCGCAATCGCTCTGCACGTCGATGTTGGCGCAGCGCAGCGCGGTGAGCAGCGTCTGGTGGGCGGGCACCTCCACTGTCAGGCCGGAATCCTTGAGTTCGACGGTGAACGGCTGTTCCCGCGACGGATCGAGCGTGCCGAGTGCCGAGACGAAGTGCTCCACGCGCAGCGCATCCTCCGGCCACGCGGCGCAGTGGTCTTCCAGCGCCGCGATCATGCGCGCCGGGCCGCAGGCGTAGATCTGCGTCTGCGGGTCGGGCGTGCCGAGCAGCGCGGCGAAGTCCGCGCGCTGGCCTTCGTCGCCCGCATGGACGTGCAGCCGGTTGCCATGCAGCGCGGCCAGTTCCTCGCGCAGGGCCATGCTGGCGCGCGAGCGGCCGCAGTAGTGGAACGTATAGTCGATGCCCAGGTCGCGGGCCCGCCGCGCCATCGCGCTGACCGGCGTCACGCCGATGCCGCCGGCGATGAAGATCGCCTTGCGGCAGCCCTCGTCGAGCCGGAAATGATTGCGCGGGCCACGAATGCGGAGCCGGTCTCCGGCGCGCAGCACGTCATGGACCCAGGCCGAGCCGCCCCGGCTATCGACCTCACGCAGCACGGCGATCTCGAAGGCGCCCGCGTCGGCCGGATCGCCGCACAGCGAATACTGGCGCGAAATCCCCGTATGGCCGCACTCCACGTCGATGTGCGCACCCGGCGCCCAGCGCGGCAGCGCCTTGCCATCGGGCGCCACCAGCCGCAGCCGCACCACGTTGTCCGCCACGGGGTCGATCCGCTCTACCACCACAGTGCGGGCGATGGCTTGCCCGGAGGGCTCGCCAATCCGCACGGCGTCTCGCCAGGTCAGCACGGACGGATCGGTGCGCTCGGGATTGCGCGCCGGGTCCCATTCGACCCAGAGATGCTCCGGCCCCCGGAACGAGGTGTTCGGCACGTAGCTGAACGACTGCTCGGCCAGCCGCAGATGGGGCAGCCGGCGCGTCAGCTCCTCCAGAAAGACCTGCATCTCCATGCGCGCGAGGTTCTTGCCCATGCACTGGTGCGAGCCGTAGCCGAAGGTCAGCTGGTCGCTGGCATTGTCCCGGCGGATGTCGAACAGGTCCGCATCGGCGAAATGCCGTTCGTCGTGATTGGCGGACGAGGTGACGATCAGCAGCTTGCTGCCGGCCGGCAGGGCGATGCCGCCGACCTGCGCATCCCGCGTGACCAGCCTGCGCCAGGCCGCCACCGAGCCGTTGTGGCGCAGGCATTCCTCCACCGCATTGGGGATCAGCGCCGGGTCCGCGCAGATCTCGCGCCAGGCATCCGGGTGCTGGAGCAGCAGCTTGATCGCGTTGGCGGACGCATTGGCCGTGGTCTCGTGCGCCGCCACGATGCCCGCCATCATCATCGAATGGAGGTAGGAGTCGGTGACCACCTCGGGCAGCTCGCGCTGCTTGCGCAGGCCGTACTGCATCCAGCCGGGCGCGTCCGGGTTCTCGCGCATCTTGTCGAGGATCTTGCCGGCGAGCTGCCAGAAGTTGCCTACCGCGTGCGCCACGGCCACCTGCTCCTCGGGCTTGGGGCGGCCCCAGGTGTTCACCGTATGGGCGATCGAATACTGGCGCAGCCGGTCCATGTCCTCCTCGGGCACGCCGAGGAAGTGCAGCGCCACGGTCAGGGGCACTTCCCAGAGCATCTGGTCGACCAGGTCAGCGCGTCCGCTGTCGATGAATCGATCGACGTATTCGCGCGTCAGTTGCCGCACCATCGGCTCATGGTGGGCCAGTTCGGCGGGCGTGAACGGCTCCATCAGCGCGCGGCGGCGCGGCATGTGGGCTGGCTCGTCCTCGTTGACCAGCGTGCGGTTCATCGCATAGCCATAGGAGGCCAGCACCGCGTTGGCCGCGTCGCCCGTGGGCGTGATCTTCTCCAGGGCGATGGACGGGCTGAAGGTCAGGTTGTCCCGGAAGATCGCCTTGATGTCGTCATAGCGCGTGACCACCCAGTAGCCCAGCTTCGGGCTGTAGAACACCGGTTCCTGCTCGCGCGACCAGCGCACGTAGTCGGGCGGGTCCTGCTGGTAGCCGTCCTCGAACGGATCGAACGTGGCCGCGTGGGCGCTCACCGGGCAGCCGTTGGGCGCCCGCAGCGCGGTGTGGTCGATGGGACAACCGCCCGGGCGGGCGGCGGTGGCGGAGGACGAGGACGAGGACGAGGACGAGGACGACGGGGGCGTGGCGGATGACGACATACAGCGAACCTCAGTTATCGAGCGTGATCTTCAGGTCGTGGATCAGCTTGGTCCAGCGCGCAATCTCGCTGCGCAGCAGCTCGCTGTATTGCGCCGGGGTGTTGCCGACCGGCTCCACGCCGAAATCGACCAGCTTCTTGTGGATAGCCGGCTCCTTGATGGCCGCCACCACCTGCTTGTTCAGCGTGGCGATCACCTCGGGCGGCGTGGCCGCCGGCACGACCATGCCGACCAGCGCGGCGGCTTCCACGTTCCGGTAGCCGAGTTCGGCGAAGGTCGGCACGTCCGGCAGTTGCGGCAGGCGCGTGGCGTTGGCCACGGCCAGCGGGCGCACCTTGCCGCCCTTGATGAAGCCGGCGCCGGCGGCGTAGTCGACCATCATCGCGGGAATCTGGCCGGCCGCCACGTCGGACAGCGCGGGCGCCGCACCGCGATACGGCGCGTGGGTCATGGTCAGCTGGGCCTCCACCTTGAGCAGTTCCATGGCCAGGTGGTGCGGGCTGCCGGCCCCGGCGGACCCGTAGTTCACGCCGCCCGGCGCGGCCTTGACCTGGGCGATGAACTCCTGCGCGGTCTTGGCGGTGGTGCCCGGCCCAACCACCAGGATCATCGGGAAGCGGCCCAGCAGCGTCACCGGCGCGAGGTCCTTGGCGGGGTTGTACGACAGCGTCTTGTAGAGCGCCGGGTTGAAGACCAGCGTGCCGTTATCGGCCGAGAGCACCGTGTAGCCATCGGCTGCCGCCCGCGCCGTCTCGGACGCGCCAATCGCCGTGTTGCCGCCCGGCTTGTTGTCCACCACCACGGGCTGGCCGACCTTGGCGGAGAGCCCCTGCCCGATGGTGCGGGCGAGGAAGTCCGAGCCGCCGCCAGCCGGGTAGGGCACGATCCAGCGGATCGGCTTGCTCGGATAGGCGTCGGCGGCGTGGGCCGAAGGGAAGGCAGCGGAAAACGCAAAGGTCAGGGATGCCGCGATGAGGCCGGCAGCGCGATGGCGGGGCATGGGTGCTTGTCTCCTTGGTATTTGGCCGGATAGTATGTGGCCTTGTTTTGCGTAAATCATATACGCAATGCGTAATCGTTGAATGGGGGTTAACCCAACGCCATGCCAGCCATACCCGACATTCCCGGCAGTCCTGAGCCCGAAGCCCGCCCCCGCGAACGCCGCCAGCGCGTGCAGGCCGCCGAGACCGGCATGGCCGTGCTCAAGGGGCTGGCGCGCCTGGGCGGCCGTGCCAGCCTGACGGCCATCGCGGCCCATATCGACGAAAGTCCGGCCAAGGTGCATCGCTACCTGGCGAGCCTGATCGAGGAAGGGCTGGTGGCGCAGGAGAGCGGCACGCAGCAGTACCACCTGGGGCTGGAGGCGCTCCAGATCGGGCTGGCCGCGATGCGGCAGTCCGACCCAATTCGGCTGGCCGAGGCGTCGCTGATCCGGCTGCGCGAGCGGCTGGAGATCACCTGTTTCATCTCGGTGATGGGCAACAAGGGGCCGACCATCGTCCGGTTCGAGGAACCGGCTCTGCCGGTGACCGTGAACGTGCGGGTGGGATCGGTGATGCCGCTGCTGTGGTCGGCCACGGGCCGCGTGTTCCTGGGTTTGCTCGACGACCAGCGCGTGCAGGCGCTGGCGGAGGCGGAACTGCGGGCGGCCACGCCGGAGCAGCGCGCGCTGCTTGACGCCCAGGACCCGCTCGGCCCGCTACGCGCGGCGGTGCGCGCCGATGGCTGCGCGGCCGTGCGCGATACCAATCTGAAGGGGATCAGCGCCGTGGCGGCGCCGGTGCGGGACTACACGGGGCGGGTGTGCGCGGTGCTGACCGCGCTGGGTGCCACGGGCGGCTTCGACCCATCGATCGACGGGCCGACCGGCCGCGCGGTGCGCGAGGAAGCGGCGGCGGTGAGCACCTTGCTGGGCTTCGCCGCCTGATTCCTGCCTGATTCCTGCGCCCGGGAAAGGGTCTTACTCGGGACGCTTGGGGATGTTCACCGCGCGCTGCACGGCGGGGCGGGCCAGGAAGGCGTCCAGCACACGGCGCACTTCGGTGAAGTCGTCGAATCCGACGAGGCTGCCGGCCTCGTAGAAACCGACCAGATTGCGCACCCACGGGAAGGTGGTCATGTCGGCAATCGTGTAGTCATCGCCCATGATCCACTGCCGGCCCTTGAGCCGCTCGTTGAGCACGCCCAGCAGCCGGCGCGACTCCGCGACGTAGCGGTCACGCGGCCGCTTGTCCTCGTAGTCCTTGCCGGCGAACTTGTGGAAGAAGCCGATCTGGCCAAACATCGGCCCGATGCCGCCCATCTGGAACATCACCCACTGAATCGTCTCGTAGCGGGCCGCCGGGTCCGTGGACATGAACTTGCCGGTCTTCTCGGCCAGGTAGATCAGGATCGCCCCCGACTCGAACAGCGCCAGCGGCTTGCCGCCCGGCCCATTCGGATCGAGGATCGCCGGGATCTTGTTGTTCGGGTTCAGCGACAGGAACTCGGGCGTGGTCTGGTCATCCTTGTCGAAACGCACCAGATGCGGCTCGTAGGGCAGGCCCAGCTCCTCCAGCATCAGCGAAACCTTGATGCCGTTGGGGGTGTTCAGCGAATACAACTGCAGGCGCTCGGGATGCTGCGCCGGCCACTTGCGGGTGATCGGGAAGGCGGACAAATCTGCTGCGGCCATGCACGGGCTCCTGTCGGAATCTTGGGAAGATCCGCGATAGTAAACCGGATGGCGGAATGCTGCCGGGGCGAATCCAGCGCACTCTAGAAAACAAAACAGGCCGCAAAAGCAGCCCGTCTTGTTACGCATGCATCACAAGCGCGAAGGCTTTCACCCCTTCAACACGTCCCCGATCGCACTCGCCACCACCCCCACATTGCGCTCGTTCAGCCCCGCCACGCACATGCGGCCGGAACGGAGGATGTACACGCCGTGCTCGGCCTTCAGGCGTTCGACCTGATCGGCGGAGAGGCCGGTGTAGGTGAACATGCCGCGCTGGGTGATGTAGCGGGAGAGGGCCTCGCCGCTGACGTGGTCGCGCAGTTTGTCGTGGATGGCCTGGCGCATGTGGGCGATGCGCTCGCACATGGCGGCCAGTTCCTGCTCCCAGCTGGCGCGCAGGGCGGGCGTGGTCAGGACGCGGGCGACGACGCGGGCGCCGTGGGTGGGCGGGTTGCTGTAGTTGGCGCGCACGGCGCCGGTGAGCTGGCCCAGCACGCGGCTGGCTTCGTCGGCGCTCTGGCAGATCACGCTCAGGCCGCCGCAACGCTCGCCGTACAGCGAGAAGTTCTTCGAGAACGAGTTGGCCACCAGCGCCGGCACGTTCTGGCGGGCCAGTTCGCGCACGGCGAAGGCGTCGTCGTCGAGCCCCGCGCCAAAGCCCTGGTAGGCCATGTCCACGAAGGGCAGCAGCTTGCGCGCCTTGAGCACCGCGATGACCTGGCGCCACTGGTCCTGGTTCAGGTCCACGCCGGTCGGGTTGTGGCAGCAGGCGTGCAGCAGCACGATGCCACCTTGCGGAATGGCTTCGATGGCCGCGAGCATGGCGTCGAACTGCAGGCCGCCCGTGGCGGGGTCGTAGTACGGGTACGCATTGACCTGGAAGCCGGCGCGCTCGAAGACCACGCGGTGGTTCTCCCAGCTCGGGTCGCTGATCCACATCTGCGCGGTGGGGAAGTAGCGCTTCAGGAAGTCGGCGCCCACGCGCAGCGCGCCGGAGCCGCCCAGCGTTTGCACCGTGGCGACGCGGCCTTCGGCGCGGGCCGCGCAGTCTTCGCCGAACACCAGCGCCTGCACGGCCTGGCGGTAGCCGGGAATGCCGGCCATCGGCAGGTAGGGGCGCGGGCCCATGTCCGCGAGCAGCGCGGCTTCGGCTTCGGCCACGGCCTGCATCACCGGCAGGCGGCCTTCGCCGTCGAAATAGATGCCGATGCTCAGGTTGACCTTGTTGGTACGCGGGTCCTGCTGGAAGTCCTCGTTGAGCGAGAGGATCGGATCGCCCGGAAAGGCTTCGATGTGTTCGAACATGGGAAAGCTCTGGCTGTGTTTCAGGGGGCGGAGACTCATTGCGCCTGCACGCTCGGGGCGCGCAGCGCGGCGGCGGCGTTCTTTTGCCGGAGGCGATAGCTTACGCCAAGTACGCCAAGCCATACCGGAATCAGGTAGACCGAGATCCGCAGGCCGGGTGTCAGATACATCACATAAAGGATGCCGGCGAGGAAGGCGAGGGTCAGGTAGTTGGTCAGCGGATAGCCCAGGCTCTGGAAGCGCGTGGTCTGGCCGGCCAGGCGCTTGTCGCGGCGGAACTTCAGGTGAATCAGGCTGATCATGGCCCAGTTGATGATCAGGGCCGATACCACCAGGCCCATCAGCAGCTCGAAGGCTTCGCCCGGCATGAAGTAGTTGATCAGCACGCAGGCGCCGGTGGCCAGCGCGGACACGCCCAGCGCGGCCAGCGGAATGCCGCGGCGGTTCACCTTCATCAGCGCCTTCGGCGCGTTGCCCTGCTGCGCCAGGCCCAGCAGCATGCGGCTGTTGCAGTAGACGCCGCTGTTATAGACCGACAGCGCCGCCGTCAGCACCACCAGGTTCAGCACATGGGCCACCGCCGCGCTATCCAGCGCGTGGAAGATCAGCACGAACGGGCTGCCGCCAGTGACCACCTTCTCCCACGGGTAGAGCGACAGCAGCACCGCCAGCGCGCCCACGTAGAAAATCAGGATGCGGTAGATCACCTGATTGGTGGCCTTGGGGATGCTCTTCTCGGGGTTGTCCGCCTCGGCGGCGGTAATGCCCACCAGTTCCAGGCCGCCGAACGAGAACATGATCACGGCCATCGCCATCACCAGGCCGCCCAGGCCGTTCGGGAAGAAGCCGCCGTGCTGCCACAGGTTGGCCACGGAGGCCTCCGGGCCCGCGCCGCCGGCCATCAGCAGATAGCCGCCAAAGCCGATCATGCCGACGATGGCCGCCACCTTGATGATCGAGAACCAGAATTCCATCTCGCCGAACGACTTCACGCTCGACAGGTTGATTACGTTGATCAGCACGAAGAACGCCAGCGCGGAGATCCACGTGGGCAGCTCCGGCCACCAGTACTGCACGTAGATGCCCACGGCCGACAGCTCGGCCATGCTCACCAGGATGTAGAGCACCCAGTAATTCCAGCCGGACATGAACCCGGCGAAGTGGCCGCAGTATTTATTGGCGAAGTAGCTGAAGGAGCCGGCGACGGGCTCGTCCACCACCATCTCGCCGAGCTGGCGCATGATGAAAAACGCGACGATGCCGGCCAGCGCGTAGCCGAGCAGCACGGCCGGGCCGGCCATCTTGATGGTCTGGGCGATGCCCAGGAACAGCCCGGTGCCGATGGCGCCACCAAGGGCAATCAGCTGGATGTGACGATTCTTCAGGCCACGCTGAAGCGTGCCGTCCTGTTGGGGGGCGTGCATGGGTTTGTGTCCTCTACCTATCTGGCCATTCTGGTGGAATGGCGATCACGTCTCTTTTGACCCGGGAGGTCGGACGCTATGAAAAGGCCGCCGGCGCGGGTAGCTCCGGCGGCGGGGAGGGCTCAGGCGTCCCGGGAGGACGCCGGACCAGGTGAAACAGGTGAAACGGGAAACGGAGGGAGGGTCAGACCTTGAGCGTGCCGCGCTCGATCTGGTCGCGCTCGAGCGATTCGAAGAGCGCCTTGAAGTTGCCTTCGCCGAAGCCTTCGTCGCCGGCACGCTGGATGTATTCGAAGAACACCGGGCCCAGCGCGGCCTTCGAGAAGATCTGGAGCAGCAGGCGGGGCTTGCCGCCCTCGGTGGTGCCGTCCAGCAGGATGCCGCGCGCCTTGAGCTGGTCCACCGGCTGGCCGTGGTCCGGCAGGCGGTTGGCCAGCGCGTCGTAGTAATAGTCGTTCGGCGCCGTCATCAGCTCCACGCCGGCCAGTTGCAGGTTGTCGATGACCTCGATCAGGTTGTCCGTCAGGAAGGCGATGTGCTGGATGCCCTCGCCATTGAACGCCATCAGGAATTCCTCGATCTGGCCGCTGCCCTTGGACGACTCCTCGTTCAGCGGAATGCGGATCTTGCCGTCCGGCGCCGTCATCGCCTTCGAGGTCAGGCCGGTGTACTCGCCCTGGATGTCGAAGTAGCGGATTTCGCGGAAGTTGAACAGGCGTTCGTAGAAGTTCGCCCAGTAAGCCATGCGGCCACGGTAGACGTTGTGCGTCAGGTGATCGATCAGGCGCAGGCCATGGCCCACCGGGCGGCGGTCCACACCGTCCAGGAATTCGAAGTCGATGTCATAGATCGACTTGCCGTCCTCGAAGCGGTCGATCAGGTACAGCGGTGCGCCGCCGATGCCCTTGATCGCGGGCAGGCGCAGCTCCATCGGGCCCGTGGCGATCTCGATCGGCTGGGCGCCCAGCATCAGCGCGCGGTTGTACGCCTTGTGGGAGTCCTTCACGCGGAAGGCCATGCCGCAGGCGCTCGGGCCGTGCTCGGCGGCGAAATAGGCGGCCTCGCTGTGCGGCTCGTTGTTGATGACGAAATTGATGTCGCCCTGGCGGTACAGCAGCACATCCTTGGAGCGGTGGCGGGCCACCAGCGAGAAGCCCATCTTTTCGAACAGGGGCTCCAGAACGTTCGGCGTCGGCGAAGCGAATTCGACGAACTCGAAGCCCATCAGCTGCATCGGGTTTTCAAAGAGATCGGCCATGGTGTGCTCTACAAGGAAGTGGGGGCAAGGGAGTCCAGCACGGGGCTGGCAATCGTATTTCAGCGACTTTCAAAGCCGTCCGAACTGGAATCGAGTGTATAACCCGCGCCAGTAAATAGGATTTCGTTCGGGACGCAGGGAAACCCTGAAATATGAGATAAGATTTCGCGAAATCGCGTTCTGAGGAAACGGAAATGCAGAATACCGAGCTAGACCGCACGGATCGCCGCTTGCTGGGGGTGCTGCAGGAGAACGGACGGGCCAGCAATCTGGAGTTGGCGGAGGCGATCAGCCTGTCTCCGGCGCAGACGCTGCGGCGTCACCGCCGCCTGGAGGAGAACGGCATCATCAAGCGCTACGAGGCGCGGCTGGACAGCACCGCGCTGGGCTTTGGCGTCACCGCGTTCATCCATGTGACGATGGAGCGCGGCCATATCCGCGACCTGTCGAAGTTCAAGGGGCTGGTGGCGGAGCTCGCCCAGATCCAGGAGTGCTTTTCCGTCACCGGGGATATCGACTACGTACTGAAGGTGGTGGCCAAGGATCTGAAGTCGCTGTCGGACTTCCTGCTGGATACGCTGATGCGCATTCCCGGCGTGAGCGGGGTCAAGTCCAGCGTCTGTCTGGACGAAATCAAGTGCACCAGCGCGATGCCGCTGGAGGCTTGATCGGTGTGATCAGTGCGTCACTGATGCGCCGTCGATCTGCGCCATCGCCTCGGCAATCGCCTGCGCGTCAGCGGGGCGCACCAGCCGGGCCACTTCCTGGCCATCGCGCAGGAAGACCAGCGTCGGCCACAGCTTCACGCGGAACGAGCGGCCAAGCGGGCGCCCGCTGCCGTCCTCGACCTTGATATGCCGGATGGCCGGATGCTTGCCGAACGCGGTCTCGATCAGCGGCTGGGCGCGCATGCAGAAGCCGCACCACGGCGCGCCGAACTCCAGCAGCGTGGCACCCGGCAGCGCGTCGATCTCCGCGCGGGTGGGCTCGGTGGCGGCAAAGGCCTTGGTCATGCTCATTCTTGGGTCTCCGTCGAGGCTTACCCCCTTTGGGGCAAGTAAGGGCAAGCGAGAACCGCGCCATAGGCGCTGCCGTCATTCTGCCAGTGGCAGCGCCGCCGCGTGCGGCGTGCCGATGCCGGTTTTTGCCATCGGCGCGACAGATTTACGTGCCGGGGTGTCGATTTCCCACCACGCCGGCAGCAACGCCTGCACTTCCGGCCGGCCGAAGCGGTCGTCGATCAGCCACACCACGCCCCGATCCTCACGCGTGCGGATGACCCGCCCGGCGGCCTGCACCACCTTGCGCAGCCCCGGATACAGGTAGGCATAGGCGTAGCCGTCGCCAAACGCGGCTGCCATGCGC
The DNA here is from genome assembly GCF_900115455.1 of Cupriavidus sp. OV096. Taxonomy (NCBI): domain Bacteria; kingdom Pseudomonadati; phylum Pseudomonadota; class Betaproteobacteria; order Burkholderiales; family Burkholderiaceae; genus Cupriavidus; species Cupriavidus sp. OV096. The sequence continues at coordinate 228,578 of NZ_FOWM01000005.1, forward strand.
TCGCGCAACTGCTCGTTCACATCATTGACCTGCGGCAACCCCAGTGTGGCCACGAAGGCGCCGATCAGACGGTCGCCGGGCAGGTCCACGCCTTCCGAGAACACCCCGCCCAGCACCGCGAAGCCGATGCCGCGCCCGCCCGGCGCGAACTGGCCGAGGAACGCGGCCTGCCCCGCCTCGTCCATGCCGCGCGCCTGGGCCCAGATCGGAATCTCCGGATGCTGCGCGGCCAGCAGATCGGCAGCCTGGCGCAGGTAGTCGTGGCTGCTGAAGAAGGCGAGGTAGTTACCGGGTCGCCGCGCGTACTGGTCGGCCATCAACTGCACGATGGCCGGCAGCGAGCGCTGGCGCTGGGTATAGCGCGTGGAGATATGGCGGGCGATGTGCACGTCGAGCTGGTCCGCGTGGAAGGGCGAGGGCACCTCCACCCAGACCGCGCTGGCGGGCAGGCCGAGCATGTCGGTGTAGTAGTCCGCCGGCTGGAGCGTGGCCGAGAACAGCGTGGTGGCATGCGCGCCGGCAAAGCGCGGACGCAGGAACGGCGCGGGCAGCAGGTTGCGCACGCAGAGCTGGGCCTGCACGCCGCCGCGCGGGCCGGGCGTGCGCGTGATCTCGAACAGCGAGTGCTGGCCCCCGTGGTCGGGTAGCTGTTCGGTCAGGCGCAGGAAGTGCAGGGCGTCGAAGTAGAAGCGCTCCAGCGTGGCGTCGTGCTGGCCGGGATGGGCGCTCAGATGTTCGAGGATCGCGCCGCATAGCTGGGCCAGCGCCTCCACCAGCGCGGTGGGGGCAGTCGAGTGGGTTTCGAAGTTCGCGCGGGTTGACGATTCGGCCCGCGCCAGCGCCTGCCATGCCCGATGGACGCAGTTCACCGGCCGCGACAGCGCCTTGGGCGCAGCCAGCCGCGCGCCCCGGAAGGCCGCGGGGTCGAGCGTGGCCGTGTACATGGCGCGACCGCGCTCCACCAGATTGTGGGCCTCGTCCACCAGCACGCTGGCGCGCCAGCCGTTCAGCACGGTCAGCGCGTACAGCATGGCGCTGCGGTCGAAGTAGTAGTTGTAGTCCGCCACGACCAGATCGCTCCAGCGGATCATCTCCTGGGCGAGGTAGTAGGGGCAGACGCTGTGCTGGCGGGCGATCCCGCGCACGGCGTCCCGGTCCAGCAGCGGCACGGCGGCGGCGGCTTCGCGGGCGGCGGGCAGGCGGTCGTAGAAGCCCTGCGCGAGCGGGCAGGATTCGCCGTGGCAGGCCAGATCGGGGTGTTCGCACGCCTTGTCGCGGGCGGTCAGCTCCAGCACGCGCAGGGGCAATGGGTCGCAACCCCGGTCGCCCTCGCCCCGAAGTTGTGCGGCGGCCTGCAATGCCACCGCGCGGCCCGTGGTGCGGGCGGAGAGGAAGAACAGCTTGTCGAGGCGCTGCCCTGGCATCGACTTCAGCGCCGGAAACACCGTGCCGATCGACTTGCCGATGCCCGTGGGCGCCTGCGCCAGCAGCGTGCGCGCCGCCACATTGGCCTTGTAGACCGACTCCGCCAGCACGCGCTGGCCGGGCCGGAAATCGCCATGCGGGAAGGTCAGCGCCGCCAGCCCGGCATCGCGTGCCTGACGGTGGGCGATCTCGCGCTCGGCCCATTGCAGGAAGCGTCGGCAACTGGCCTCGAAGAAGGCACGCAGCGTGGCGGCGTCGTGGCGCTCCTGCTCCACGCGTTCGCGCTGGCTCAGGATGTCGAAATAGACCACGGCGATGTCGATCTCGGCCAGCCCACGCGTCTGGCATAGCAGCCAGCCGTAGACCTTGGCCTGCGCCCAGTGCAGTGCCCGGTGGTTGGCGGGCACCTCGACCCCTTCGCCGCGCACCGTCTTGATTTCCTCGAGGCGATTGGCGGTGGGGTCGTAGCCATCGGCGCGGCCCCGCACGTGCAGCCCTTCGAACGTGCCGGAGAGGGACACCTCGGCCTCATAGCCCGCGCCGCGCCGGCCCGTGACCACGCCGTGGCCGGCCACGCCTTCCTGCGCGGTGGGCGAAGGCGTGAAGCGCAGGTCGAGGTCACCCGCCTTGGCTGTGAACTCGCACAGCGCCCGCACGGCAACCGTGTAGCGGGGCAGAGCACGCGATTCTGGGATGGATGTGGCGGACAAGGCGCAGCAGGCAAGGGCAACGAAAGAACTGTATAAATATACAGTCTTTGCGCCGGAAGGAAAGCACGCGACGCTATCGAAACCTGCTGAAACTTGCCGATGGCGTTGCCACTTCGCACAGGAGAGCCGATGTCCCGCTTCAAGATCGCCACCTTCAATATCAACGGCATTCGCACCCGCCTGCCGGCGCTGCTGGACTGGCTGGCGCGCGAGGCGCCCGACGTGGCCTGTCTCCAGGAACTGAAGACCATCGACACGGCGTTTCCGATCGACGAGATCCGCGCCGCCGGCTACGGCGCCATCTGGCACGGGCAGAAGTCCTGGAACGGCGTGGCCATCCTCGCCCGTGGCACGGACCCGATCGAGGCGCGCCGCGGCCTGCCCGGCGACGAGGCAGACACCCACAGCCGCTACCTGGAAGCCGCCATCAACGGCGTGCTGGTGGCCTGCCTCTACCTGCCGAACGGCAACCCGCAGCCGGGACCGAAGTTCGACTACAAGCTGGCGTGGTTCGAGCGCCTGATCCGTCACGCACAGGGTTTGTATGACAGCGGCCACCCGGTGGTGCTGGCCGGCGACTTCAACGTGGTGCCGACCGACGAAGACATCTACAACCCGCGCTCGTGGCTCAAGGACGCGCTGCTGCAGCCTGAGAGCCGGGAGTGCTACCGCCGCCTGTTGGCGCAAGGCTGGACGGACGCCCTGCGCACGCGCTACCCGGACGGGCGCATCTACACCTTCTGGGATTACTTCCGCCAGCACTGGCAGACCAACTCGGGGCTGCGCATCGACCATCTGTTGCTGAATGCCGAACTGGCGCCGCGCATGGTCGATGCCGGTGTGGACAAATGGGTGCGGGGCGAAGCGCGCGCGAGCGATCACGCGCCGACATGGATCGAACTGGATCTGGGGGAGGTGCCGGCGAAGAAGGTGCCGGCAAAGAAGGTCGCGGCAGAGAAAGCCCCCGCCAAAACGACAAAGGCGCCCGCCGCAAAGCGACGGGCGCCACGCGCCTGATGCCGGAGGTTGGACCTTACACCGCCACGGCCTCTTCGGCCTTTGCCGATACCGGTACGGGGTGCGCCACGGCGCCAAGCAGCATATCCGCCGCCGCGTCCAGGCGGTCACTCGACCCCGACATCCGCGCCGTGATCATCCCGTTCTGGATCGCGCCATACAACACCTTGGCGAAGGCCGACGGCGGCAGCGGGTAGGGCTGGCCACGCTCGGCTTCGGCGCGGCGCAGCAGCTCGGCAATCCACGCCTCGTGCATGCGGAAGTGATCCTGCAGCAGCGCGCCGATGGCCGGCGGCAGCATCATCACCTCGGCGGACAGCATGCCGACCAGACAGACCTGCCCGTTGTCCGAGCCGCCACGCAGCGGCTCGATATAGCGCTGGGCCTGCTCGGCCAGCGGCAGCGTGGTGTCGATGGCCCCGATCCGCGCCGTGGCGGTCTCGCGGTAGCACCGCACCACCTCCAGTACCAGGTCGTCCTTCGACGGAAAGTAGTAATGGATGCTAGACGTCTTGACGCCAACCAGCTCCGCCAGATCGCGGTAGCTAAAACCGTTGTAGCCCCGGCGCCGAATCAGCACTGACGCGTGTTCCAGCAATTGCTCGCGTACGGGTTGCGTTTTCATGGCGACTGTCTCCCTTATGGGAGACCCTCCGGTTCATGCCGCCGCCGATCAGATCGGATCAGATCAGACCGACAGCGACTGCGCGACGAGAGAAAGCAGTGATCCGCTGGCAATGCAGAGCACTACCCATCCGCCCAGGATCAGGGCGCTGTCACGCAAACTCATGATGAAACTCCTTGTTCGATCTAGGCCGTGCGCCCGGTTTCGCTACCAGGCGATTACCGGGCGCGCGGCGCTGCACTAGGCTCAGGCCAGCGCGCCGTCGGTGTACACGTCGAAGGTGCGCGACGGTTCGCTCGACACACCGGTGCGGTCCAGGCCAGCCACGATGCGGGCGCCGTCCGTGTACGGGTCGAACTTGCCGGCACGGGCGCCGTCGGTGAAGGCATCCACCGTGCGGGCCGGGCTGGCCGAGACGCCCTGGGTGTCCAGGCCGGCAACGGTGCGGGCACCGTCGGTGTACGGGTCAGTCTTGCCGACGCGGGCGCCGTCGGTGAACGGGCTGCGTTGGTCATTCACGCGGGCACCGTCGACAAACGGGTTGCGGGGTTCGTTCACACCGCTGGCACGGGCGCCATCGGTGAAGGGGCTGCGCTGGTCGTTGACGCGATAGCTGTAACCGTAGACTTCGCCGGTGCTGTTGCCGGGGGCTGCCTGGGCGGCGCCAGTCACGAAAGCGGCGGCGAGGGCGGCGGCGGAGAGGATGGTCTTGGCGTTCATGGTGTTGCTCCTTGTCTTTGGTTTGACCGGGCGATCTCGGTTAGAGGTGGATCGCGGGGCCGATGTCTTGCTGCGTTGTAACGGTCCTTGCTGCTGCTATCTACTGGTAGGTAGAGGGTCAGGGCTAAAAAAAAGACCGTCTTCCGGTACCAACCAACTACATGTACTGCGTGGACTTGGACTGCATCGCGGGGCTTGTTTCTGTTTGCCGGGTGGTGCAGCGCCGTCCATGAGCCAAATATTATCTACTACTAGATAGATAGGCAAGGACTTTTTAAAGAAATTTCGATTGTGGGGCAGAGGGGTGTCTGGTGTGCCGCGCGTGTCTACATCGTAAATCGATGATTGATAAAGAAAAACGGCGCCGATCCCCGTGTGGATCGGCGCCGTCTGGCGACCTTGCGAACCCTCGGATCAGCGCTTGCCGATCGTGAAAGCGATCTCGCCGAGGCCGTCTACGCCACCCGTGACCACGTCGCCCGGGTTCAGCGCGCCCACGCCGGCGGGCGTGCCGGTGAAGATCACGTCACCCGGGGCCAGCGTCATGCTCTCCGAGATATAGGCGATCACATCGGCCACGGGCCAGATCAGTTCGTCGAGGTCGCCCTGCTGGCGGGCCTCGCCGTTGACCTTGAGCCAGATCGCGCCCTTGGCCGGATGGCCGACCTTCGACACCGGATGCAGCGGGCCGCAGGGGCCGGAAGCGTCGAACGCCTTCGACCAGTCCCAGGGGCGGCTCATCTTCTTGGCCACGTCCTGCAGGTCGCGGCGCGTAAGGTCGACGCCGACCGCATAGCCCCACACCAGATCCAGTGCCTGCGCCGGGGTGACGTTGGCGCCACCCTTGCCGATGGCCACCACGAGTTCGATCTCATGGTGCAGATTCTCCGTCAGCGGCGGATAGGCCACGGTGCCTTCGGCCGCCACCACGGCATCAGCCGGCTTGGTGAAGAAGAACGGCGGTTCGCGGTCCGGATCCTTGCCCATCTCGCGGGCGTGCGCGGCGTAGTTGCGGCCGACGCAGAACACGCGACGGATCGGGAAGCGGGCCTGGCTGCCGGCCACGGCCACGCTGGCCTGCGGGGCCGGCTGGATAACGAATTCGGTCATGTCTCGCTCTTCTCTTGTGGGTCTGGGTTTGATGGGGACGACTTGGCGATTACTTGGCGAACACCTGGCTCAGGTCGCCGAATGCCTTGAACTCGAGCGCGTTGCCCGACGGGTCCAGGAAGAACATGGTGGCCTGCTCGCCCACCTGGCCCTTGAAGCGCACATGCGGCTCGATCACGAACTTGGTGTTGGCGGCGCGCAGCTTGTCGGCCAGCGCTTCCCACGTCTCCATCGGCAGGATGGCGCCGAAATGGCGTACCGGCACATCGTCGCCATCGACCGCGCTGGTGCCGCGATGGCCGCATTCGTCCGGCGAGAGATGCGCCACCACTTGATGGCCGTAGAAGTCGAAATCGACCCAGGCGTCGGAGCTGCGGCCTTCCGGGCAGCCCAGCAGGTCGCCGTAGAACTGGCGCGCGGCGGCAAGGTCGTGCACGGGGAAGGCAAGGTGGAACAGGGGCATCGTGCTCATGGCAATCCTTTCGTGGGCAGGGATGTTTGGATCTGTCGTTGATTGTAATCAGCAGAACTCGTAATATGAAACGAATGATTTCTGGTCTGAGTATCAGAGATTTCGATATGCGACTGCCTACGCTGCGACGCCCGTGATCCGCTACTTCCGCACCTTCCTGATGGCCGCCGAGACGGCGTCGTTTTCCGCCGCCGGCGCGCGGCTCGGCCTGACGCAGTCGGCGGTGAGCACGCAGATCCGCCGGCTGGAGGAGGATCTCGGCTACGCGCTGTTCGACCGCTCGGGCAAGTCCGTCGCGCTGAGCGAGGAGGGCCGGCAACTGCTGCCGGACGCCACGCGCTTCGTGGCGCTCTATGAGTCGATGAAGGGCAGCGCACAGGCGCGGCCGGACACGGCGCCGCTGGATCTGGGCGCGGTCTCCACGGTGCAGTCGACGCTGCTGCCCAAGGCGATGCAGCGCTTCCGCGTCGCCTATCCGGACACCCACGTCAACATCGTGCCCGGCATGTCCACGCAGCTGCTGACCCAGGTCGATGCGCGCGAGCTGGACATCGCCGTGCTGGTGAAGCCCCGCCTGGGGATTCCGCCTGAACTGAAATGGGTGCCGCTGCTGCACGAGCGCTTTGTGGCGATTGCGCCGGTGGGCGGCCCGGCGGACCTGAAGACGCTGCTCGCCACCGTGCCGTTCATCCGCTACAACCGGCATTCCACGGGCGGGCAGCTGGTGGACCGCTACCTCAAGCGGCACCGGCTGTGGGTGCGCGAAGGCATGGAGCTGGACGAGCCGGCCGTGATCCTGCAGATGGTGGGCGAGGGACTCGGCTGCGCGATCATCCCCGCCGATCTGGTGCCGTTGCGGCAGACGCCGAACATCGAGGAAGTGCCGATGCCCGGCCCGCCGCTGTTCCGCGAGATCGGCGTGCTGGTGCGGCAGTCGGCGCTCAAGCGCGCCCCGGCGGCGGCGCTGATCGACGCCTTCGTGGCCGTCGCACCGCCGCCTGCCCAGGCTGGCGAACCTGGCGAGGCCGGTGTTAAGCCTGCGCCGCCGCCTGAGGCGGGGTAGCGGCCGGCGCCTTGCGGCGCACCGCGAGCGCCATCAACGCAGCCACCAGGCAGGCTCCGCCCGCCACGTACAGTGCGGGCGAATAGGTCAGCAGCAGCGTGCGCGAGAGCCCTGCGCCGAACGCCGCCGTGGCCGCGCCGATCTGGTGGGCGGCGAAGATCCAGCCGAACACCATGGGCGCACGCTCGCGGCCAAACGTGGTGGCAGCCAGCTTCACCGTCGGCGGCACCGTGGCAATCCAGTCCAGGCCGTAGAACATCGCGAAGATGGACAGGCCGTAGAGTGTGAATTCCGAATGCGGCAGCCAGAACAGCGAGAGGCCGCGCAGCGCGTAGTACCAGAACAGCAGCTTGCGGCTGTCGTACCGGTCCGAAAGCCAGCCAGACAGGATCGTGCCGACGAAGTCGAATGCGCCCATCATCGCCAGCGCCGAGGCCGCCGGTACCGCCGTCATGCCGAAGTCCGCGCACAGGGCGATGAAGTGGGTCTGGATCAGGCCATTGGTGGACAATCCGCAGATAAAGAACGTGCCGGCCAGCAGCCAGAAGGTCTGCGTGCGCGCGGCGTCGCGCAGCACGACGAAGGGGCCGCGCAGCGTGAGCGGCATGGGCGGGCCGGACGGCGCCGGCGCCGTGCCGGGCAGTTCGCCGAACGCGGGCAGGCCGACATCGCCGGGCCGGTTGCGCATCAGCGCGAAGACGAGCAGTGCCAGCGCGGCGCAGGCCACGAGCACCGGAACCACCGCCGTGCGCCATCCCATATGCTCGATCAGCCATGCCGCAACCGGCAGGAACGCAAGCTGGCCGGTGGCCGAACTCGCCGTGAGGATGCCGATCACCAGCCCGCGCCGCGCGGTGAACCAGCGGTTGGCCACCACGGCGGCCAGCACCAGCGCGGTCATGCCCGAGCCGATGCCGAGCATCAGCCCCCAGGCGACGAACAACTGCCACAACTCCGTGGCCACCGTGGCCAGCGCCATGCCGCCCGCGATCAGCGCGAGCGCTGCACAGACCACATTCTTCACGCCGAAGCGTTCCATCAGGATGGCCGAGAACGGCGCCATCAGGCCGAACAGCGCGAAGCGGAAGGCGAGGATCGACGAGATCTGGTCGGTGTTCCAGCCCATCTCCTGCGTCAGCGGTTTCAGGAACGCGCCGGGCAGGCCGAGCGCGGCGGAAGTGGTCAGCATCACGCAGAAGGTGATGGAGGCAACGATCCACGCATAGTGGATGCCGCGCCGGTCCAGCCGGCTGGAAAGGGCTTGCGCAAACATGGGGGTCTTGGTTTGGGTGGGTCGGATGTGTGGAGAAAAGGTGTCCGCGCCGGCCTCAGCCGGCAGCGGGTTCGGGGGCAGGCTCGGCGGCCGGTTCGTCAACATCCGCGCCCAGCAGCCACGCACGCGTGGCATCGAGGATTGCCTCGGAGAGCGGGTCGCCGGTCGTGGCACGGGCCAGCATCAGCGCGCCGGCCATGGCCGACACCTCCACCAGCGCCTGCTGGCGGGCGTCGGCTTCGGGCAGGTCGGCCGGGGCAGTCGAGCGCCATTTGTCGATCAGCGCCGAGAGCCCTTCGCGGTACACGGGGCGCACGGGTTTGTCGGCATCCTCGCGCGCCACATCGGCGGCCAGCGCGGCGGCGGCGCAGCCCTCGGCGGCGTGGTCGCGGTGCACGGGGGTGAGGTAGGCCGCCACCAGCGCGCGCCGGGCGGCCTGGCGGTCGCCGTCCGCGCTGGCGATGCGCCGGTCCCAGCGCTGGTCGCCTTCCTCGAACGCGCGCCGGCAGGCCACGGCCACGAGGTCGTCCTTCGACGCGAAATGGCCGTAGAAGCCGCCGTGGGTCAGCCCGGCATTCGCCATGATTTCTGCCACACTGACTGCGTGCGGCCCGCGTTCCCGGAACAACTTTGCCGATGCTTCTTCGATGGCCACCTTGTGCTGGCTGGCCACTGCTCGTGATGCGCGCGCCATCTGACGCCTCCCTCTGGAAATCTGACTGAAACTTGCCTTGACCGCAGTTTAGATGACGTCCATACTTTATTCAATAGATGCTGATCATCATTTAAGATAAGTGGCTGGCATCGTTGTTGTCATGTCGTCCCATCGATCCAAGGAGATTCCTGCTATGTCCAAACTGTTCGACCTGTCCGGCCGCGTCGCGGTGATTACCGGCTCCACCAAAGGCATGGGGCTCGAGATGGCCCGCGCGCTGGGCCAGCAAGGCGCCCGCGTGGTGGTCTCGGGCCGCGATGGCGCGGTGTCCGAGCGCGTGGCGGCCACCTTGAAGGCCGAAGGCATCGACGCCACCGGCATCCCCTGCGATATCGCCGACCTCGTCAGCGTGCGCGCCTTTGCCGACAAGGTGCTGTCCACCTTCGGCCGCGTGGATGCCCTCCTGCTCAACGCCGCCGCCAGCGGCGTGGTCGGCTCGATGCTGGAGCAGGGCGAGAAAGAGTTCGATGACGTGATGGCCGGCAACGTGCGCGGCAATTTTGTGCTGGTCAACGCACTCGCACCGCAGATGATCGAACGCCGCGATGGCTCGATCGTCTTCATGTCGAGCATCGCCGGCCGCCGCGGTTCGGCCTTCCTGCCGCTGTACAGCGTCTCCAAGGGCGCCATCGACGCCGTGATGCGCAACTTCGCGCTGACGCTGGCGCCGCACAACATCAACGTGAACAGCATCAACCCGGGCCCGGTGCGCACCGATTTTTCGCGCGACGCGCTGTGGGGGGATCCCGAGCGCGAGAAGGCCCTGAGCGGTGCCATCCCGATGCGGCGCATCGCTGAGGCGAGTGACGTAGCCGGTCTGGCCGTGCTGCTCGCCTCGCCGGCGGGCCGCTACATCACGGGTCAGGTGATCGGCCTCGACGGCGGCGCCACGGCCTGATTTTCGCCCCGCCGCCGTGCTTTGCGCACCGTGCGCGTGCGGCGGCGGCACCGTGTTTGTGCAGTGCGAAAAATAGCGGGGAAAGTGGCTTTATTCCTTCGAATCGGGACCGATACAGCGTGAAATCAGTCCTCGACATCAAGGAGCCCCGTGACCGCTTTCCTCACCCCTGCAAAGCATCTGATGGCGCGTCTCACGATCACGCGCAAGCTGGTGCTGCTGACCATCCTGTTCCTGATTCCGCTCTGCGGCGCGCTGGTCGCGGTGCTGAATCAGTCGGTACAGTCGATCCGTGCCACGCAGGATGAACAGCGCGGCCTGACGCTCGTCGGCCGCGCGCTCGACTTCATGCGCGAGACGCAGGTGCGCCGGGGCGCCGCCAATGGGCTGCTGCTCGGCAACGCCACCTTCCGGCCGACCTTCGATGCCGCCAACGGCAAGGCCGATGGGCATCTCAGCGCACTGCGCGCCGAGGTGGCGCGCGTGACATCGTTCAACGTCACGCAGGATGCGGCCAAGCTCGACGAAGCCTGGGCGCAGATCCGCAAGCTCGGTCTGGAAACCCCCGCCGCGCCGCTGTTCGAGCGCCATACCGCGCTGGTCAAGCAGACGCGGCTGTTTATTGGCGATGTGGCGGACCGCTCTTCGCTGGCGCTCGACCCGGACGCCGGCTCCTATTACCTGATCAACCTGATGGTCGGCCCGATGCCGAAGCTGGCCGAGCTGAGCGCGCTGGCGCGTGGCCGGGGCGCGGGCATCATCGCGCAGGGCGGCTATTCCGATGCAGCCCAACAGGCCGATCTCGCCGCGCTGGCCGAGCAGATCCAGGACGGCCTGGAAGCCGTGCGGCGCGACATCGCCCGTGCCGAGCGCGGCGCGCCGGCCTTCAAGGACCGCATGGAAGCCGCCACCGCCAAGCTGGCCGCGATGGACAACTTCTACCGCACGCTAAAGGTGAGCATGCTGGGTTCCAGCGGCATCACGATCGATGCGAAGTCGTATTTTTCCGAAGGCACGGCGGCGATCGAGGCGGTGTCGGCGCTCAATCAGGAGTTCGCCGCGCTGACGGGCGAGATGCTGGCCCAGCGCGTGGCCGCCGAGCAGCGCCAGCTGGTGCTGCTGGTCGTCATCGCGCTGGTCACGGTGGGCGGCGCGCTCTACCTGTTTGCCGGCTTCAGCCAGGGCATGCGCACCGATGTGCAGGACGTGGCGACGCTGGTGGCGCGCATCAACGCCGGCGACCTCACCGTGCGCATCGACGCCCATGGCCGGGACGAGTTGAGCGACGTCAAACGGCACCTGATGTCGATGGTGGAGACGTGGCGCGGCATCATCGGCGAGACCAAGGACGGCGCGCAGAACGTGCTGGTGGCGGCGGGGCAGATCGCGCAGGGCAATGCCGATCTGTCGCAGCGCACGGAGGAGCAGGCGTCGTCGCTGGAGCAGACCGCCGCGAGCATGGAGGAGCTGACCGCCATCGTCCAGCAGAACGCGGGCAACGCCGATGAGGCCAGCGCGCTGGCGGCGGAGGCGTCGGCGATTGCGGTGGCGGGCGGGGAGTCGGTGTCGCGCGTGCGCGAGACCATGGGCGAGATCGAGGCGGATTCGAAGCGGATTGTCGAGATCATCGCCGTGATCGACAGCATCGCCTTCCAGACCAATATCCTGGCGCTGAACGCGGCCGTGGAGGCGGCGCGCGCGGGGGAACTGGGCCGGGGCTTCGCCGTGGTGGCCAGCGAGGTGCGCACGCTGGCCCAGCGCGCCGGCCATTCGGCGAAGGAGATCCGCGCGCTGATCTCGCAGTCGACCAGCCGGGTGACGGCGGGCACGGCGCTGGCCGGGGAGGCCGCCGCGACCATGGAGCGCATCGTCACGGCCGTGCAGCGCGTGACGACGATGATGGACGAGATCAGCCGCGCCTCCCACGAGCAGAGCGGCGGCATCACGCAGGTGAATCAGGCGGTGACGCAGATGGATCAGGTCACGCAGCAGAACGCCGCGCTGGTCGAGGAAGCCGCCGCCGCCGCCGAGGCGCTGCAGGAACAGGCGCTGCGCATGGAGCAGAGCGTCAGCGTGTTCCGGCTGGCGGCTTGATCAGGAGGATGGCGGGGAAGTTGGCACGGGCGGGGCGCGCAGCAACGGATAGGGGTTGATCGCCCCGGTCCCGGTGTAGACGCCGAAATGCAGGTGCGGCGGTGTGCCGCGCGCGTTGCCGGTGGTGCCGACGTAGCCGAGCACTGCGCCCGGCGCCACGCGGTCGCCGATGCTCACATCGGCATAGTCATCCAGATGCGCGTAGTAGTGCATCTGACGACCCGGCCCGAGCACCCAGACCACCTTGCCGCCCAGGCTGTTGGTGCCCACGCGCGAGACGATGCCCTCCGTGGCGGCCAGCACCGGCGTGCCGCGTGCGGCAAAGATGTCGATGCCTTCGTGCTTGCGCCCGCCGGAGCGCGCCCCGTGCCAGGTGTCCCGCAGCCCGCGCTGGGCCACGCCCTGCACCGGCATCGCCAGCGCGGTGGGCGCCGGCATCGATGCCAGCCGCACCGCGTACAGCGCATTATCTATATAGGGTTTGACGTAGGGCCAGCCCAGCGCGCCCGCCGCCAGCAGCGCAGCCAGCCACAGCCAGCCGGCGTAGGAGCGTGGCTGGGGCTGCGGTTGGGGTTGGGGCTGGCCGGCCGGGCGCGTCACCATGGGTGGCTCCGGCCGGTGGGGATGGACTCACCAGCCGTTGGAGCCGGCGCTGGTGCCGCCGGCGGGCGCTTCGCGCTTCTCGACGCGGATGTTGTTTTCGACTTCGGTAACGCCGAACGTGTTATCGGCGATGTCCTCGATGGCATATTTCTGGCTCCGCTGATGGACGGTGCCGGATAGCGTGACCTTGCCCTTGTCCACGTCGACGCTGACTTCGCCCACATCCACGCCGCTGGTAAAGGTCAGCCGTTCGCAGATCTGGTCGCGAATGCGCTCGTCGGTGCGGGTGTAGCCGCGCGGGACGTTGCGCTTGTCGATGTCATCGTCGTCGTGGCCGAAGAAGTTGCTGACGGCTTCGCCGATCCGGTGGCCGAGATTGTAGAGCGCGCCGTGCTCCTCGCCTTGATCGCGGTCATCGTCATCGTCCGACCAGCGCCGTGGCGAGCGGTAGCCGAGTTCCTCGTCGTAGCCGCTGGTGCCGGCGCTGGTGCCAGGGTAGTCGCGCCCGTAGGACTGGGCGTAGGGCTGGCGGCCGGCGTAGCGGTCAGACCCACCCGAGGGGCGGGATTCTCCCCACTCGTCGCGTGGCTCGGTCCAGTAGCGGGTGTCGCTGCGCAGGTCGTTGAAGTAGGCGTCATGCCCGGACCCGCCGGCCTGCCAGGGTTCGCGCTGCTGGGCGCGGCGCAGCCATTGCTGGTCGGCGCTGCCGAAGCCCTGCTGGCCGCGCTGACCTTGCTGCCCTTGCTGATAGCCGCGTTGACCCCGACCCTGTTCCCATCCGCGCTCGCCGCCGTAGCCGCGTGCTTCCTGATTGCCTTGATAGCCTTGGCTGCCTTGCGGGCCGCCGTAGTCCTCGAAGTCCCCATAGTCGCCAAACTCGCTCGCCTGGCGGCGGCTGCGGTACGCCTGCTGGCGGCGCTGGGCGTCGTCTTCCGGCGAGTCGCTGCTGGCGTAGCCGCCGTTGAGCCCGTAGCGCAGGTTGCTGCCCTGCCATTGGCCGCTGTCCCGGTAGGCGCCGGCATAGCCGCTGCGGGGCGGGCCGCCGTCGCTGGTTTGTCCCGGGGTCAGGCGCTGGCGTCGGCGGGCATCGTCCCATTCATCGCTGGCGGACTCGGGCTGCCAGTCCTGATCGCGCGCACGCAGCCCCCGGTTGTCGCTCCATGCATCGTCGCGCCATGGATCGTAAGCGTCGTCGTCGCGGACATTTTCAAAGGCCCGCCAGGTCTGGCCCCGGCGATAACGCTCGGTGTTGTGGTCGCCCATTGCTGATCTCCTGAAGTTGCGGGTGTGCCATTACTGGCAATCCAGAAGAGGGGCAAGATTCGTACCGCGCCGGCTGGCCCTTGTCAGGGCTGGCCTTGCGGGATTTAGGGTGCTGCGGGTGCGCTTCACGCCCATGCAAGCCTTGCGCGGGCGCGTGTAAAGACTGCTCGGCAGCAGGAGGGGAGCAACCGGGACGGGTTAATGGGCCGTCACACGGCGCAGCGAGCCCGGCGGATGGGCCAGCACGGCAGCCGGGATCATCGGCGTGGAAGGTGCTGCCGGTGCGGGATCGGTCCGCTCGGTACGGGTCGGGCGCACCGGGGCGATGCCTTCGACAGCGCCCAGCGCCTGGCCGTTCTCGTAGCCGGTGGACACCGCCTCGAGATAGCCGGGCGAGAACTTCTGCTCGGGCGTGACGGCCGGGGCCGGGGCCAGCGCGGGCTGCGCATACACCGCCGTGTGGGCGCAGAGCGCCAGCACGCGGAGCAGCAGGATGCCGCCACGCATGCGGTAGAGCAGGGCGAGGGGCGTGAGAGGCGAAAGAGGACGAGGCTGGTGGAGGGGCGCGGCGTCGGTGGGGCGCAACTGTGGCGGGATCTTCATGATGGTTCTCCAAAGGAGCTTTCGCTCCGGCTGAAAAGGTGCTGCGGGACGAGCATCGCGGCGCCGCGCTCGTCCTTCCTTTTCGCAGGGAACATGCCACCATCATTTCGGCCCCGGGCGGGCAGGCCGGGCCACTTTCACGGGGAAAACAGGGGGTTGTGGGCCAACACGTCGCGAGGAACGGTTGGGGCCGGGCCAACATCCCACCAACCTCCACCCATCAGATCCAGACGTCGTTTTGCGCAGTGCGCTCGCCCACGTCGTCGCCCGTATTGCGCACGCCGCGCGGCTCGATCAGCAGCATGCGCACCTCGCCATCGGCAAACGGTTTGTGCTCGATGCCACGCGGCACCACGTACATCTCGCCGGCGCGCAGGTCCACGTGGCCGTCGCGGAAGTCGATGCGCAGGTGGCCGTCCAGCACGATGAAGGTCTCGTCGGTGTCGGCGTGGCTGTGCCAGACGAAGTCCCCCGCGATGCGGACGATCTTGAACTGGTAGTCGTTCATCTCGGCAATCACGCGCGGCTGCCAGTGGTCCGAAAACAGGGCGAGCTTCTCGGCGAAGTTGATGGCGCGGTAGGGGGTGGGATTGGGGGTGGGATTGGGAGTGGGGGACATGGGGCGCTCCTTCGGATGGGATGAAGGCCCGAGCATGCGCCGCCGGCGGGCGGGCCGTCTTGTACGATCGTGCAGCTACGGCGTGCGCCCCAGCGTGCGAAGCCAGCGCGCCGGCGTGATGCCGAAGGTGCGCGCGAAGTGCCGCGTCATATGGGCCTGGTCGGTGAAGCCGGCCCACGCGGCGGCGTCGGCCAGGGTCTGGCCGGCCACGATCAACCGGCGGGCCATGTCGAGCCGGCGCATGGTCAGGTAGCGGTACGGGCTGGTGCCGAACAGTCCACGGAAATCGCGCGACAGGCGCCAGCGGTCCCGGCCGGTGGCGGCTTCGAGTTCGTCCAGCGTGACGATGCGCGCCACGTTGTCGAGCAGGAAGGTCCGGGCCGTCTCGGCGGCACGGTAGTCGAGCGCCTGCCGGCGCCCCGGCGTAGTGCCGCCGGCGACGGCCGCCAGCGCGTGGGCCAGGTCGTAGAGCGCGTCGTCTTCCTCGAGCGGGTCGATCGGGCTATCCATCGCGCGGAGCAGGGTCTCGGTGGCGGCGAACAGCCGGGGGTCGTCCGATCGGCCGCCCGGGATGAACGGCAACGGCCGGCCGCCCAGCGCGCGCTGCACGTGCGCGGGCTCGACATAGATCATCCGGTACTGGAAGCCGGCCTCGGTGCCGGCCTGGCCGTCGTGCGGCTCGTCGGGGTGCAGGACGATGGTGCCACCCGGCAGGCTGTTGCAGACGCCGCGCCGATAGGAAAAGCGCTGCACGCCGGTCAGCGTGCGGCCAATCGCGTAGGTGTCGTGGCGATGCATGTCGTAGCCATGGCCGCCGATAAACGCCTCGATCCGCTCCATGCGCTGGGCGGACGCATCCCGCCGCATCCAGTCGCGCCGGCCCGGCAGTACCCCGTCACCCATGCGTGTGGCCGGGGTGGCTGTGCGAGTGGCTGGGGGCGGCGTGCGTGTGGATGTGGTCCGCCTCCGGGGGCGGGGAAAGATCGGCGCTGCAGCTGGGCGACGACTCATCGTGGCTATGCGGCTCCAGCGCGCCGGGCACGCGGCGGCTCTTCAGGCCATCGGCACGCAGCCAGGCCACGGTGGCTTCGGCGGCGCGGTCGATCAGCTCGCCGCAGCGCGTGTAGTCATAGGGCGAGACATCGAGCGGACAAAGCGGCGGCACCACGGCGATATGCGCGTGGTCGGCCCAGCGCTCCAGGTCATGCACGAGTTGCCGCGCCACCAGCAGGGACAGCGCATTGAGCGCGTGTTCCACGGCGCCGCGCGGCGGGCGGCGCTCGGCGCAGGCGAAGCCGGCCGGCAGCACCACGATGCGCGTGGCGCCCAGCCGCACGGCCGTGGAAACGGGCGTGTTGTTGGCCACGCCGCCATCGATCAGCGCGCGGCCTTCCACCTGCACCGGCGGAAACACGCCCGGAATGGCCGCGCTGGCCAGCACCGCATCGACGATATTGCCCGAGGACAGCACCACTTCGTCGCCGGTATGCATGTCCGTCGCCACCACATAGAGCGGCAGGCTGGCATGTTCGAGCCGGGATTCGCCGAAGTGGCGCGAAAGTAACTTCTGGAGGCCGAACGATTCGACCAGATGCCCGCGCCGCCCGCCCAGCATGCCGAGCATGCTGCGCCAGGACCAGGGCAGCACTTCGGCCCGGCGAATGCCGCGCCAGAGGCTCTCCAGCTTGGCCGTGCCTTCCTCGTGCGGATGGCAGGCGAAATACGCGCCGTTGATGGCGCCGGCCGAGGCGCCGATCACCATGTCGGGCGCCAGGCCCCACTTCACCAGTTCCCGCAACATGCCGACCTCGATGGCACCGAGGCTGCCTCCACCGGCAAAGACGAATGCTGTTTTTTCCATGGCTGGGCGCGCGGGGAGCCATCCTCCCCGGATTCTCGATCTGTTAGTGGCCACAGCATAGGCCACTTCCGGGCGGGAGCGAAAGAGTCTGTTAGTGCGGGAGTGTCGAGCGCTTGTTATGCAATTAACCGCCAGGAATTTAGCGCGACTGCAGAGGCCGGCTGGCAGGGGATGGGGTCGAAGCATGATGCGGACACCGCACGCGGCACGCGAACGCCAAATACGAAAAAGGCGCCGGCAGCGGAATCCCGCTGTCGGCGCCTCGCGGCAGTCCAACCTGGCGCGCTAGAGAAGCAAAAGCCCGATCAGAAGCCGGGAGCCGGCGTTTCCGGAATCTGGTTGCGCAGGCTCAGGTTCATCACGTTCCAGCCTCGGATGGCGGCGATGGTGTACGACAGCTCGGCGATTTCCTGCTCGCTGAACTGCTCGCGCAGGGCCGGCCAGGCGGCGTCGGTCAGGTCCTGGTGGGGCAGTGCGTTGACGGCCTCGGCCCAGCCCAGCGCGGCGCGCTCGCGGGCGTTGAAGAACGAGGCGGGGGCTTCACGCCAGCCGGCGATGGCGTTCACGTGGCGCGGGTCCAGGCCCTGCTTGATCAGGTCGCGCCAGTGCATGTCCACGCAGACGCCGCACTGGTTGATCTGGGACACACGCAACTGCACGATCTCCACCAGACGCGGGCCCAGCGAGCTTTGCTTGACCGAACCCGACAGCGCGATCATGGCCTTCAGGTTGGCCGGGGCGAGCTGGAAGAAGTTAATACGCGATGCACTCATGATGGTTCCTCACGGTAGTTCAAGGGAGTTGGCGTGCGCCCTTTGCGCTTGCCTTTCCCTGTAAGACGTACCGTGAACCCGGCTTGTGACAGCTTTTCCGAAAATTTTTAACCCAGCCATTCCCGGAAGGTGAGCACGAGCATGGCCGCGTTCATGGCGATGATGATGCCGACCGTCAGCGAGGCCAGGATCACCACGCTGCGCGGGTTGGCGTAGGCGCCCATGCGGGCGCGGCTGCTGGTGAAACGCACCAGCGGAATCGCCGCGAACGGCAGTTGCAGGCTCAGCACCACCTGGCTGGCGATCAGCAGCTGCGCCACGCCTTTGTCGGCATACAGCCACGCCACGATCAGTGCCGGCACGATGGCCACGCCGCGCGTGACCAGCCGCCGCGCCCACGGCGCCAGCCGCGTGCGGATAAAGCCCTCCATGACCACCTGCCCGGCCAGCGTGGCGGTCACGGCCGAGCTTTGCCCCGAGGCCAGCAGCGCCACGGCGAAGATCACACTGGCCCAGGCGGCGCCGGTCAGCGGGGAGAGCAGGTGGAAGGCCTCCTGGATCTCGGCCACCTCCGCATGGCCGCTGCGGTGGAACACGCCGGCCGCCGTGACCAGGATCGCACTATTAATAAAGAAGGCGATGGCGAGTGCCACCAGCGTGTCGATGGCCGTGTAGCGCAGCGCCCGTTGCAGCGCCGGCGCATTGTCCTCGACGGTGCGCGTCTTGACCGCCGCCGAGTGCAGGTAGAGGTTGTGCGGCATCACCGTGGCGCCGATGATGCCCGTGGCGATGACCACGGCGTTGGCGTCGGTGAGCGAGCGCGGCGAAGGCAGCAGCCCCCAGCCCACCTCCGACCAGGACGGCTCGGCGATGATCAGCATCGCCACGAAGCACAGCAGCACCAGCGTAATCATGCTGATGACGAAGGCTTCCAGCCGCCGGAAGCCGCGCTGCTGCAGGATCAGCACCAGCAGCACGTCCAGCACGGTCAGCGCCACGCCAGCCAGCAGGGGGATGTTGAACAGCAGGTTGAGGGCGATGGCCGTGCCGATGACTTCGGCGAGATCGGTGGCGCAGATCGCCAGTTCGGCCAGGACCCATTGCGACCAGGCCGACCAGCGCGAGGCGCCGTGCCGGCACGCCTGCGCCAGATCCATGCCGGTGACCAGCCCGAGCCGGCTGGCCAGCACCTGGAGCAGCATCGCCATCAGGCTGGACATCGCCACGACCCAGAGCAGGGTGTAGCCGTAGGCGGAACCGCCCGCGAGGTCGGTGGCCCAGTTGCCGGGGTCCATGTAGCCCACGGCCACGAGGTAGGCCGGTCCGAGGAAGCGGACGAACTCCCGCCACCTGGCGGCGGGGCGGCTAGGGATGACGACCGACACGTGCCCATCCTACGAGGTGATGACCGCGCATGGCGCTCCCGTTCACGTTGTGTGTGGCTCAGGTCGCTTGCACGACCAAGGCAGCCAATTTAGCCGAATTTTTCGATCGATGCGCTGAGGGCACATTGCCGGTGCGGTCATCCGGCGCCGGCATCGAGCGGGGCTAGGTGTGCTGCGCCACGGGCTTGGCGCGTGCCGCCTGGGCACGCAGGCAGCGCAGCAGTTCCTCCGCATAAGGCAGCACCACGAACAGGCCGAGCGCAGCGAACAGGCCGATCAGGTAGGACGACGGCAGGGGATCGCGTTTCGGGGTCAGGGTGAGGCGGGGCGGCTCGGCGCCGGCGCCGAACAGCGCCAGGAACTGGTCCCAGTGGGCGGCGGCCAATATGACCACGGCCGTGATCGGCAGCATCTCCAGCAGGCTGTGCATGTGCTGCTCGTTCGGCGGCACCGTGCGCCGGGTCACCGCGTAGCCGACGTCGACCCAGGCGGTGACCGCGTGGACCACCACAGCGACGATCATGATGGCGAACAGCAGCGCGTTCACCTCGAAGAACAGCACCAGCAGGACCGGGACGCCCACCTGGACCATCATCAGGCTGTGCATGACCGATTCCCGGACGCCCGCGTTGATCTCGATGCGCTGGCGCCGATGGAACCACCAGTCGCCCAGCCCCGCGAGGATCCAGAGCGGGATCAGGCCGTACATCAGGATCAGGCGAACCGGTTCTTGCATGGCGTCTCCAGCGGTGGCGGGAGCGCGCCACCTTCCGGCACGGTGCAAGTGCCGTTCCATGCCGAAAAGGGCCCGTGGGAGGCCCGTAGGAGGCAGCCGGCAGCCGGGCGGGATGTAAAAACCGCCCGGTCGTGCAGAAACGTCAGGCTGCCAGCGGCGCGGCTTCGATTGGCTCGACGGCCGTCGCCCGGGATGCCGGCAGCATGGTGCCGTGCTCGCGATAGTTCAGATGCCACGCAAACGCCTCTTCCAGCAGGTGCGGGGTCTGGCCGCCGCGCGTCTGGGCCCGGCGGAAATAGTCGAGCAGGCCGTCGCGGTAGGCCGGGTCGGCGCAATTGCGGATCACCTGGAGCGCCCGCTCGCGTGGCGCCAGCCCGCGCAGGTCGGCCAGGCCGTGCTCGGTGACGAGGATGTCCACGTCGTGCTCGCTGTTATCCACGTGGGAGACCATCGGCACGATGCTGGAAATCCGCCCGTCCTTGGCCACGGACTTGGTCACGAAGACCGACAGGTAGGCATTGCGCGCGAAGTCCCCCGAGCCGCCGATGCCGTTCATCATGTGCGTGCCGCCCACGTGCGTGGAGTTGACGTTGCCGTAGATATCGCACTCCAGCGCGGTGTTGATGGTGATCAACCCCAGCCGGCGCAGCACCTCGGGATGGTTGCTGATCTCCTGCGGCCGCAGCACCAGCCGCGACTTGTAGCGGTCGATCTCCTCCAGCACGCGGCGATAGACCGGCCCGGACAGCGTCATCGACGACGCCGAGGCAAAGCGCAGCTTGCCGGCGTCGAGCAGCGAGATGGTGCTGTCCTGCAAGACCTCCGAGTACATCGTCAGGTCATGAAATGGCGAATCTACGAGCCCGTGCAGCACCGCGTTGGCAATCGTGCCGATGCCGGCCTGCAAGGGCTGGAGCGACGGGGAGAGCCGCCCGGCGCGCACCTCGCGCTCGAACAGCGCGTTGAGATGGCCGGCGATCAGGCGCGTGTCGCCGTCGGGCGGCAGCGCGTTGGACGGGCTGTCGTCGCGCGCGGTGAGCACGATGGCCGCAATACGTGACGGATCGACGGGGATATAGGGCAGGCCGATGCGCTGCTCGACGGCAATCAGCGGAATCGGCTGGCGATACGGGCGCTGCACCGGGAAGTAGATGTCGTGCAGCCCTTCCAGCGCGGCCGGCATATTGGTGTTGATCTCGACGATGACCTTCTTGGCCATCATCGCGAAACTCGCCGAATTGCCAACCGAGGTGGTCGGCACGATGCCGCCGGTCTCGGTGATGGCGGCGGCTTCGATCACGGCGATGTCCACCGGGGCGAGCTGGCCGCTGCGCAGCTGCTCCACGGTCTCGCCCAGATGCTGGTCGATGAACATGACCTCGCCGTCGTTGATCTTGCGGCGCAGGGTGGCGTCGGACTGGAACGGCAGGCGGCGCGCCAGCACGTTGCTTTCGGCCAGGATTTTGTCGATGTCGTTGCCGAGCGAGGCGCCCGTGATCAGCGTGATCTGGAGCGGGTCGGCGGCGGCGCGGCGGGCCAGGGCGAAGGGCACGGCCTTGCAGTCGCCGGCGCGGGTGAAGCCGCTCATGCCGACCGTCATGCCGTCCTGGATCAGCGCGGCGGCCGCATCGGCCGACATGATCCGGTCCTGCAGGGCGGCCAGGCGAATGCGATCACGGTACATCTCGTCTCCTTGCTTGTTGGCTTCTGTAGCCTGTGGGGGCGTTGTCGGGGCCAGTGTAGCGAGCGCTGAATATTCTCACCATGATTTAAATCGCTAGAAGCCAGTCGGTTTTTTCATGGGTGACGCCGCCGTGCAAAGTGCCGCGCGCCGGGCAATTCGGCAAGCAACGGTGGCCATCGCTTCCTAAAATCTTCATGTGTGTTTCGTAGCCACGCCGGCTACTATCTCAGTCGAGTACGCAGTCGAGTCCTGTCCTACCTAGACCGAAATTGAGGGGAGTCGCATGGAGATGACGCAGGGAGCTTCGCAGCCCGAAGCCAGTCCGGACCCGGTTGCTGATCAGGTCGCCAATCAGGCCGCACATGAGCCGGTGGTAGGGCTGGAGGCGCCGTTTTCGGTGCTGGAGACCCGCAAGCACCAGATGTTTCCGACCCTGACGCCGGCCGAGATCGAGCGCGTGCGGCGCTTTGGCGCGGTGGAATCGTTCAAGGCCGGCCAGACGCTGTTCCGCGTCGGCGACCCGGCGCCGGGCATGCATCTGATCCTGACCGGCAAGCTCCAGATCATCCAGCGCGACGGGCTGGGCAACAGTTTCCCGATCAACGACGAGGGCCCGGGCCAGTTCCTGGCCGAGGTGGGCCAGCTCTCCGGCAAGCCGGCGCTGGTGGATGCCGTGGCGCTGGAGGACTCCACCGCGCTGGTGGTGCCGCCCGAACGGCTGCGCGCGCTGCTGGTGGCCGAGGCGGATCTGGGCGAGCGCATCATGCGCGCGCTGATCCTGCGCCGGGTGGGCCTGATCGAGCGCGGCGGCGGCCCGGTGCTGGTCGGCAAGGGCACCCAGCCGCTGCTGCTGGCGCTGCAAGCCTTCCTGCGCCGCAACGGCTATCCGCACAAGGTGGTCGATATCGACACCGACCCGGACGCCATGGCGCTGCTGGACGTCAGCAACGCGCCTGCGAGCGATTTCCCGATGGTGATTTGCCCCGACGGCGGCATACTGCGCGCGCCGGACGAGGGCCAGCTCGCCTCATGCCTCGGTTTGGTGCCTGAATTCGCGCCGGACCATATCTATGACGTGGTGGTGGTCGGCGCCGGCCCCGCAGGGCTGGCGACGGCGGTCTATGCCGCGTCCGAGGGGCTGTCCGTGGCCGTGATCGACTGCCGGTCCCCGGGCGGGCAGGCCGGCGCGAGCGCCCGGATCGAGAACTACCTCGGTTTTCCCACGGGCATCTCGGGCCAGGCGCTGGCCGGGCGGGCCTTCGTCCAGGCGCTCAAGTTCGGGGCCCACGTGGCCATTCCGCTCGAGGTGAGCGCGCTCCATTGCGGCGAGAACCCGATCCGGATCGAGCTGACCGATGGCCGCATGGTGCCTACGCGCACCGTGGTGATTGCCAGCGGCGCCCAGTACCGGCGCGCGGAGATCGAATCGCTGGATCAGTACGAGGGGCGGGGCGTCTATTACTGGGCGTCGCCGGTGGAGGCCAAGCTCTGCAAGGACGAGCACGCGATGCTGGTCGGCGGCGGCAACTCGGCGGGGCAGGCGGCGGTGTATCTCGCCTCGCACGCGGCCGAGGTGCATATGCTGGTGCGCGGCGAGGGGCTCGAGGCCACCATGTCGCGCTACCTGATCGACCGCCTGAAGAGCCTGCCGAACGTCTTCCTGCACACGCACGCGCAGATCACGGCGATGGAGGGCGAGGGCTGGCTCTCCACGGTGCGCTACAGGGAGCGCTCCTGCGGCCCGGACTGCATCTCCCGGCCGATGCGCCACGTGTTCCTGTTTATCGGCGCCGCGCCGAACACGGAATGGCTGCGGTCCTGCAACGTGACCACGGACCCCAAGGGCTTCGTGCTGACCGGCTATGAAGCCCACCAGTCCTGCACCGAGCGCGCCGACTACACGCTGGAGACCAGCGTGCCGGGCGTGTTCGCGATCGGGGATGTGCGCTCGGGCTCGACCAAGCGCGTGGCCGCCGCGGTAGGCGAGGGCGCTGCGGTCGTGGCGCAGATCCATCGCTACCTGGCGGGCATGCAGGCCGGCCAGACCATGCAGGCGGTGGCCTAGGCGGCGCGGGCGGTACTCAGGCCGCCCACGCCACCGTCCGCCATCATCGAACCGCCGTCAGGCCGCCATCGCCGGAATCGGCACGCCGGCGGCGGGCATCGCGTACATCAGCGGTCCCATGGCGGCCTCGATGCGCGCCATCTGCCCGGCATCGACCATCCCGCCCAGCAGCTTGCTGAAGCGCGGTTCCAGCATGCCCGAGACGATGTAGGTCCAGCGGTACGCCTTGAGCACCACGGCTTCCACCTCGGCGGTGCGCGGGGCGTCCGGCGTGCCACGGATCACGCGCATGACGTAGTGCGCGTCGGCGGTGGCCTGGGCCTGCAGGATCTCGTCCACGGCGCCCACCAGCGCGATCAGGTCGTCGATGGCGGCATCACGCGAGGTGCGGCACATGCGGGCGTCTTCGCGCAGCCATTCCAGCTCGTCGAGGTTGGCGTGCTGGGACTCCTCGCGCCAGTGGTACAGGAACACGTCCTTGAACAGGTCGGACAGGTCCGGCGCGGTGCCGATGCTGCCGCGATAGTGCGCCTGTGACAGCAGTTCGACATGGCAGGTCAGCGCCAGCACCGCCCAGGTGCACTTGGAGAGCACGAAGGCAGCCACGGCGTTGGCGTCCGCCCCGAAGGTGTAGCCCGCCGGCATGCCCTGCGCGGCTAGTTGCTCGATGCGGCGGAACAGCTCCTGGTGCTTCAGTTCCTCGTCGGTGAAGCGCACCAGCGCCTCCAGCGCGACCTGATCGCCAACGCTGTGGGCCTGCGTCAGCTCCACCACCTTGGCCGAGACGAAGCGCTCCACCAGCCCGAACATATTGGCGTAGGTGCGGCCCTGCACCTGGCTCACGAAGCGGCGTTCGGCCGCGCTGAGGAACGGTAGTTCGTCGGCCAGGGACAGCCCGTCGGGCAGGAACTTGTGGGAGAGGTCGAAGGTGCGGTCGCGGATGACGTCACGGTCGATGTCCCAGCGGATGCGCTTGGATGCGGCGATACAGCGGGCGTAGCGGGCGGTGTCGGCTGACAGGGATACGGCTTGCATTGCAAAACTCCTCTGGAATGAACGGCGTCCATGCAGAAGGTGCCTGACAGGACGTAGGCGGATCATTCCAGCGGCACGCGCCGCCAACATGAGACGGGTGTCCCGGGTTTGGCGCGCTTCGAGGGTTTTGGAGTGGGGCGGTTGTCCTGCTTTAGGGCTTACCCTCTAACTGCCGTTTCTCGCCGCTTCATTTCGCTGAAGCCCCCGCGGAAGCGCGCCAGCGCCTCCGCCACCCCCCGGTAATTACCCGCGCCCGGGACCCTTGTCCCACGGAATCCCCCCGCACAGACCCTGACGAATCCCGCAAACCGGGACACCCGCCTCATGTTCGCCCGCACCCCGCTGCCCACAATCGGCCCCTCGAACAAGGAGCAGTGCGGCTCAGGCGATCCCCACACCGTTCCTTCATCCTGAGCTGTGATCGCCTTCCTGACGTTGTAGTTGGAGTTTGCGATGTACACGAATCTTGCCAAGACCCTCTTGACCGCTTCCTCGCTGGCCATCGGCCTGTGCAACCTGGCGTATGCCGGGCTGGGCGGCGATCGTTCCTCTTTCACCACCACCGCGGCGCAGGCCGGCATGTCTGCCTGCAAGGGCGGCAAGTTCGATCCGTATCAGGACGGCCTGCGCACCAGCAAGCCGGATCCCTACACCGACGGCGCCCGGATGGATCAGCGCGACCCCTACACCGATGGCGCCCGCATGGGTCAGCGCGACCCGTTCACCGATGGGGCCCGGATGGGCGCTGCCGGTGGCGGATGTCTGCTGCGCAACGCCTGACCGCGGATAATGCGCCGGGCACGGTATGCACCACGTCTGGCTTTCCGCACTTCGCGGGGCCAGCTGGCCGTGGTTTTGCCTGCACGCTGGGGATCGTTGACTAAGATTAGTCAATCGCCCGTTCCAAGCGGACGTGGTGAGCTATCGCCCCGGCGCCCTGCACCGGCCGTACCCTGTCCCGCGCGCGATCCCACCATGCCGATGCTGAAGCAGCAGATACGCCTTTGCACCAGCCTTGACCGGGTGCGACTGGCGTATGCCATCACGGGCAGCGGACCGCCGCTCGTGAAGGCCGCCAACTGGATGAGCCACCTCGAATTCGACGTGGGGAGTCCGGTCTGGAGCCACATGCTGTGCGCGCTGTCAGAGAACCACACGCTCGTGCGCTACGACGAACGCGGCTGTGGCCTCTCTGATCGCCACGTGGAGGACCTGTCCTTCGAGGCGTGGCTGCGTGATCTCGAAACCATCGTGGACGCCACCGGCGTCGATCATTTCCCCTTGCTGGGCATTTCCCAGGGCGCGTCGATCGCCGTGGCGTACGCGGTGGCGCATCCCGAACGGGTGAGCCACCTCGTGCTGCACGGCGGCTACGCCCGGGGGCGCCTCAAGCGCAACCTCGGGGCCGAGATGCGCGAAGAAGCCGAGCTGATGGCGCGGCTGGCCGAACTGGGCTGGGGGCAGGAGAACCCGGCCTTCCGCCAGTTCTTCACCACCCAGTTCATCCCGGGCGGCACGGCGGAGCAGCACCGCTGGTTCAACGAGCTGGAGCGCGTGTCCACCTCGCCGGCCAACGCGGCGCGCTTCATGCGCATCTTCAACGACATCGATGTGGTGGAACTGCTGCCGCTGGTGACCTGCCCCACGCTGGTGCTCCACGCCGTGCGCGACGCGCGCGTGCCGTTCGACGAAGGCCGGCTGATCGCCAGCATGATCCCGAACGCGCGCTTCGTGCCATTGGAGAGCGGCAACCACCTGCTGCTGGAGACGGAGCCGGCATGGGACCGCTGGCTCGAGGAAGTACGCGCCTTCCTGCCCGCGCCGGTGCCGGTCGACGACCCGGCGTTCCACACCTTGACCCGGCGCGAGCGCGACATTGTCGTGCTGATCGCGCAGGGCCGCGACAACGCACAGATCGCCGCCTACCTCGGGCTGTGCGAGAAAACCGTGCGCAACCACATCACGAGCATCTTCTCGAAGCTCGAGGTGGAAAACCGCTCGCAGGCCATCGTGCTTGCGCGCGAGGCCGGCTTCAATCGGTCCCGCGCGTAAGCCGGCGGACCTGCCGGGCGAACAATCAGGAGACTCCCATCATGACGACTACCCCCGACGCTGCCGCTGCCCCGGCGACTTCGCCCGACCTTGCCGCCCTGAAAGGCCGCCAGCAGGTGGCCTGGGCCAGCGGCGACTATGCCGTGATCGGCACCACGCTCCAGATCGTGGGCGAGCAGCTTGCTGAAGCCTGCGACCTGCGCTGCGACGAGCGCGTGCTCGACGTGGCCGCCGGCAACGGCAACGCCACGCTGGCGGCGGCGCGCCGTGGCTGCATCGTGACGTCCACCGACTATGTCGGCGCACTGCTGGAGCGCGGCGCCGAGCGCGCCAAGGCCGAGCGGCTGGAGGTCTCCTTCCAGCAGGCCGACGCCGAGGCGCTGCCCTTCGACGACGCGAGCTTCGACGCCGTGCTCTCCACCTTCGGCGTGATGTTCGCCCCGGACCAGCCCAAGTGCGCCGCCGAGATGGCGCGCGTGACCCGGCCCGGCGGCCGCATCGGGCTGGCGAACTGGACGCCGCAGGGCTTCGTCGGCCAGATGTTCAAGACGCTGGGCGCCTACGTGCCGCCGCCGGCGGGGGTGTCGCCGCCGTCCAAATGGGGGGTGGAGGAGCACCTGCGCACGCTGTTCGCACCGCATGGGGTCGATGTCCGCGTGACGGCGCGCCAGTTCAACTTCCGCTATCGCTCGGCGGCGCACTTTATCGAGGTGTTCCGCACGTGGTACGGCCCGGTCCACAAGGCGTTCGCCTCGCTGCCGGCCGACAAGGCCAGCGCGCTGGAAGCCGACCTGACCACGTTGCTCAACAGCTTGAACGTGGCCGGCAAGGATTCGATGGTGGTGCCAAGCGAGTACCTGGAGGTGGTGGCGACGAAGCGGTAGGGGGAGGCGGGGCATTATGAAGAACGCCACCGGCGCGGAAGCAGCGGTGGCGTTTTTTGCTGCAGGCAGTCTTCACCTTTTGCAGCATTCATGAGGGCAGGCGGGTAGAAACTCTATCGCGATGGTTGAAGGCGTGGTGCTGCTATATGAACCGATATTCTCCGCGCGATAAACACTTGTGCCTCCCCACACGATATCCGCCGGATCCTCGCCCATGTCGATAAGAAAATTCTTTACCCATGCCGCGCGACGTTCGACGATCTCTTTGTTCTCCCCCTCTTCTTCGATATATCCGACCAGCAATAACATCGCATGATTGGGATAGTCTCGCTGCAACGTCGATACCCAGGCTCCAAGGCTGCCAGCTTCGGCACCGCTTAACCGATCCATCCCCGCTGGGAAGCGTACATTGAACTGTTTGCCGGGTGAGCAAGCCATCGCACTACCGAATGAAAGCGCCAAAGCTATCAGGAATGGGACCATGAACAACGATATACCCCGCAACGTTATCCGCATTCCTGATGCAGCGCTCGTTCTTTTCTCGTGCAATGGCAATAGCGTTCCACAATTTGTAGTAATCATCTTCCGTGTCCATGGTGTCGTGAAAATGGGAGACCTCGTGAGCGATGGTCAGCAGTTGTGAATCGCTTCGGTCGGAGAATTCAGGCAGCTCGCAGAACTTCAAGGCGATGGCTATCGTATGAGTCTTAACGTCGGGCTTGCACACCGCCGCGACGACGCCGCGTGTCTCGGCATTGGGGCGGGATACACATCCGACGAAGTCGAACGCGTTAGCGTTGTGGCGCACGAAGTTGATTGGACGCAGGTTTTCGAAGACCGCCAGCATACGCGTCAAGCCATTAGTCAGCCTTTCGCGCGTTCGGTTATCGGCAACGCCAAACCAGGTTTCCACGCCGCCCCGAGCGTGATTATCCCAACGGCGAAGCTCCGCCAGTCGCGTCTCGGTACGCGCCACCAGCGCTGCGCATAGCCTTAGTGTCAGTTGGGCGAAGGCTTGGTTACTCATGTTTGGACAAATGAGTTTTGGGTCGTCCGCCACTCTTTTTCTTGAATCTGTCCCGTCAGCCGTGTAATTGACTTCATCCGCCCATTGCGAGCGCACGGGAGATACGACCGTTGCCGCGCCCTTTCGTCGATTCACCTCCGTCGACATCGTGAATTGCGAAGCAAATATCCGTGGTTTCTCCTTGCATTGGCAGAACACTATTGCGCCGTCCACCAGAACGGATTTCCCCATATCGGTCCAATGCGGATCGCAGTCGTTATAGACCGGTCCGCCGACCTTGCACGCCGGGCAGGTCGCAAAATCGCCCTCTACGGCGATGCGCTTGCCCATGTTCGTGGAATTGCTGGATGCCGTGAGAATGCCTTGGGTACCGGTGCGGTCCCCATCGCCAAGCAGATAGCGCTCATCCACACCGTCAACACCTGAATGCATGGTCCTTCTCCATTCGTGAAAGGAACGAAGAGGGTGGCGCAGCCGCCGCTTGCGGGTCCATAGGCATTCCGCGAATTTGTGTACCAGATTGCCTCCGGCGACTCAGGCGGCCGTGCCCAAAATCTCCTTGACATACAGATCTGTCTACTCCACGATAGTAGACAGATCTGTCTCATTCCGGCGCTAGCCAACCCATCGTCAAGGAGCTTCGATGTCGACCCAACCCGAATCCCGTCCGCCGTTTCCGCCCTTTACCCGCGAGAGCGCCGCCCAGAAGGTCCGGGGGGCCGAGGATGGGTGGAACAGTCGCGACCCGGCGCGCGTGGCGCTGGCCTATACCGTCGACAGCCAATGGCGCAACCGGGCGGAGTTCGTCACGGGGCGTGCCGCGATCGAGGCCTTTTTGTCGCGCAAGTGGCAGAAGGAGCTCGATTACCGGCTGATCAAGGAGTTGTGGGCGCACGATGGCAACCGCATCGCGGTGCGATTTGCGTACGAATGGCATGACGACTCGGGCAACTGGTACCGGTCGTATGGCAATGAAAACTGGGAATTCGACCAGAACGGTCTGATGCAGCGGCGCTTTGCCTGCATCAACGATGCCCCGATGCGCGAGGCGGACCGCAAGTTCCACTGGCCGCTGGGCCGCCGCCCGGATGACCACCCGAGCCTGAGCGACCTGGGGCTGTAAAGATGTAAAAGCCGGCATGCGGGGGGGGGCGCCGCTGCACCCCCGCCGCGCATGCCGGCGCCGGCTTACTGCATGGTGTCCAGATTGCCGATGCGGACCAGCATCTCGGTGAACATCTGCATGTCCAGGTTCAGGTCGGCCACTTCCTTGTACTCCTTGGCGTTGTGCGCGGTGTACTTCTTGCCGGGCATGGCCGGGCCGAAGTTGATGGCGTTCGGCATCAGCTTGGCCGTGGTGCTGCCGGCCGTGGGCACCGGCTTGGCTTCGAGCCCAGTGGTGTCGCCGTAGATATTCAGCAGGGTAGAGAGCCAGGCGCCCTTGGGGTCACGCGCCATCCAGTTGCCCTGGTCGTGCTGGATCTCGACCGCCGTCTGCGTGGCGCTGGCCCAGGCGTTGATCCTGGTCGCCACCCGGGTGCGCAGTTCGTCCGGCGTGGCGCCGCGCGGCATACGCACGTTGGCGGTGACTTCAAGCTTGCCGTTGCGCTCGCGGATCAGCGTGGGCGACATCGTCAGCGGGCCCATGAAATCGTCCCGGTAACCCACTTCCATCTTCTCGCCCAGATAGCCGGTGCCGTACAGGTCCCCGAGGTAGCGGATGGCGCGCGCGTACTGGTTGTCCGCGAACGGCACGCCGGCGCCTTGCAGGAACAGCGCCAGGCGCGGTACCGGGTTCACGCCTTCTTCGGGCCGGGAGCCATGGGCCGACGAGCCGGTCACCTTGACGTCCACGCCGCCGGCGCCCGGTGTCACGTCGATCGAGAACTTGCCCTGCGCGGCATGCTGGGCGATGAACGGCTCGCGCGCCTTCTCCAGCGCGGCAGCCACGGCGGCCGGATCGCCGCCCGTGATGCGTGCCGTGGCGGTCTGCGGAATCGCGTTGGCGGACGCCGCGCCAGCCATTGCCACGATGGCGGGGGCCTTGCCGTCCGTCGGCCGGTCCGCGAAGCGCACCGTCAGCGCGCCCGAACCCTTCTCGGCCACCACCGCCGGGTACTTGCTGTCCAGCACGATGTTGTACGCCGGCAGCGTGGTGTGCGCCTGGTAGTACTTCATGCCGTCGCCGCCGGTTTCCTCGGTGGTTTCGATCATCAGACGGATCGTGCGGGCCAGCGGCACGCCGCTCTCGCGCACGGTCTTCATCGCGTACATTGCCGCCGCGATCGAACCCTTGTCGTCAATGGTGCCGCGCCCGTACAGGTAGTCGCCCACGCGGGTCACCTTGAACGGGTCGAGCTTGGTGCCATCGTCGAGCACCCATTCGTCGGCCACCACGGGCACTACGTCGGCGTGCGTGAGGATGCCGAAGGTGTCCGCGCCGGTGCCGGGCAGGATCACCTCGAACACGCGGTTGTCCACGTTGCGATAGGTCAGGCCGAAGTCCCGGGACATGCGTTCGACCACCTTGCCGAACGCGATGATGGCGGGGTTCTCGTGCTGCGGCACCTTTTCGTCGCGCACGGTGCGGATTGCCACCATCTCGGTGATGCTGTCCAGCACGGCGGTTTCGTTGTGGAGCCGGTTATAGACACCGAGCAGCCGGCCGATGTTGACGAGATTGTCGCCCTTGAGCGGCTTCTTCGCCCGGTAGGCCCGCACGGCCGGGGCCAGCTTCGGCTCGGTCTTTACGGCGGCGGTCAGGAAGGCGTTGAAGCTGGCCGGCGGCTTGGCCGACTGGCTGGCGACCAGATGGTCCAGCGCGGGCTTGGCCAGCGTCTCGGCCAGCGCCGCGCCGGGGATCGACATGGCGAGCAGCGGGGCGAGCAAGGCAGCCAGCAAGGCGGCCCGCAGGGGGGAGGTCGGCACGGCAGGCAGGCGGTTCATCGATGTCTCTCGTACGGGTCTTGTGATGGATGCGCATGATAGCAGCGCCTCCATCGCCCGCGTCGACCGCGCCGGGGGTCAGGCGGCGTCGTGCCGGCCCATGATGCGGGTGCCCAGTGCCATGCCCCAGCGCACGAGTTGCGCGCCAGCTGGCAGCTGCGTGCGCTCCCACTGGGACAGCGCGGTGTCGATGCCACCGCGGTTGGCGTGCAGCGCGCGGCCCAGCGCCACCGCATTGCCGGCCGCCTTGCCCGCGCCGGCGCCGGTATGGGGGCGTGCGACGAAGGCCGCGTCGCCGGTCAGCACCACGCGGCCGAACACCATGCGCGGCGCCTCGTAGTCGTGGATCAGTTGCAGGAAGGGATCGGGCGTGCCGGTGACCAGCGCGGCGAGGTCCGGCGCGAGGTCGCGCACCGCCGCGTGGCGCAGGCCATCGATCTCGCCGTCGCGCATGACGCCCGGCGGGAGCGAATGGAGGTGCTGGTGCCCCACGCGGTCCCGCAGCGCCGCGTCGCGCGCCGGGCCGCTTGGTAATGGGCGATACCAGACCCAGTTCTGCCGGCGTTGCCCCGGGGCGGTCTCGCCGTTCTCGCCGGGAATCAGGTAGGTCAGCAACTGGTGGCCGTGCCCTTCCTCGAAGGCGAAGTTGTTGTGCAGGAGCTGGCGCGTGGCGTCTGGCAGGGCCGACTCGGGCAGCACGCCGCGCCAGGCCGCGTAGCCGGCGTAGGCCGGTGCGGCGCCGGGCAGCAGTTGCGCGCGCACGGTGGAGAGCGGCCCGTCCGCCGCCACGAGCAGGTCGGCGGTCTCCGTGCGGCCCGACGCGAAGCAGGCGGTCACGCGCGCGCCATGCTGGCGCAGCGCCAGGAAGGTCTCGCCCGCATGCACGGCGCGGGGGCCGAGCGCCTGCCGCATGTGACCGTACAGGCCGTTCCAGGCGATCTGCGTCTGCGGCATGTAGACGCGGCGCACGTCGCCGTCACGCGTGACGAAGATGCGGCCGCCCGAGGGCACCCCGAAGTCCTCGGGCAACGGCACGCCGGCAAAGCCGAGTGCGTCGGCCACATCGGGCTGCAGGACGAGGCCGCCGCCCCGGCTGTCGAGCGCCTGGGGCGAGCGTTCGAACACATCCACGTGCCAGCCGATGGCGCGCAGGCAGAGGGCCGTGAACAGGCCGCCGAGAGAGCCGCCGATGATCACGGCGCGAGGGGTGGAGGTTGGATGCATGGTCGTCAGGGAGGTGGAGGCGTCTTCGCATCGTAGGGGCGGGCCCGGATGCCGCCAATCGGCCACAGGTTTGCGGCGTGTGACACGAAGGTATAGGCACCCGCCCTAGCGGCGTTCCAATCGACAAAAAGCCGGCGGACGCGCCATCCTCGCAGCACCGGCGTGCCAACAATTCGCTCCGAGGGGGTCCTGCTCCCGTATTCAAGGAGTTGTCATGAATATCCAGTCGCGTTCATCGGCGGGACGGCCGCTTGCCGCCGCGTGCGCCGCTGCCTGTGCGATGGCGGGCCTCGCCGCCGTTGTCGGGCACTGGTGGATCGAGGGGCGCCATTTCGAATCCACGGATGACGCTTATGTGGCCGGCAAGATCGTGGATGCCGCGCCGCGCGCTGCCGGCGCAGTGGTGGCGATCGTTGCCCCGGACACGCGGGGCGTGCCATCAGACGCGGTGTGGGTCGACGCGCGGTTCAAGAAGCACCAGCTTGCGCGGCTGCGCGCCGGCCAGCCGGTGACGTTGTACGCCGACGCATATGGCGCGAAGGTGCGCTATCACGGCACGGTGGCCGGATTCTCGGCAAGGAACGGTGCGGCGCTCACGCCGCAACCCGCCCACGGCGCCATCTGCCAATGGATCAAGCCGCCGCAGCGGTTGCCGGTGCGCATCGCGCTGAACCGGGCGGAACTCGCCGCCCATCCGCTGCGTGTGGGGTTGTCGATGTACGTGACGGTAGACGTGCGTACGCGGACCGGGCAGGGCCAGGTGGTATCGAACCAGAGGCCGCTAGCGTAGCGCGCGCTGCCAGATGGCGACGGCAGCGATGCCCAGGCAGATGACGGCGACCACCGCCAGCATGTTCGCCGACGCCACCAGCACGGCCTGTTGGTCGATTAACTGCGACAGCGTGGCCAGCGCGGTGGCGTCGAGCGGGGCGGGCAGCCCGTAGGGCGTGACACGGCCAATGAGGTGCGTGCGCGCCACGGCTTCCCCGGCCTGCAGCCACTGCCCGGCCAGTCCGGTGCCGCCCATCAGCGCCACCTGCCGGAGGATGTTCTTGAACTGGTAGGCGTGGGGGAAGTCCTCGAGCGAGGTCTCCATGAAGGTGAGTTTGGCGACGAGGATCAGCGTGAACGGCAGCGCCACGCTTTGCAGCAGCAGCGCTGGCAGGACGGCGGAGACGGGCAGCCCGTCCGACAGGCGCGTGGCGAACAGCCACGCCGCCGCCGCCGTCATGCCGTAGCCGAGCGCCAGGTAGCGCCGCGCGCCGGGCAGGCGCGATCCCATCAGCATGAAGGCGACGCCGGCCACCAGCCCGCCGAGCGCCGACAGGGTCAGCACCATGCCGGTGGTCTCGAACGTGAAACCGAGGCCGAGCTGCATCACGTTGGAGACCGTAAAGGTCCAGAGTCCACTCAGGCAGGCAAAGATCGAGTAATAGGCCAGCCCCGTGAAGTAGCGGCGGCCGTTCAGGCGGCGCGGGCTGAGCCAGGCGTCCGGCGCGCGGTGCAGCCGGATGAAGGCGAGCACGACGACGACCAGACCGGCCAGCGGCGCGGCGGCCACGCGCAGGGAGTCGCCGGTGGCATAGAGCCGCAGCGAGGCCAGGCCATGCACCAGCACCAGCGCGCCGGCGCCGACCAGCAGCACGGTGAGCCAGTCCATGCCGGCCACGTCGTCGAGGTCCGGCGTGCGTGGCGGGCGGGCGCGGTGCGGGTAGACGCAGAATACGAACAGGGCCGTCAGCGCGGCCAGCAGCGCCTGCACGAGGAAGATCATGCGCCAGCCGGTGTCGAGCATCAGCGTGGCGGTCAGCCAGGGCGCAATCGCCGGCAGGCCAATCGTGCCAATCACGAAGCCCGTCAGCAGCCGTGGGCGCTCCGCTGGCGTGGCAATCAGCTGGATCAACACGCGCGACGCCGAGAACAGCCCGCCGGCGCCCAGCCCCTGCACCGCCAGTGCCGCGGACAGTTCCGCGACGTTGGACGACGCGGCGCACAGCAGGCAGCCGACGAAGGCGATGACGAGGCCGAGCAGCGTGAAGCCGCGGTAGCTGAGATCGTCGGCGAGGCGCCGCGTCAGCAGGTTGGCGACGATGGCCGCACCGGCATACGCGGTCAGGCACCACAGGAAGTCGTCGGGCGTGGCGTAGATGCCGGCGCGGATGTGGAGCGTCCCGGTGGCGAGCATCGACGTGGCGACGAAGTCCACGCCCGTTGCGCAGCCCAGCGCGAGGCCCAGCCACTGCACGCGCGCCCGGGACAGCTCGGGGAGCGCCTCCAGCGGTACCGCGTCAGCCGGCATGCTGCGCAAGAGGAAGCGTGAAGGGGAAGGCGATTCGGGACATGCATCTCTCCGGGGATCGGGCCGGCATCCGGCAGGTCTCCAGCTTAGGCGTGTCCCGCCGCCAGCACACTCGTCCCCGCGCATGGGGGCGCCTGTGCATCGGTTTGTGACGACTATCCCCGGGTATGGAATGTCTGGAATGTGCGGCGGCTGGCGCTCCGGTCCCTCACCCGCCCAGCGGCCAACACAGCGGCAGCGTGAACGAGAACTCGGTGCCGTGCGGCGTGCGCGCCGTGGCGCGGAGCCGGCCCTTGTGGGCTTCGACGATGGAGCGGCAGATGGCCAGCCCCATGCCCATGCCGTTCTCCTTGGTCGTGTAGAACGGTTCGAACACCTGGTCGATGGCGCCCTCGTCGAGACCCGCCCCGGTGTCCGAAACGCTGACTTCCAGCATGTTGTCGCCGGCGATGCGCGTGCCCATCGTCAGCAGGCGGGCGCGGTTGGTGATGTCGCCCATCGCCTCCACGGCATTGACCACGAGGTTCAGCAGCACCTGCTGGAGCTGCACGCCGTCACCGAACACGCAGAAGGCGTCGGCATGCAGCGCCAGTTGCACGGACACCTGCCGGCGTTCGATCTCGCTGCGCGAGATGGCGAGGATATGGCGGATGGACTCGTGCATGTCCACCTCGGCCAGCACGGGCGCGGCGTTGCGCGTAAGCCCCTGCAGGCTGCGGATCATGTCGCCGGCGCGCTGCCCCTCGCTGGCGATGGCCTGGAGGCCCTCGCGCGCGTACTCGATCTCGGGCTTGCTGCGCGCCAGCCAGCGCAGGCTTGCGCCGGCATTCGAGACGATGGACATCAGCGGCTGGTTGATCTCGTGAGCGATGGAGGCCGTGAGCTGGCCCACCGTGGTGGCACGCGCCACCCGCGCGAGGTCGGCCTGCGCGTTGCGCAGCGCGTCGTCGGCATGGCGGCGCGTGGTCACGTCCGTGACCGTGCCGACGTACTCGAGTATCTCGCCGTCCGTCACCAGCGGCTTGCCAATGCCTTCCACATGGCGGACCGCGCCGTCGCCGCGCACGATGCGGTACTCCAGGTGGATGGGCACCTTGTCGGACACGCACTGGATGATGGTGTGCAGCGCGGCGGCGCGGTCGTCGGGATGCATCCGGGCGCCGAAATCCTCCAGCGCGAAGTGGGCGCGCGCCGTGTCGAGTTCGAAGATGCGGCGCATCTCATCGGAGCAAGAGATCGCTTGCAGCCGCAGGTCCCAGCGCCAGCTACCGGTGTGGCTGACGCTCTCGCCCATGCTCAGCGAGGCCTGGCTCGCACGCAGCGCGCGTTCCACCTGCTGCCGGCGGTCGTTCTCGGCCAGCAGGTCTTCGTAGAGCCGTGCCGTGCGCAGCGAAATAGCGGCCTGCGAGGCGATCAGTTCGAGCACCTCGGTCTGCTCGGGCGTGAAGCCGTCGCCGAGCAGGCGATTTTCGAGGTACAGCGCGCCAATCAGCGTGTTGTGCCGCGACATCGGGATGCAGATGGCCGCGCACTGCGTGTGGGCCGCGAAGTAGGGGTCGAGCCCGAACGGGTTGGTGCCGGTCGCGTGGCCCACCATCACCGGTCGGCCGGTGCGGATGACGGTGTGGAACATCGACATCGGCAGGTCATCGGCGGCGGGGGCGCCCTGCGCCAGCTGCACGCGGATACCGGCGGGCGAGGTGTGGGCGCGCGCCTCGATGATCGGCGCCTTGCCCTGGAGGCGGATCAGCAGCCCACGCTGCGCGGCGGCGTATTCGAGCGTGATGGTCATCAGCGTGTCCACCAGTTTGTCGAGCCGGATCTCGTCGGTCAGCGCGCGCGAGGCGCGGATCACGCTTTCCACGTCGCGGATGCGCTTGCCGTTGGCGAGCACATAGGCCGGGCCACGCGCCGCATCGAACAATTGCGGGTAGGTGGCGGCCATGTGGCGAGCCTTGCCCGTCGCGCCCCATTGCCGATAGCGGTCATGCGCCGCGCGCAGGTGGCCGCGTGCGGCGGTGGTCAGGCCGGCCGCCATGCAATAGTGGCCGGCGCGTTCGTGCGCCAGCGCGGCCGTGTGCACGAAGCCGTGCGCCGTGGCATGGGCGATGGCCTGCTCGTAGCGCGTCATCGCTCCCAGTCCGTCGCCATCGAGCCGCGCAAGCTCCGCTTCCACGAGCAGCGCCTTGTCGGTGAAGGTGAGCGGATTGGCGTCGGCCCAGCGGCGCAGCTTGCTGGCGTCCTCGGTAAGCGTGGCGCGCGCCGCCGCGTCGGGCGTGCTGGCGGCCAGCGTCAGCGCGCGATAGAGATGGAAATCGACCTGATGGATATGGGCCGGCGCGGACCACGCGAGCGTCCCGGCCGTCTCCAGGCTCGCGGCGGCTTCGGCGTGCCTGCCAGCCAGGTATTGCAGCGTGGCGCGATAGAGCCAGTACCAGAACTCCAGCGTGGACATGCGCTCCCGCGCCGGCGTGCGGGCGAGGTCGTGGCCGTCGAGCGCGGTGGGCGCGTCGGCGCCGAGCGGGAATTCCGCTTCGCGCAGCCCGTCGACAAAGCGCTGTTGCAGCAGCAGGATGGCTTCCACGTCGAGGAAGCCGGTCTGCCGCACGAAGTTGAGTCCGCTGGTGATTTCGGCGGAAACCTCGTCGAGCGTGTCGCCGCGTGCGAGCCGGTTGCTCACCAGATGGCAGCAGAGGAAACACGCCGTGGTCACGTCGCCGTTGGCGACGCCGGCCGCGAAGCCCGCCCGGGCGCAGTCGGTCGAGTAGCCCAGCGGCTGCGTCCACACGCTGAGCTGGTCGAGCGGCAGCAGCGTGCGGGCTTCATACGCGACGTAGCCATGCCGCGTGACCAGTTCCCGCGCCATCTCGCCGTAGCGGAAGCCGTCCTCGTAGGCCGCGAAGCGGTGGCAGACCAGCACGCCGAGCCAGCCCAGCGCAGCGGTGGACGGGCCGCTGATGCCGTGCGCGAGCGTCAGCCACATCATCTCGCACAGCTCCAGGAACACCAGGTGCTCGTCGACGAAACTGGCGGGCACGGAGAGCGCGGCCAGCAGCGCCATGGCCGCCTTCACATCGGGCTCCGACATCTGCGGAAGGTGCGCCAGCGCCTTGAGTCCAGGGCGATCCAGCCGCGCCGCGATGGCCCGGTAGGCGGCGTCGGCGTCCGCTGCCGATGGATGCGCGGACAGCGAAATGCCGAACATCCGCAGCCCCCGGATGGCCGTTTCCACCGCCAGCGCGTTCTCCGAGCGCCGGGTATGCAGTTCGGTCTTGAGCCGGTAGACCTCGGCAAGCTGGCGGGCGGGCGCGTCCGCATCGAGCAGCGTTTCGGCCAGCGTCAGCGCCTCCGGCAGCCGGCCTTGCTGGAGCAGGCACGCGCAGCGCTCGCGCAGCAGCGCGAATTCCACCTCGCCGGCACCGGCATGGCCTTGCACACGCGCGGTGCGCACGAAGGCGAGGCCGGCGGTGACGGCGTCCAGCGCGGCCGGATAGGCGATGGCGCGGCGTGCGCGCGTGGCGGCGGCCAGGCTCAGCCGCGCGGACTGGATGGCCTCGTCGGCATCGGTGATCAGCTCTACCACCTGCGCCAGCATCTCGGTGGCGCGGAACAGGGTGTCGTCGCGCAGGGTGCCTTCGGCCGTATCGGAGGCATCGCGCAGCTGCCGGCCTACGCGCAGGTGCACGCGGTCGCGCTCCTCGGGCGTCAGCAGCGCGTGGGCGGCCTCCTGCACGCGGTCGTGCGAGAACACGTAGTGGGGCTCCTGCAGGCCGATGGCGTCGGCGGCGCGCGCCGGGGCCAGCAGGGCGTGCAGCGCCCCTTCCTCCACCTCGAACGCGGCGCAGACCAGCGCCACGTCCGACTGCCGGCCCAGGCACGCCATGCCGCCGAGCAGTTGGCGCGTGCGCGGCGGCAGCCGCTCCAGGCGCTGGAGCACCATGTCGGCGACGTTGTCGGTGTAGGCGTGCTGCGCAATGCGCTGGAAGTCGTACTGCCAGCTGCCCTCGTCGGGCGAGTAGGTGACGAGCCGGTCATCGACCATGGTCTTGATGAACTGGCCGACGAAGAACGGGTTGCCGAAGGTCTTGGCGTGGACCAGCCCCGCCAGCGGCTGGAGGTCGCGGCGGCGGGCGCGCAGCGTTTCGGCCAGCAGCGTGCCGACAGCCTCCACGTCGAGTGGTTGCAGCGCGAGATGGTGGTCCTGCGGGCGATCTTGTGGGGGATCTACCGATCGACCGTCTGATTGACCCAGCGCATCGCCCGCCGCGCGCGTGCTCCCAACGAGCAGCAGCGGCAGCGGCGTGGCGCAGTCCAGCAGGCGCGCCAGTAGCTGCCGGGAAGATGGGTCGAGCCACTGGAAATCCTCGATCACCAGCACCAGCGGACGCTCCGGCAGCCCGAACGTGCCGACGAGGTTGCGCATCGCCAGATCGAAATGCACGGCCGTATCGGCGCCGCTCCCCCTCGGCGGGGCGGGCAGCGGGCCGGTCAGCGCCGCGAGCGCGGGCGCGATGCCCACGGCGGTGCGCGCATACGGGCCCAGGCTGTGGCTGACGCGCGCCTGCCAGTGGCGCACGCGCTCCTCGGGCTGGCCGAGGATGTCGATGACCAGCCCGTGGAAGGCTTCCGCGATAGCCGCGTAGGGGGTCTCGTGCCGGAACTGGTCGGCCTTGCCCACCGCGCAGCAGACCTGCTGCTGGCGCAGGCCATCGACAAACGCCCGCATCAGGGCGGACTTGCCGATGCCGGACGGCCCGCTTACCGTCACCAGCGCATGCTGGCCCGTGAGGGCGACGTGCGCGTAGGCTTCGGCGAGTTCGCGCAGCTCGGCGTCGCGGGCGTGGAGCCGGTCCGGCAGTTCGAGTTCGGCGGGCTGGTCGCGGCGGCCCAGTTCGAAGACGTCGATGCGGCCGAGCGTGCTCCACGCGGCCCGGCAACGCCGGATATCCGCTTCCAGCCCCGCCGCGGACTGGTAGCGCCGGCTCGGGCGCTTGTCGAGCAGCTTCATGATCAGCAGCGACAGCGCTTCCGGCACGCCGGCCGCCAGCCGATGGGGCGGCAGCGGTTCGCTGGCCACGTGGGCGTGGATCCACTCGTTGGCGTCGGCCGGATCGCGCGCGGCGAACGGTAGCTGGCCCGTGGCCAGGCGGTAGAGCACCACGCCGAGCGAATAGAGGTCGCTGCGCGCGTCCAGCCCGTTGCGGGTGCGGCCGGTGTGCTCGGGCGACATATAGGCCAGCCCCTCGCTCCCGGCCAGCGTGTGGGGCGCCAGCGCGTCGGCGATGTCACACTGCTGCGCGGCGGCCAGCCCGAAGCGCGTGAGCCGGCACCGGCCGTGCGCGTCGACGAGCAGGGCCGACGGCATGATCGCCTTGTGGATCAGCCCCGCCTCGTGCGCGGCACGCAGGGCCTGGCTGGCACTCTCGGCAACGGACAGCAGCCGTGTCACCGGCAGCGGCGCGGGCGGCAAGTTCGCCAGCGGCACCGCGCCGGTGTCCTCGTACACCAGTGCCACGCCGCCCTGGTACTGCACGCAGGCGCGCGGCACCATCGCCCAGGCCGGTTGCAGCAGGGCGACGAGACCGAATTCATTGTGGAACCGGCGCACGGCCTCGCCCTCGGTGAGTACCGACGCCGCGTGCGCCACCAGCAGGGTGCTGCCATCCTCGACGTGGAAGCCGCGCGAGAGCGCGACGATGCCGTTGTGGCAGAGCGGCGTGAGGGCGTACTCGTCCAGCGATACTGCGGCGGCCTGGCTTGTGTCGTACGGCGTCATCGTGAGGCGTCTATTGCTGGCCGCCGCACCGGTGGGGCTGGTGCGGACAACGGGGCGGGGGTGGGGCGTTGCGCCGCGCTAGGCGCCGGGATCTTCCGGGGCGGGCGCCAGCGCGCGCTCGATGCACGCAATGATAGCCGTGTCGAGGAAAGGCTTGTGCAGGAAGCATGCCGCGCCGGCGGCCACGGCGCGGGCTTCGTAGCCCGCCTGCGCGAACGCGGTCATGAAGATCACGGGCATGTGCAGGTCGCGCGCCCGCAGGGCCTCGCACAGCTCGAACCCGTTCATCTCGGGCATCTGTACGTCGGTTATCAGGCAGGAAACCGTATCGAGGGCGGCCGATTGCAGCAGTTCCTCGCCGCTGCCGTACAGCGCGACGGCGAGGTCGAACGAGCGCACGAGCCGTCCCAGGGCGTGTCGGACCGACGCGTCGTCGTCGACGATGGCGATCACCGGGGTGGCAGTCACACGGGATTCCTTGAGTAGTCCGGAGCGATGACGGGGCCGATTCCGGGCCCCCATCGCTTGCTCACAGCATACTGCCAGGCGGGCGCGGCCCATATCATACGGTGGTATTGTCGGCGCCCGTCCCACACGGCAGCCGCGCCGGACCTCGCCGGCGGACTCATACCTAGGTATGTCTTGCAGCGCTTCAGAAATAGTGGCGCATGCCCAGGGCAAAGGTCTGCGGATCGGCCCCCGCGCTGACGCCAAGCTCGTTGATGGCGAAGTCGTAGACCGCGTTCGGGCGGTTGTTGATCCGGCTATACCAGGCGAACAGGGCCGTGCGCTTGGAGAGCGGGTAGTCGTAGCCAACCGTCACCTGCGTGGCGCCCGTGCCGGAGCCGCTCCGGAAAAAGCCGACGGTGTCCGTGGACGAGCCCGTGCCATTGGCGGCATAGGCGAAGCCGATCCGCACGCTGCCGGGGCCGAGCTGCTGCACCAGCGAGGCATAGTAGCCGTTGCGCTGGAGGTCGCCGGTGTCGGTGCGGTAGTGCAGGTGCTCGTAGATGGCGGAGACGCGCGTGCCGGCGAACAGCTGGTAGGCCACGCCGACCTTGATGGCGTCGTCGTTGCGGCCGGCGGCCTGGTAGTGCTGGTGCACCTCGTAGGCCAGGGTGGCGTTCAGCGGGCCGCGCTCGTAGACCGCCGCCGCCGAGTACAGCGCCGGATTGCGCGCCACGGTGGTCTTCTCCTCCGGCAGCCCCCAGCCCAGCCAGACGCTTACGCCACCGAACTGCGGCGAGCGATATTGCACGATGTTCTTCTGGCGGCGATCGAACGAACTGGTGTCCTGCACGTTGTCCGAC
This sequence comes from Cupriavidus sp. OV096, assembly GCF_900115455.1. Lineage (NCBI taxonomy): Bacteria > Pseudomonadati > Pseudomonadota > Betaproteobacteria > Burkholderiales > Burkholderiaceae > Cupriavidus > Cupriavidus sp. OV096. The sequence goes on from NZ_FOWM01000005.1 coordinate 270,845, forward strand.
GAGGACGTGGAGCCGTTGCCGATCAGCGCCATGTAGCCGGCGGTGGTCGGGTAGTACGGGTCGTAGGCCGCCGTCGACTCGGTATAGGGCGTCTGCCAGTGCCCCATGAACAGCAGGCCGTAGTCGCCCTGGAGGCCGACGCGCGAGTTGCGGCTGGCGATCTGGCCCTGGCCGGTATCGAGCGACAGGTTGCTCTCGATCTGCCACAGCGCCTTCAGGCTGCCGCCGAGACCTTCCTCGCCGCGCAGGCCGAACACGGAGCGGTAGTTGGTCTGCCGCACCACGCTGCCCAGCGCGGTGCCGTCGGTGGCCGTGCTGGCGCGGCTATATTCGATGGCCGTGTTGAGGCGGCCGTAGATGGTCACGGAACTCTGCGCTGCGGCAGGCCCGCCGGCCACGCACAGTCCCAACCCCAACCCCAGCGCGGCGACGCGCGGCGATACAAGACGTCGGTACGGCATGGGGTCAGCGCTGGCTCTCGTTGGGGTTGGCGGCCTCGGCCTTGTTGGCGGCGGTCAGCGTGCTGGGCGGCGCGCCGGTGATCTTCGGCACGCATTCGCTGTGGAACCACGCGGCGGTGACCGGCTCGCCGGCCAGCATGCGCTTGATCGGCGGCACGACCTGCTCGCCGATCAGCATGCCCAGCAGGCCGATCAGTGCCACCACGGGCGGCGCCGGGGAGCGCACCTGCATCAGCGCGTAGATGATGCCGACGAGAATGCCGGCGCCCAGGGAGACGAGATAGAGCTTCATGATGGTCTCGATATGAATGGGAGGGGTCAGACAGCCGGCTTGCCCGGGGGCAGGCCAACGCCCAGCAGGTGGCGCACGCGGGGCGGCGTGGCGCCGGTGTGGTAGCGCGTGACATCGCGCTGGAGGTCGGCGTCGGCGTGGTGCACGCGCTCGTGCTGGCGCATGTGTTCGGCCCAGGATTCGACCAGGAACCACTCGGTCAGCAGTTCGGGGTCGGCCGGGTCCTCCATCACGCCCCAGTTGAACGCGCCGTCGCGCAGGCGCTCGTCGGACAGCTTGTGCACGGCGCGCAGGAAGGCGTCGCGGTCCGCGGCGGTGACGCAGTACTCGATCAGGATCATGACCGGGCCACGGTCCTGGGCGATCTCACCCGCCATCTCCGGCTGAGGCCAGTGCCGTGCCGGGACAAGGTCTTCCTCGCCCTGCGGCAGGCGCAGGCGGTGCAGGAGCAGCGCGGCCACGACCAGCCCCGCCGCCGCGATCAGCAGCGCGTTCGGCGTGCCGGTCTCTTGTGCCACGAAGCCCCACAGCAGGCTGCCGCCGGCCATCGCCCCGTTGAACACCATCTGGTAGACCGCCAGCGCACGGCCGCGCACCCAGTTCGGCAGAATCGCCTGCGCCACGCCGCCGAGCGTGGTCAGCGCGGAAATCCATGCCGCACCGAGCAGCAACAGCAGCGGCAGGGCGATCCAGACCGGCGGCGCCACGGACAGCACCGCCATGACGCCCGCCGTGACGAGGGCGGAGAGCAGCACCATGCCATCGGCATCGAGCCGGCGTTGCAGCTTGGGCATGATCAGCGCGCCGAGGATGGCGCCGGCGCCCACGCCGCCCAGCAGCACGCCGTAGAGGCTGGCGCCCCCGTGCAGCAACTGCTTGGCGACCAGCGGCAGCAGCGCCCAGATGCTGCTGCCGAACGCGAAATGGACGGCGGCGCGCGCCAGTACTACGTGGAGTTGGCTGTGGGCGCGCGTGAAGCGCAGGCCGGCGCGGAAGGCGCCGAAGAAATGCTCGCGCAGCGGGTCGGTGGCGCGCTCGGGGCGCTTCCACCAGAGCAGCGCGGCAATCACGAAGATATAGCTGAGCAGGTCCAGCCCGTAGGTGGTGGCCGCGCCGAACGCGGCCAGCAGCAGGCCGCCGGCAGCAGGCCCGATGGCGCGCGCGATGTTCACGCCCAGCGCGTTGAGCGCCACGGCGCGCTTCAGCTCCTGCATCGGCACCAGTTCCGGCACGATCGACTGCCAGGTGGGCCCCATCATGGCCGCGCCGATGCCGCCGGCGAAGGCCATCGCGATCAGGATCTCGATGGTCAGCGCCTGATTCCAGGCGAGCAGCATCAGCGTGCCGCTGACCGCCGCCATGCCGAACTGGATGACGATCAGGAAGCGGCGCCGGTCGAGGATGTCCGACAGCACGCCGGCCGGAATGGCCAGCAGGAACACGGGCAGCGTGGCGGCGGCCTGGATCGTGGCCACGGCGGCGGGGGAGGAAGACAGGTCCGTGGCCAGCCATGCGCTGGCCACGTCGCGCATAAAGCTGCCGATGTTGCCGAGAATGGTGGCGGCCCAGAGCACGGCGAACGTGCCCTGGACGAGCGGGGCGAAGGTGCCGCCGGCAGGGCTGGCGGCGGTGGTGGAGGAGGAGCGGGAATCGGCCATGGAATCAGTGTCTGCGGAGGTCTTCCCACGCCACGAGCACGAAGGCCCCGGCCAGGCCCAGATGCTCGAAGAAGGCGTTGGCGAGCATGAAGCGGGCTTCGGGCGGCGCGCTCCAGAAGCGGTTGGCCATGAACGTGGCGGCGACCGTGAACACGGCCAGCGCCAGCGCGCCCAGCCAGCGCCAGCGGCCGAGCAGAATCAGCGCGGCGGCGCCCAGCTCCAGCACGATCGTGGCGACGGCCATGGGCACGGCCGGCGTGAGGCCGAAGTGCTCCATCTCGGCCACCGCGCCGGGGAAGTCGAACAGCTTGACGAGGCCGCCCTGGATATAGGCGCCGCAGAGCAGCAGTAGGGCGACCCAGCGCACCCAGCGCGGCAGGATGCCCGAGCCGGCCGTGGCCGATCTCATCGAGGAAGTGGTATCAGCCATGGCCGGTCTCCGGTCAGCAATCAAGGAACAGGGGCATCAGAACGCCCAGCACGAGCAGCCCAGCGCGCCCCAGAACGAGCTTTCGTCAGCCGTCGGCACGCTCGACGTCCACGCCTTGGCGTGCGCGTGGCCGTGCACGCCGCAGGAGCTGGCGCAGCCGCAGGCGGTGGCCAGCGCGAGAGCCTTCGCTTGCGGGCGCGGCTGGTACTGGCTGCCGTGGCGGGCCGGCGACCAGTCCGGCATGGCTGGCGGAATCTCGGGCGAGAGCTTGTTGAACTCGCTGTCGCCGTAGACCACCTTGCCGCCCAGGATCGTCATCACCGAGGTGATGTCCTGGATGTCGTCGCCCGGCACGCTGAAGTAGTCCTGCGACAGCACGGCCACGTCGGCCAGCTGGCCCACCTTGATCTGGCCCTTCTTGCCGACTTCCGACGAGAACCACGTGTTGGCCTCGGTCCAGAGGCGCAGCGCGGTTTCGCGGTCGAGCAGGTTGGCCTGCGGGTACATCGCCATGCCGCCCACGGTCTTGCCCGTGGTCAGCCAGTACAGCGAGACCCACGGGTTGTAGGACGCCACGCGCGTGGCATCGGTGCCGGCGCCCACCTTGACGCCTTTCTCCAGCATCCGCTTGATCGGCGGCGTGGCCTCGGCGGCCTTGGCACCGTAGCGTTCGACGAAGTACTCGCCCTGGTAGGCCATGCGGTGCTGCACGGCGATGCCGCCGCCCAATGCCGCGATGCGGTCGATATTGCGATCGGTGATGGTCTCGGCGTGGTCGAAGAACCAGTTCAGGCCGTCGAACGGGATGTCCTTGGCCACTTTCTCGTAGACATCCAGCGCGCGCGTGATGGTCTCGTTGTAGGTGGCGTGCAGGCGCCACGGCCAGCGCTTCTCGGCCAGCAGGCGGATCACGGGCTCGAGGTCGCCTTCCATCGACGGGGGCATGTCGGGCCGCTCGACGCGGAAGTCCTCGAAGTCGGCCGCGGTGTAGACCAGCATCTCGCCGGCGCCATTGTGGCGGTAGAGATCATCGCCCTGGCCCGGCTTGACGGTCGAGGTCCAGGTCTTGAAGTCGCTCAGTTCTTCCTTGGGCTTCTGCGTGAACAGGTTATAGGCCAGCCGCACCGTGAGCTGGCCTTCCTTATGCAGTTCCTCGATGATGTTGTAGTCATCGGGATAGTTCTGGTAGCCGCCGCCGGCGTCGATCACGCCGGTCACGCCGAGCCGGTTCACTTCGCGCATGAAGTGGCGCGTGGAGTTCTTCTGGTACTCCGGCGGCAGCTTCGGGCCCTTGGCCAGCGTGGCGTACAGGATGGTAGCGTTGGGCTTGGCCAGCAGCAGGCCCGTGGGGTTGCCAGCCTTGTCGTGCACGATCTCGCCGCCCGGGGGATTCGGGGTGTCTTTGTTGTAGCCCACCGCACGCAGCGCGGCGCCGTTGAGGATGGCGCGGTCGTACAGGTGGAGGATGAAGACCGGGGTGTCCGGCGCGGCGGCGTTCAGTTCCTCGATGGTGGGCAGGCGTTTCTCGGCGAACTGGTGCTCGGTGAAGCCACCCACCACGCGCACCCATTGCGGAGCCGGGGTACGGGCCACCTGGTCCTTGAGCATGCGCATGGCGTCCGCCAGCGAGCGCACGCCGTCCCAGCGCAGTTCCATGTTGTAGTTCAGGCCACCCCGGATGATGTGCATGTGGCTGTCGATCAGCCCGGGAATGGCCCGCCGGCCGTTCAGGTCGACGATCTTCGTCTGCGTGCCGGCCAGTTTCATGATGTCCTGGCGCGTGCCCACGCCGACGAAGCGGCCATTCTGGATGGCGACGGCATCGGCCTGGGGGTTGGCGCGGTCGAGCGTGGCGAACTTGCCGTTGACAAGGATGAGGTCTGGCGTGGCGGATGTCATGGCGAAGAGCTCCGAAGAAGCCGCCGCACCGAGTGCGGCAGCCGAGGCAATGAAATGCCGGCGGGTAACTGACATGGTGCGGCTGGGATCAGGTGTTGAGGAAGGCGAGCAGGTCGGCGTTGATCTGGTCGGCGTGGGTCACGCACATGCCGTGCGGCGCGCCGGGGTAGACCTTCAGTGTGGCGTTCTTCACGATCTTGGCGGACAGCTTGCCGGCGTTGTCGATCGGCACGATCTGGTCGTCGTCGCCGTGCATGACCAGCGTCGGCACGTCGATCTTCTTCAGGTCGTTGGTGTAGTCCACCTCCGAGAATTCCTTGATGCACGCGTACTGGCCCAGGATGCCGCCGGCCATGCCCTGCGCCCAGAAGGCGTCGATGGTGCCTTGCGAGACCTTGGCGCCCGGACGGTTGAAGCCGAAGAACGGCACGGCCAGGTCCTTGTAGAACTGCGAGCGGTTATCCGTCACGCCCTTGCGGATGCCATCGAACACGTCCATCGGCAGGCCGTTGGGGTTGTTGGCGGTCTTGACCATGATAGGCGGCACGGCGCCGATCAGCACGGCCTTGGCGACGCGCTTGGTGCCGTGGCGGCCGATGTAGTGCGTGACTTCGCCGCCACCGGTGGAGTGGCCGACCAGCGTGGCGCCCTTGATGTCGAGCGCGTCGAGCAGCGCGGCGAGATCATCGGCGTAGGTGTCCATGTTGTTGCCCTGCGACGGCTGGCCCGAGCGGCCATGGCCTCGACGGTCATGAGCGATCACGCGGAAGCCCTTCTGCACCAGGAACAGCATCTGCGCGTCCCAGGCGTCCGCGTTGAGCGGCCAGCCGTGCGAGAACACGACCGGGCGACCCGAGCCCCAGTCCTTGTAGAAGATCTGCGTGCCGTCCTTGGTGGTGATGGTGCTCATGGTGTTGCCTCCTGCAGTGTGATGGGTGGCGCTAGCCTGCGGCTTGCCGGCTGCATTGGCTTGGGTCGTGGCGGAAAGCGCGGCGACGGCGGCCACGCCGACGGTGCCGGCGCCCGAGACCAGCAGCTTGCGACGCGAGGGATTGAGCGCTTCGATTTGTTCTTGGGGTTGCATGACGGTTCTGGCGAGGAATGTGAAGGATGCGACGGAGGAGCGCCCCGCTCCCGCAGGCGGCAGCGGGGCGGCGGACATCAGCGTGCGGCGACCGGCGCCACGGACTCGTGCGGCGTGGCGGTGCGCTGGGCGGCCTTGTGGACCATCGTGTAGGCGTAGTCCACGCCCATGCCGTAGGCGCCCGAGTGCTCCTTGACGAGCTTCATCACGGCGTCATAGGAGTCGCGGTGGGCCCAGTCGCGCTGCCACTCCAGCAGCACCTGCTGCCAGGTCACCGGCACCACGCCGGCCTGCACCATGCGCTGCATGGCGTAGTCGTGGGCTTCCTTCGAGGTGCCGCCCGAGGCATCGGCGACCATGTAGATCTCGTAGTCGCCTTCCAGCATCGCGCACAGCGCGAAGGTGGTGTTGCAGACTTCGGTCCAGAGACCGGCCACGACCACCTTCTTGCGGCCGTTGGCGGCCAGGGCGTCACGCACCTTCTGGTCGTCCCACGAGTTCATCGAGGTGCGCTCGAGCGTCTTCTGGTTCGGGAACACGTCCAGGATCTCCGGGTACGTGAAGCCCGAGAACGACTCGCTTTCCACCGTCGTGATGGTGGTCGGCACGTTGAAGATCTTGGCCGCCTTGGCCAGACCCACGACGTTGTTCTTCAGCGCCTGGCGGTCCATCGACTGGACGCCGAAGGCCATCTGCGGCTGGTGGTCGATGATGATGAGCTGGCTGTTTTGCGGGGTCAGGACTTCGAGCTTCGGATTGGACATGGTATTGCTCCAGGAAACATTGGCAAGGGATTGGGGCATGCTGGTGGTAACAGCCCGGCGGAAGACTAAGCGCCTGTCCCGCTGACAGCTACTGTTCGATCGTATTAGTTTCTCGTGCGATCGGCTAAGCGGCGGTCGACACCGGGCGGCAGGAAACCCGCCACGCGCGGCCAGTCGTGTTTGCGGATGACATGGTGGCGCCTGCGCCGCGTTTGGCCAACTAACCCGATGGTATGAATGGCATGTCCGCGCTGACTATGTTGAAATGCGGGGCGCTGCGTCCGTGGTGGCCGGCGGGGCATCTCGCTGTCCTCGATATAATTCGCAGCAGATACCCGGGACCACCCCCGCGGACAGGGAGAGAAAACGTGACATCGAATAGCCTGGAGCCCGCTGACGACAGCACGCGCGACAATGCGCTGGTGCTGGTTGTCGACGACGACGCGATGCTGCGCGCGGGCCTGGGCAACCTGTTCCGCTCGGTGGGCATGGAGGTGGCGCTGTTCGCCTCGGCCGCCGAACTGCTCGAGTTCACCATTCCCGACGTGCCGTGCTGCCTCGTGCTCGATGTGCGGCTGCGCGGGCCGAGCGGGCTCGACCTCCAGACCCGGCTGGCCCAGATGGGCGTCAACATCCCCATCATCTTCATGACCGGCTACGGCGACATTGCGATGACCGTGGCGGCGATGAAGGCTGGCGCCGAGGACTTCATGGCCAAGCCGATTCGCGACCAGGATTTGCTCGACGCGGTGTCTGCCGCGCTCGACAAGGATCGTGCACGCCGCCTGGAACTGCGGCAGGCGGCGACGCTGCGCGCCAGCTACGAGGCGCTGACGCCGCGCGAGACCGAGGTCATGACGCTGGCCGTGTCCGGCCTGCTCAACAAGCAGATCGCGAGCCAGATCGGTATCAGCGAGGTCACGGTCAAGATTCATCGCGGGCAGGCCATGCGCAAGATGCGTGCGCGTACGTTCGCCGATCTCGTCCTGATGGCGCAGCAGCTCGGCATCTGCAAGCAGCGCCTCTGAAAGATATTCTCGGAAGGGGACGCGGCTAGCCCGGCCCTTGCGTGGCGGGCGGCGGCAGGCGCAAGGTCGCTTGGAACAGCGGGCGCGGCGACAGCGCGAACGTGGGCGCCGCCGTGGCCTGGGCCACCCGGGCCAGGATGCCGGACATCAGGCGTTTCTGCTGCGCGAGCGCCTCAGGCCGAACATGATTCGTGACGTGCAAAGCCATAGCGTCCTTCCTTCCCGATTGTGCTGCTGATTGTCCTGTCAGCGTCCGGCCGCGTCACGCAGCGGAATTGCGCGCTGCCTGGCGTGCGCGTGAATTGCCGGATCACGCGTTCGCACAAAAAATCCATCTTTCGGGTCTGCGCCACGCAGACGTACTGCTGCACCGACGGGTGGGCGTCCACATGGTGGCGCATCGCCTGCAGCAGGGCCTCCGAGAACTGCCAGACCATGTGCGGGCAGGGCAGGCGCCAGAAGTCCGGCAGGAACATCGTGCCGTGGTCGGCCTCCACGCGCACCACCGTGACGAAGCGGGCCGCCTGACCTGCCGGCTCATCCGCCAAGTCCTCGGGGACATCGGCAAAGAACATCACATAGCGCAAGTCGGCGAAGCCGATGCCGACGACCTCCAGGCCATCATCCACGCGCATCGTTTCCGTCACGTGAATGTCGCCACGTCCGCCTTGCGGCGGTAGCGTGGGAAATACGCGTGTAACCAGTGCGGGGCAAATGAAGTCGTACATCGGGCAACAAAAAATGCATCACAAAAAGCGGCATACCCGCCTTTACAAGCCCGGATGCTAACTGCCGTGCAGCCCGGCGGCCCGCTTCTTTACAACATTTCACGTCAACCGGGCAGCCTTGGAAATTCCGTGCGATAGAGAAAAGCAATCGGAAAACGCCGATTGATAATAGATTGTATCAATCGCCGAGGTAGGAACGATGAATTGTACAAATCACATGGCGATCGTCAGAATCCATCCCATCGCTACGACACGTGGCGCCAATCCAACCCAGAGGAGTCTTACCAATGCTGCAATCCCGCGAAGGCCAACGCGTTCCCCAAGTCACCTTCCGTGTACGTGAGAACAATGAATGGAAGAACGTGACCACGGCCGAACTGTTCGACGGCAAGACCGTCGTGGTCTTCTCGCTGCCCGGCGCCTTCACGCCGACCTGCTCGTCGACCCACCTGCCGCGCTACAACGAACTGGCGTCGGTGTTCGCCAAGCATGGCGTGGACGACATCCTGTGCGTGTCCGTGAACGATACCTTCGTGATGAACGAGTGGTCCAAGGACCAGGAGTCGCAGAACATCACCATGATCCCCGACGGCAACGGTGAGTTCACCGACGGCATGGGCATGCTGGTGGACAAGGCCGACCTGGGCTTTGGCAAGCGCAGCTGGCGCTATTCGATGCTGGTCAAGGACGGCGTCGTGACCAAGATGTTCATCGAGCCGGAAGAGCCGGGCGACCCGTTCAAGGTCTCGGACGCCGACACGATGCTGAACCACATCGCCCCGAACGCGAAGGGCCCGGACCAGGTCGTGGTGTTCTCGAAGGTCGGCTGCTCGTTCTGTGCCAAGGCCAAGCAGCTGCTGTCGGACAACGGTTTCGAGTACATCGACGTGCCGCTGGAAAACAAGGTGCGCGGCAAGGTGCTGGGCGCGGTGTCCGGCAACATGACCGCCCCGCAGGTGTTCATCAACGGCAAGCTGATCGGCGGCGCCGAAGCGCTCGAGCAGTACCTGACGCGCTAAGCGCATCCCCCCACGCCTCCCCTGGCCCGGCTTCCCGCCGGTGTCCGGGGGGGACATTTCCCGAAGCACGACAGTCGTCGGATCCGATGACATCGGGCGCCCAGCCTGGCGCCGGTGTCATGCCGTCCGCTGATTGAGAAAAAAAGCAGCAAACCGCTCATTACCAGGAATCGCATCATGAAGACGACCATCCAGACCGACGTAGCCGTGATTGGCGCAGGCACCGCTGGCCTCGCGGCCTACCGGGCCGCCATCGCGGCTGGCAAACGCGCCGTGATCATCGAAGGCGGCGCCTACGGCACCACCTGTGCCCGCGTGGGATGCATGCCGTCGAAACTGCTGATCGCCGCCGCCGAGGCCGCCCACGAGGCGCGCCACACCAGCGCATTCGGCGTGCATGTGGATGGCTCGGTGCGCGTCGATGGCCGCGAGGTCATGGCCCGCGTCCGTAGCGAACGTGACCGCTTCGTTGGCTTTGTGGTGCGCGGGACCGAGAACATCCCGGCGGCGGACCGCCTGATCGGCCACGCACGCTTCATCGACAACACGGTGCTGGAGATCGACGACCACACCACGGTGCGCGCCAGCCGCGTGGTGATTGCCACGGGTTCGCGTCCGGCCGTGCCGCCGTCGTTCCAGGTGTTTGGCGACCGGCTGATCATCAATGACGATGTGTTCGCCTGGGACGACCTGCCCGCCAGCGTGGCGGTGTTCGGCCCCGGCGTGATCGGGCTCGAACTGGGCCAGGCGCTGTCCCGGCTGGGCGTGCGGGTGCGCGTGTTTGGCATGGGCGGCTCAGTCGGCCCGTTCACCGATCCGGCCATCCGCGCCTATGCCGCGCAGGCGTTCAACCAGGAATTCTCGCTGCAGCCCGACGCCCACGTGACCGACATGCGCCGCGAGGGTGACGAAGCGGTGATCACGTTCGAGGATGCCGATGGCCAGCCCGTGACCGAGCGCTTTGCCTACGTGCTGGCAGCCACGGGCCGCCGCCCCAACGTCGACAACCTGGCGATAGAGAATGCCGGGCTGGCGCTCGATGCGCGCGGCGTGCCGGTCTTCGACCCGCTTACGCTCCAGTGCGGTACCGCGCCGGTGTTTATTGCCGGCGACGCCAACAACGTGCTGCCGCTGTTGCACGAGGCCGCCGACGAAGGCAAGGTCGCCGGCGACAACGCCGCGCGCTGGCCCGACGTGCGCCCGCTGGCCCGCCGCGCCATGCTGGCCGTGGTGTTCTCCGATCCGCAACTGGCCATCGTCGGCAACACTTTCGCCAGCCTGGAGCCGGGCAGCTTCGTCACCGGCGAGGTCAGCTTCGAGGATCAGGGCCGCAGCCGCGTGATGCTGAAGAACAAGGGCCTGATGCACGTCTATGCGGACATTGCCACGGGCCGCTTCCTTGGTGCTGAGTGGATGGGCCCGCGTGCCGAGAACATCGCCCACCTGCTGGCGTGGTCGTACCAGCAGGGCCTGACCATCGCCCAGATGCTGGCCATGCCGTTCTACCACCCGGTGGTGGAAGAGGGCCTGCGCACCGCGCTGCGCGACGCGGAAGCCAAGCTGGCAGATGCGACAAAAAAGTGATGAATAAGTAGCAGCAGGACTGACCAGAGTCTGGTTGGGAGGGCCGGCAGCGGTGACGCTGTCGGCCCTTTTTTTCGTTCCGGAATTGGGTCCTGGGCAGGGTGTGAAACCGTTTTCGGGACGTTGTCCATCAGACAATGTGGTAGCAGGTTGAAATTTATCGGCTGTGGTACTATTTTTATCGAAATCGTTTTCGATTCATTTTCGAAACTCTCAACAGGAGTCAGACCATGAGCTTTCGTACAGTCAATCCGGCCACGGGCGAATTCGTGAAGGAATTTCCGCTGCAAACCGATGCGCAAGTCTTCGCGGCGCTGGACACCGCGGAAAAGCGCTATCGCGAGGACTGGAAGTTCCGTTCCGTGGCCGAGCGGGCCCGCATCGTGGGCCGGGCGGCCCAGATCCTGCGCGAGAAGCGCGATGAATACGCGAAGTATCCGACCCTGGAAATGGGCAAAGTGGTCCGCTTTGGCTATATGGAGATCGATCTTGTCGCGGACATCCTGGATTACTACGCCGAGCATGGCGAACGGCTGCTCGCGGCGCAGGCATTGCCCGGCGAGCCCGGCGCCACGGTGGTGGCCGAGCCCATCGGCGTGATCCTGGCGATTGAGCCCTGGAATTTCCCTTACTACCAGCTGGTGCGCGTGGCCGCGCCGCAATTGATCGCCGGCAACGTGGTGTTGATGAAGCATGCCGAGAACGTGCCGCAGTGCGCGCTCGCCTTCGCGCGGCTGTTCGAGGAAGCCGGCGCGCCGGAGGGCGTGTACACGAACCTGTTTTGCAGCATCGACCAGATCGCCAGCCTGATCGACGATTTCCGCGTGCGCGGCGTGGCGCTTACCGGCAGCGAGCGGGCGGGCACGTCCGTGGGCGAGCGGGCCGGACGCAATCTCAAGAAGGTGATCCTGGAGCTGGGCGGCAGCGATCCGGCGCTGATCCTGGAGGGCGCGCCGCTCGATCACGCGGTGGAACAGTGCGTGATGGGCCGCACGTTCAACTCGGGGCAGGGCTGCGTCAATATCAAGCGCGTGATCGTGGTGGGCAAGACTCGGGGCGCCCAGATGCTGGCGGCGCTGAAGGAGCGGTTTGCCGCCATCAAGGTGGGCGACCCCACGGACGAGACCACGTTGCTCGGCCCCCTCGTCAGCGAACGCGCGCTGGAAGGGCTGCTCAAGCAGATCGAGGACGCCAAGGCTGCCGGCGCGACGATCGTCTACGGTGGCAAGCGGGTGGACCGCCCCGGCTTCTACCTCGAGCCGACCATCATCACTGACATCGCCGAAGACAATCCGCTGTATCAACAGGAAGCCTTCGGCCCCGTGCTGTCCTTCTATGTGGTGGATAGCGAGGAAGCGGCTATCGCCCTGGCCAACGACTCCAAGTACGGCCTGGGCGCCTTTGTCTTCGACGCCGATATCGAGCATGCGAAGCAGGTGGCGTCCCGCATCGAGTCGGGCATGGTCTACATCAACTCGTGCTTCGTCGACTCCCCGGGCCTGCCGTTCGGTGGCGTCAAGAACTCGGGCTTTGGCCGTGAACTGTCCGAACAGGGCATTGGCGAGTTCCTCAACCGCAAGCTGATCCGCATCGCCGACGCCGCCGGGAGCCAATGATGCGAACCATGCGCGCGGTGCAGGTGGCGCAGGCAGGCGGCCCGCTGGAGCTGGTGGATCGCGAGATCCCGGAGCCGCCCGCGGGGCATGTGCGGATCAAGGTGCAGGCCTGTGGCATCTGTCACAGCGACTCGCATACGCTGGATGGCTCGTGGCCGGGGATCCAGTATCCGCGTGTGCCGGGCCATGAGATTGCGGGCGTGATCGACGAGATCGGCGCTGGCGTGCAAGGCTGGCAGCCCGGGCAGCGGGTGGGCGTGGGCTGGCACGGTGGCCACTGCGGGCACTGTGACAACTGCCGGCATGGCGACTTCGTGCGCTGTGACAACCTGCGCGTGCCTGGCATCAGCTACGACGGTGGATATGCGGAGTACATGGTGGCGCCGCAGGAGGCGCTCGCCCGCATGCCGGACGCGCTTGCGGACGTCGATGCCGCGCCGCTGCTCTGCGCGGGCCTGACTACCTTCAACGCGCTGCGCCACAGCGGTGCGCGCGCCGGGGACGTGGTGGCCATCCTGGGCGTGGGCGGCCTCGGCCATATCGGCGTGCAGTTCGCGCGGCAGATGGGCTTCGTCACCGTAGCCATCGCGCTGGGGCAGGACAAGGCGACGCTGGTGCGCGACCTCGGCGCGCATCACTACATCGACGCCGCCACGCAGGATGTTGCCGAAGCGCTGCAGGCGCTCGGTGGCGCGCGCGTGATCCTGGCGACCGCGAACAGCGGCAAGGCGATGAGCGGCGCGCTCGGCGGGCTGGGCATGAACGGCAGGATGGTCATGCTCGGCTGGACCGAGGAGCCCATCGCCGTCTCGGCCACGCAGTTCATCATGCGCCGCAATGCCGTGGAAGGCTGGCCATCGGGCACGGCCGCGCAATCGCAGGAGACGCTGGCCTTCAGCGCGCTGTCCGGCGTGCGGCCGATGATCGAGCAGTACCCGCTGTCCCGCGCGGCGGAAGCCTACGAACGCATGAAGAGCGGAAAGGCCCGCTTCAAGATCGTGCTGACGCCAGACCCGTCACACTGATCCAACCTATCAACAGGGAATCCCAATCATGAAGGAAAGACAAGGCGGCTGCCTGTGCGGAGCCGTGCGTTACGTGATGAAGGGCGAGCCGGAGACGGCGGCCATCTGCCATTGCCGGCACTGCCAGAAACAGAGCGCCAGCCTGTTCTCGTTCAACCTCTTCGTGAAGGAGGCCAACTTCACGCAGCACGGCGAGACCAGGGTGTTCGAGGACCGGGGCGACAGCGGGCATCCCTCGTATCGCCATTTCTGCGGTAGTTGCGGGTCGCCCATCCTCACCCGGGTGTCGACGATGCCCGGCGTGGTGCTGGTGAAGGCAGGCACGCTGGACAGCCTGGCCGGCATCCAGCCGCCCGGCCTTGAGATCTATACCGATCGCGCGCCGTACTGGCTCGCGCCGGTGGACGGCACGCAGCGCTTCGCGCTCAGCCCCTGAGCGCTGGCGCATCCCCCCTAAACCGGAGCGGCACACATGGTAAGACTGGATATCAACGGCCGGCAGCACACGATCGATGCGCCGCCCGACATGCCCCTGCTGTGGGCGATTCGTGACCTCGTCGGCCTGACGGGCACCAAGTTCGGCTGCGGCATCGCCCAGTGCGGCGCGTGCACCGTCCACCTCGATGGCGTGGCGGTGCGGGCCTGCGTGATGCCGGTCTCGGCCGTTGGCGAGCGCAAGATCACCACGATCGAGGGCGTTAGCGCGACGCCGGCCGGCCAGCGCGTGCAGGCCGCGTGGCGCGCGCTCGATGTCGTGCAGTGCGGCTACTGCCAGTCGGGCCAGGTGATGTCGGCGGCGGCGCTGATCGCCAGCAATCCGAAGCCGAGCGACGCCGATATCGATGCCGCGATGGCAGGCAATATCTGCCGCTGCGGCACGTACAACCGCATCCGCGCCGCCGTCAGGCAGGCCGCGAAGGAAGCCTGACATGCATGGCGATGCACAGGAGACGGACGTCTCGCGCCGAGGCTTCCTCAAGTTCGCCGCGATGGTCGGCGCTGCCGGCGGCGGTGGCCTGCTGTTCGGCTTCAGCGTGCCGGCGCGCAGCCAGGGCGAAGGGCGCCGGTCGGTCATCGGCGGGGATGGCGTGGAGACGCCGCAGCCGGGCGTGTTCGCGCCCAACGCGTTCATCCAGATCGCGCGCAGCGGGCAGGTCACGCTGATCATGCCGAAGGTGGAGATGGGGCAGGGCGTCTATACGTCGATTCCCATGCTGTTGGCGGAGGAGCTGGAAGTGCCGCTGGAGCGCATCACGCTCGTCCATGCGCCGCCCGATGGCAAGCTGTTCAACGACCCGCTGCTGGGCGAGCAACTGACCGGCGCCTCGACCTCGATCCGCTACGCGTGGGAGCCGATGCGCAAGGCCGGCGCCAGCGCGCGGACGCTACTCGTCACGGCTGCCGCGCGGCGCTGGAAGGTCGATCCATCGACCTGTATCGCGCAGGCGGGCCGGGTAACGCATCCGCCCAGCCGCCGCAGCATCGGCTATGGCGAGCTGGTAGACGACGCGGCGAAGCTGCCGCCGCCGCAGGACGTCCGGCTCAAGGCGCCGAAGGATTTCCGGCTGATCGGCACGCGGGTGAAGCGGCTCGACTCCCCGGAGAAGGTCGACGGCACCGCCATGTTCGGCCTGGACGTGCGGCTGCCGGGCATGGTCTATGCGGCGATTGCCACGTGCCCGGTGTTCGGCGGCACGCTGGCCAGCGTCGATGACACGCACGCCCGCAAGATGCCCGGGGTGCAGCAGGTGGTCCGCTTCGACAACGGTGTGGCCGTGATCGGCGCCCACACCTGGGCGGCAAAGCGCGGGCTGCAGGCGCTGGTGATTCGCTGGAACGAAGGGCCGGACGCCAAGGTATCGACGGAGACGATCGTCGCCGACCTCGTCAAGGCCTCGCGCCGCAGCGGCGCCGTGGCGCGCCGGGAAGGCGATGTCGACAAGGCATTCGCCAAGGCCCGCACGCGCATCGATGCGGTCTTTCAGCAGCCGTTCCTCGCGCACGCGACCATGGAGCCGGTGAACTGCACCGTGCATGTGCGCCCGGATGGCTGCGAAGTCTGGACCGGCACGCAGGTGCCCGGGCGCGTGGTCGATGCGGCCGCCAGGGTCACCGGACTGCCGCCCGGCAAGATCACCGTGCACAACTACCTGCTCGGCGGCGGCTTCGGCCGGCGGCTGGAAATCGACATGGTCACGCAGGCCGTGAAGATCGCCCGGCAACTGCGCGTGCCGGTGAAGGTGGTGTGGACGCGCGAGGAAGACATCCAGCACGACATGTACCGCCCGTACTACTACGACCGGATTTCCGCCGGGCTGGACGATAGCGGCAAGCCGCTGGCCTGGCAGCACCGCATTGTCGGCTCCTCGATCATGGCCCGCTACGCGCCGGCCGCGATGATGCCGAATGGCGTCGATCCCGATGCCGTGGCGGTGGCGGCGGAATTGCCCTACGACCTGCCCAACCAGCTGGTTGACTACGTGCGCCAGGAGCCGCGGGACGTGCCAACGGCCTTCTGGCGCGGCGTCGGGCCGACGCGCGGCGCCTTTGTGGTCGAGAGCTTTATCGACATGCTGGCGCAAGCCGCCAAGGTGGACCCGGTGGCGTACCGGCGGGATCTGCTGCGCAAGTCCCCGCGCGCGTTGTATGTGCTGAACGAGGCGGTGCGGGCCTCCGGATGGAAGCCGGGCGTGTCCCAGGGCAATGGCCGGGGCAGCGGCGTCTCCGTGATGCATGCGTTCGACAGCTTTTTCGCGATGGTCGTCGATGTGACCGTGCAGAACGGCGAGGTGCGCGTGAACCGCGTCACCTGCGTGGTCGACTGCGGCATGGCGGTCAACCCGGACACGATCGAGGCGCAGATGCAGGGCGGCATCATCTTTGGCCTGACGGCGGCGCTCTACAGCCAGATCACGATCCGGGCGGGCCGCGTCGAGCAGAGCAACTTCAACGACTACCGGATGCTGCGCATCAACGAGACACCGGAGATCGACGTCCATATCGTCAAGAGCAGCGAGGCGCCGGGCGGCATCGGCGAGCCGGGAACGTCCGCGCTCCAGCCCGCGCTGGCCAACGCCATCCACGCGGCCACGGGCCGGCGGCTGCACACCCTGCCGGTGGGCGATCAACTGAAGGCGCGCACGTGAGCACAGAAACGATGAACAAGCTGAAATCCACGGGTGCGCTGCTCGGCACCGCGCTGCTGGCGTTCGGGGCGGCGCCCGCACAGGCCGCCACGGCGGTGGACCAGGCGCTGGTCGCGCGCGGCGAGTATCTGGCCAGGCTCGGCGACTGCGTGGCCTGCCACTCGGCGCCGGGCGGCAAGCCCTTCGCGGGCGGGCTGCCGATGACGACGCCGCTGGGCCGCATCTACACCACCAATATCACGCCCGATCCGGCCACCGGCATCGGCGGCTATACGCAGGCGGCGTTCAACCGTGCCATGCGCGAAGGCGTGGCGAAGGACGGCCACAACCTGTATCCGGCCATGCCGTATCCGTCCTACGCCAAGGTCAACGATGCCGACCTGACCGCGCTCTACGCGTATTTCATGCATGGTGTGCCGGCGGTGCGGCAGGCCAACCGGGCGTCCGACATCCGCTGGCCGATGAATATGCGCTGGCCGCTCAAGCTCTGGAACCTCGTCTTCCTCGAAAAGGCCGTCTATAAGGAAAGGCCCGGCCAGGGCGCCGCGTGGAACCGCGGCGCCTATCTGGTGCAGGGGCTGGGGCATTGCGGCTCCTGCCACACGCCGCGTGGCGTCGGCTTCCAGGAGAAGGCGCTGGACGAGGGCGGCAAGGCGTTCCTTGCCGGCGCGCTGCTCGATGGCTGGTACGCCTCGAACCTGACCGGTGAGCACAACGTGGGGCTGGGGCGCTGGAGCGCAGCCGATATCGCGGGGTTCCTGAAGGATGGGGCAAACCGGCACGCGACGGCGTTTGGGCCGATGTCCGAGGTCATCCACAACAGCACGCAGGCGATGACCGATGGCGATCTCGCGGCGATGGCCGCCTACCTGAAGTCGCTCCCGGCACAGGGTGGCAACGGCGCTCCGCCTTACGCGTACGACGCCCGGACGACCACGGTGGCCTTGCAGCGCCCGGCTGGCAACGCCGGCGCGCGGCTATACGTCACGTACTGCATGCAGTGCCACGGCGCGGACGGGCGCGGCGTTGCGCCCCTGCTCGCGCCGCTGGCTTGCAATCCGAACGTGCTGGAGCGCGATGCGTCGTCGCTGATCAACGTGACGCTGCACGGCACGCCGGACCTCGTGATCCGCGGCATTCCGGCGCCGTATCCGATGCCGAAGTACGCCGCCATCCTGAGCGACCGCGACGTCGCCGAGGTGCTGACCTTCATCCGCGCCAGCTGGAACAACAGCGCCCCGGCCGTCAGCCCGGACGCCGTGGAGAAGCTCCGGCGCGAGTGACCCTGCGCCGGTGCTTCACCGGCCGGCGTCAGCTTCCGATATAGGCGGCCGGTCGCCGCTCGACGAATGCCGTGGCGCCCTCGCGGGCGTCGCGGCTGCGCAGCAGCAGCCGCTGCAAGGTCGATTCCTCGAACAGCCCGGCCTCCAGCGTGAGGTCATGGCTGGCGAGCACGGCGCGCCGCGCGGCGATGACGGCCAGCGGACCATTTCCGGCAATCTGGCGCGCGATCTTGAGCGCGGCTGCCTCCAGTCCCGCCTTCGGCACCAGTTCGGTCACCAGCCCGTGGTTCAGGGCGAAGCTGGCATCGAAGGTGTCGCCGGTCAGGATCATCCGCATGGCTACACCCATCCCCGCCACCTTTGCCAGCCGCTGGGTGCCACCACCGCCGGGAAGAATCCCCAGCCGGACCTCCGGCAAAGCGAAAGTCGATTCGGGCGTGGCGAGGCGGATGTCGCAGGCCAGCGCCAGTTCCAGCCCGCCGGCCACACAGATGCCGTCGATAGCTGCAATCGTCGGCTTGGACACGTCGCCGGCGCCGGTCAGGCCGCCAAAGCTGATGATGGATGTGGGCGCGTCGCTCTCGGCGAGTTCGCGCCGATAGGTGAGATAGTTGCCAATATCGGCCCCCGTGCAGAAGGCGCGACCGCCCCGCGCGGAGAGGACGGCGACTTTGAGTTGCGGGTCGTCGTTGAAGCGCTTCCAGGCGCCGGCCAGCGCCCGGTCGTGTTCGACGTCGAGCGCGTTGTGGCGCTCGGGGCGGTCAATGATGATGTGGGCGATGGCGTGGTCGATGATCTGAAAGTCGATGGACATCTCAAGAATTCCGTTGATAAGAGAGAGGGCTCAGCGCATGGCGTTAGGCAGGCGTTTGGCGGCGGATCGCTCCAGCCACTCAAACGCGCCGTTCACGCCCACGCCGATCAGGCCGACGGTGAGCAGCAGGGCAAACACGCCGGGGGCATCGAAGTCCCGCTGGGCGGTGAGCAGCAGGCGGCCGATGCCCGGTCGCGTGGCCAGCATCTCGACCAGCAGGGCGACGATGATCGCCAGCGGCGCCGCCACGCGCAGTCCGGCAATCACGCCGGGCAGGATGCACGGCACGTAGATGTTCCGCACCCGGCTCCACGGCGAGAGCCTGAGCGTGTGGCCCGTACTGATCAGTGTGGGATGGATCGATCGCGTTGCCTGCAGGACATTGAGCATCACCGGCCAGACCGTAGCTAGCGCGACTACCGAGATATCCAGCCCGGTGCCGGCGCCGATCAGCAGCATCGCCACTGGGACGATGGTCGGCGGCGGAATCGAGCGCAGGAATTCGAGCGTGGGCGCCACCGTGTCGGAGATGGCACGGCGCGCGCCCAGCGTGGCGCCCATCACCGTGCCGGCGATGCCGGCAACCAGCGTGGCGAGCAGCACGGTCTTCAGCGTGGCGAGGACCGCCAGTTGCAGGTCACCCGCCGCCAGCATGACGGCCGCCTGCGTCAGCCACGTCTGCGGGGGCGGCGCCACCGGCGAGGCAGGGTCGCCCAGCACCCCCCAGACGCCGAGCAGGGCGATGGGCGTGGCAAGGCTGAGCAGCCCACGGGACATCTTGTTCATGAGCACAGTCCTTTCAGTTGCCCTGGGCCAGTCCAGGAAACAGATGCTTGACGGCGAAGTCCAGCGCGCAGTTCGCGCAGACGCCGAGAATGCCAATGGCGAAGAGATAGGCAAATGTCTCGCTGGCGCGCATGGCCTCCTGGGCGCTGACCAGCCCCCATCCCAGTCCAGCCGGGTTGCCAACCATCTCGGCGACCACGCTGACCACCAGGCATAGGCTGAAGCTGAGCTTGGCGCCCACGAGGATCTGGCGGAACGCAGCGGGCGTGATCACGCAGCGCAGCGCATGCCAGCGACGCAGGTGAAGCGTGCTGACCACCTCGAGGATGCGCGGATGCATCCGTTCGATGCCGGACCGGCTGGCTAGGATCAGCGGCCACACGCTGGCGAACACCGTGACGGTGATCTCGGTCTGCCAGGAGAAGCCGAACACGAGGATGGCGAGCGGAATCAGCGCCACGGCCGGCAGGGGCCGCAATAGCTCGATAAAGAGCGACAGGGCAACGCGCAGCCGCTCGGCGCTGCCGAGCGCCATGCCGAGCGGGATGCCGATCAGCAGGCAGATCACCCAGCTGGCGATGGCCGCGGCAAAGGTATGCAGCGCATCGGCCGGCAGCCGGCCACTGACCAGCGTCTCTAGCAGGGTCTGGCCGATCTCCACGGGCGAGGGCAGGATGCTGGGCCCCTCCTGGGCCGTGGCCGCGAGTTGCCAGGCCACGAGGAGGGCCGCCGGGAGCAGCCATTGGCGCGTTTGCCGCAGGCGGGGCGTCATCGGGCCGCTCCGTGCAGGCGCTCCAGCAGCTCATGACGCGCGTGGAGGTACTCGGGCATCTCCTTGGTCGAAATCTGGTCGCGCGTGGCGGGCAGCGCAGAACGCAGCTCCGAGGCAATCCGCCCCGGCGAGCCGGCGAGCAGGATGACGCGGTCGCCCAGATAGACTGCCTCGTCCACATCGTGCGTGATGAAGACGATGGTGGTGCCAGTGCTGGCCTGAATGTGCCGAAGCTGGTCCTGGAGCTTGGCCTTGGTCATGGCGTCCAGCGCGCCGAATGGCTCGTCCATGAGCAATACCTTGGGCTGCAGCGCCAGTGCGCGGGCGATTTGCAGTCGCTGCTGCATGCCGCCGGACAGCTTGGCGGGATACTCCCGGGCCGCCTGCTGCAGGCCGACCATGGCCAGCGCGGCGTCGATGCGGTCGTCCAGTGCCGCGCCTGAGACCTGTTCCTCGATGCCGAGGGCCACGTTGCCGCGCACCGTCCGCCACGGCAGCAGCGCGTTGCCATAGTCTTGGAACACCGTCACCACGCCCGCCGGCGGACCGCTGAAGGCCGCGCCTTCATATAGGACGGCGCCGCCGGTCGGCGCGCAGAACCCGCCGAGCGCGCGCAGCAGGGTGGTCTTGCCCGTGCCGGAGCCGCCCACCATGCAGAGGAACTCGCCCCGGCCGATGTTCAGGTCGATGCCCTGGAGAATCATCTTCTCCCCACTGGCCGACGTCAGTCTGACTTCCGCCTGCTCACAGCAAAATACCGATGCATTCATAGGTCGTGAACTAGTTGAGGCTGGCGCCGGCGGCGCTCACTTTCTCGTGGATGGCGCCGACGGCGAATGAGGTCTGGATCCAGGTGTCAATCTCGGCATCGCCGAGGCGGGTGGTGTAGGCCGGCAGGCGGACCGAGCCCGCAACCGCATCAGGCAGGCGGGTCCACTTGGCCAGCACCGCGCGCGACGCCTGGTCGTTCTTCTGGATGTACTGGATGGCGTCGTTGAGCGCGGCGCGCCAGGCCGTCACGGCGGCCCGGTGGTCACGGGCCCACTGGCCATTCGCCATCCAGCAGGTCAGGATCACCGGGTCGGCCACGCCAAGCATGGGGTTGCCGAGGGTGCGCACGCCTACCTTCATTGACACCGAGGCGTAGGGTTCGACGATCTCCGCCGCCGCCACCCGCCCTGCGGCCAATTGGTCGCCCATATTGGCGAAGGCCATTTCCTGGAAGCGGACGTCCTTGGGGTCCACGCCGCGCTGCCGCAGCGCATTGAGCGTGGCAATGTGGATCACCCCGTTGAGCGAGGGCGTGGCCACGACCTGCCCCTTGAGATCGGCCAGATTCTGGATCGGGCCGTCGGCGCGGGTCACCAGCTGCATCTGCTGGTTCGCCGTCAGCTCCTGCGTATTGCCCGCGATGCCCACGACATCGAGCTTGCGCAGCCGTGCCTTGATGATGTCGATGGGCGTGCATCCGGAGACCTCGAACTGCCGGCCGAGCGCGCCGACCACGGTGGAGACGTTCTGCACGGTGGTGATGTCCACGTCCAGCCCATGGGCTGTGAACATGCCCTTGTCCTTGGCAATCCACAGCGGCAGCCAGGCTGCCGAGACCACGGACGCCACGCGCACCTTAGTCCTGGCCGGCGTTTGCGCCATCGCGGTGGGCGGCTGGGCCAGTGCCAGCCCGGTCAACAGGAAAACCAGCAGCCGAAAGCGTGTCGTCATCGAAGTCTCCTTGTATCCTTGTAGGGTTAGCCCGAGATTTAGTATCTTGAGATAAAGATACTTTACGCAAAGCTAGAATGCGACTGAGACAATTTCTTATATGGATAAACACGATTTGATAGACAGCTTCGATGAAGAGTGGTCGCGCGTGCGGCCTGATCTCGTCACGGACCACGTGCTGGTGCTGGGCCGCATCCTGCGGATTCGCGATCTGGCGATGAAGGCATCCGAGCGGTGGCTGGCGCCGCATGGCATCACCTGGGACATGTTCGACATGATCGCTACGCTGCGGCGCACCGGGCCGCCTTTTGCGCTGAACCCCAGCGCGCTGTCGCGGGCGCTGCTGCTGTCGTCGGGCGCCATGACCATGCGGATCGACCGGGTCGAAAAGCGCGGTCTGGTGCGGCGAGAGCCCGATCCCCACGACCGGCGAGGCACGCTGGTGGTGCTGACCCAGCAGGGGCTGGAACTGGCGGACGCGGTGCTCACCGCGCACTTCAAGGAAGCCAACCAGCTGCTGGATTGCCTGTCCGCCACGGAGCGCGCTTCGGTGGCGAAAAGCCTGCGCAAGATCCTGCTGAAACTGGAAGACCCTGCCGGCGATGCGCCGGCCAACGAGGGCTAGCCATGGCGGCAAGAGTGCGTCACTTCGAAATCGTTATCGATCCAACGCCCCCGTATTTTCCCTGATAACGTCTAGATCGATGTTGACTCCCTAAGAGGCTGGGCCTACTGTACCGAAAACGTTTTCGAAACAGCGGGACCGGGCTAGCGGGTTATGTTTAGGCTTGCGGGTTCGATCCAGCACCTTGGGGATGACCATGAAACGCTTGAAGCTCTTCTTTTCGATCCTGACCGTGTGCTGCGCGGGCAGTGCCGGTGCACAGACGGCCGACTGGCCGCACAAGCCGGTCAGGCTGGTAGTGCCTTATGCCGCAGGCGGCCCGGTCGACAATCTGGCGCGCGCACTCTCGGCGCAGCTCGCCACGCTTTGGGGCCAGCCGGTGGTGGTGGACAACCGGCCGGGCGGCAATGAGGTCATTGGCGCGGCGGCGGTGGCCAAGTCGCCGGGCGATGGCTACACCCTGCTGCTGGCCACCGATGCCGCCGCCACCTTGAATCTGTACGTGTTCAAGAAGCTTCCGTATGACCCGATCAAGGAACTGGCGCCGATCACGCGGGTGGCCATGGCCAATATGGCAATCGCCGTCTCGCCGTCGCTGCCGGTGACGGACCTGCGCAGCTTCGTGGCCTATGTGAAGGCGCATCCCGGCCAGGTGAGCTACGGCTCGGCGGGCATTGGCAATACCACCCACCTCGCGCTGGCGTGGTTCGCCAAGGAGAACGGGCTGGAAATGGTCCATGTACCGTACAAGGGTCTCGCGCCGGCCCTGCAGGACGTGATGGGCGGCACCATCCAGGTGACGATTGGCGCGGGGTCAGTGGTCGGCCCGTTCGCGCAGGGCGGCAAGGTCAAGGCGCTGGGCATCAACGGGGCCAAGCGGGCTTCGATCCTGCCAACTGTGCCGACGTTTGCTGAAGCGGGGTATCCGAAGCTCGACGCCAGCTTCCCGTTCAGCCTGCTCGCCCCGGGTGGCACCCCGGAGGCGCTGCGCCAGAAGATCTACGCTGACGTGAAGAAGGTGGTCATGAACCCGCAATTCCGCAGTGACAATCTCGAGAAATACGCGCTGGACCCGGTGCTGGACTCGCCCCAGGAATACGCCAAGGCGCTGGTCAAGGACCGTGCGCTGGCGGTGGAGAAGGTCAAGGCCTCCGGCGCCCAGTTGGACTGAATCCCCCACCAGGACGGCGGCGGCGGCTCCCTGTCAGGGGGCCGCCGCCGCCGAATGCATTTCTGCTTCAATCACACCACTGCCCCATGGAAGACGACGTCTATTTCTATCGCCCGGATGCCGGCCACGGCCTGCCCCATGATCCATTCAAGGCGATTGTCGCGCCGCGCATCATCGGCTGGATTTCGAGCCTGACCGCCGCCGGCACCCCCAACCTCGCGCCATACAGCTTCTGCGCGGCAATGTGTTCCGACCCGTACATCATTGCCTTCTCCAGCGAGGGCTACAAGGACAGCGTTCGCAATATCGAGGCGACGCGTGAGTTCGCGTGGAACTTCGTCAGCCGGGAGCTGGCCGAGAAGATGAACGCCACGTCCGAGCCGGTGGACCCCCAAGTCGATGAATTCCGCCTCTGTGGCGTAGCGCCGGCGCCCGGGCGCGCTATCCGCGCGCCGCACGTGGCGGCGTCTCCGGCCGTACTGGAATGCAAGCTGCTGGATGTGCGCGAAATCAAGGACCTGAACGGCGACGGCACCGACCACTGGCTGGTGCTGGGCCAGGTGGCCGGCGTGCATATCCGCCGCGAGTATCTGCGCGACGGCCTATTCGACACCTTCCTCGCTAACCCCGTGCTGCGAGCTGGCTACCGGGCGGACTACATGCACAGCGGCCAGCGGCTGGAACTGTATCGACCTTATTGAATGACCGGGGCCGATACCGGCTCCGGTAGAAGAAAGCCCCCGCGACTCCTGGAGTGGCGGGGGCTTATGTTTTCCGACCGTTGACCGGACTGGGCTAGCGGCGCCGCCTGAGCTGTTCGAGATGCCGGGCGTGGCGGTGCCGCACGGTCCAGATCAGCGCGCGCAGCACGGTCGCACCGGAAGCTCTGACGGCCTCGGTGCAGCGCTCCAGATCGGCTTCGGCCGGGAAGATGCGCAGTTCCGCTGCGCTGCCCAGCGCCACAGCCATCTCCGAGATCGACCGGGCGGCAATGGCATTGCGCAGCAGGCTGTCCAGCCGCTGCTGTACCGCATGGTCCCGGTCGTCCGCGCCCCGGGCGCCGTGCCGGACGTCCTTCACGCACGCGCGGATGCGATGCAGCAATTCGCTGGTGGACAGCGAATCGCCGGCATGCACGGCTGGGGCCCGGGTCATGCGTGTGCCCCTGTCGTCAGGCTTCGTCAGCGGGGCGCAGATGCGCGCTGGCTTCGTGCTCGATGCGCAGGTAGAGCGTTTCCGCCATCGGCTGGCGCATTTCCTCGAGGATGTGGCCGACCAGTCCGACCGAGCGCGCGGCCACGGCGAGGCCCCGGCAGATCTTCCAAGAAATGCCCATCTCCGAGGCCACCGCGGCCATCGCGCCGGTGACGTTGACGGGGAGGGGCCGGTTGGCCTGCTGCGTCGCCTGTTCGCCCAGCGCCACCATCAGCTTGATGTACGGGCCATCGAAGCCGGTTTCCTGGGCGACCTTGAACAGCGCCGGGGCGCGCGGGTCGATGGGCTTGTGGAAGGGATGGCCGATGCCCGGGAGGATCTCCTTCCGGCTGCGATAGCCCGCCACGATGTCGGTGGCCAGCGCGTTCATGTCGACGTCATCGCTCACGTCCCTGCCCGCGAGCGATTCCTGCAGCAGGCGCGCGGCGTTGTCCAGCGAGCCGACGAACACCGAGCCGAGCCCCAGCAGGCCGGCGGCCACGGCAGCCTGCACCGCCTCGGGCGCGCCGCAGTAGGTCATGCGGGTGGCCAGCGAGGACGGCGTGATGCCGTGCTCCACCAGGATCACCATCATCGCGTTGAACATGCGCAACTCGTTGTCGTCCGCCGGCAGCCGGCCGAAGATCTGCAGGAAGGCCATCTGGCCGAAGTCGAGCTTGCCGACGATGTCATCGCACAGGTCGAGGCCATGGATTACCACGCGTTTCGGCGTGGCCCAGGCGATGTCAGATTTGATTTCCTTGAGTTTCATGGCGTCTTCCTCGTGTTGTCTTGGGGGTTCGGTGCGGGTTGAAGGTGTCCCTTCGCGAGATCGCGCAGGACGTGCTTGAGAATCTTGACCCCATTGGGGCCGTCCACCTGCGGGAAGCTGTCCAACGCCACGATGCGCCGGGGCAGCTTGAACCCCGCGATGCCGCGCTTGCAGAACTCCAGCAGCGCCGCTTCGCTCACGTCTGCTGTCCGGGTGCGGATGAAGGCCACCGCGACATCGCCTTCGCCCTCCTGGTGAACGCCCACCACCTGCGCTGCCGCCACCGCCGGATGCGTGACGAGGAATTCCTCGATCTCGGCCGGATCGACGAGGTAGCCGCGCAGGCGCAGCGTGTCCTTGAGGCGCGACAGGTACTGGAACGCGCGGCCCTGCGCCCGGGCGAGGTCACCTGTGCGCAGCCAGCCATCGGCGGTAAAGGCGTCCGCCGTGGCGGTCGGGTTGTTGAGGTAGCCGGCCGTCACGTTGTAGCCGCGCAGCTGCAATTCGCCCTGTTCGCCTTCGGGGACGACTTCGCCGGTCGCGGGATCGACGATGCGAAACGAAATCACGGGCGCAACCGGGTGGCCTCCGGCCAGCCGGCGTTCGTCGCCAGTCGCGTTGGTATCGCGCAGCGCGGCCAGCGCGAAGCATTCGGACATCCCGTAGATGGCGGTGAGCGGCACCTGCCAGTCGGCCCACGCCTTGTCGGTGATGCGGCTGCCCAGCCCCGCGAACTCGGCGAAGCCGCCCCGGCGCCAGTTTCGGAAGCTGTGGCCGGGCACGCTGAGGACCATGTCGAGCATGGCGTCGGAGCCGTAGAAGTGGGTCACTGCATGGCGTTCCATGGCCTCGGCCGCGGCCTGTGCCTTGAACACGGGCAGGAACACGCAGGCCGCGCCTGCTGCCAGCGAGGAGATCGCCAGGACGAAGCCCATCACGCCGTAGAGGGGCAGGGCGCAGAGGGTGGCGTCGCCGGGCCGCATGTCCGTGGCCGCCGCCACGTTCAGCACGTGCGTGACGATGCCGGCCTGCGTGTGCACGGCCAGCTTGGGTTTGCCGGTGGTGCCCGAGGTGCTGAAGGTGCACCACGGGTCCAGCCCCTCGCCGAGGCTTGCCGCGCGCGCGGGATAGGCGTCCCACATGAACTCGCCGGTCACCGGCACGTTGACCACATGCTCCAGCGCGCCGACGGCGTGCTGGATGGCCGAGGCGGCTTCCATATAGTCGAAATCCAGGAAGCGGGTGGGCACCACCAACATCCGTGCCTGTGCCGTATTCACCACATGGAGCGCTTCGGCCGTTTTCAGCCGGGTGCTGACGGGCACCACCAGCACGCCCAGCTGTGCCGCGCCAAACAACAACTGCAGCCAGACGGCGCCATCGGGAATCCAGACGGCAAGCGTGTCGCCCCGGCGCAGGCCCCGCTCCCACAGGAAGCTGGCAGCGCGCTGGGACGCCTGCTGGAGTTCGCCCCGGGTAACGGGTTGGCCTGCCTGATAGAAGGCGGGCAGGTGCGGATCATGGGCGGTCAGGATTTGCTGATACATGAATCCGTCCCTCACTGCGCCAGCGCGGCGCGAGCAATCTGCAGGCGCTGCATCTCGGAGGTGCCTTCGCCAATGCGGAATGCCCGCGCGTCGCGGTAGAAGCGCTCGACCGGCAGCTCGCACATATAGCCCATGCCGCCGAAGATCTGGAGCACACGGTCGGACACCCGGCAGCCCATTTCGCTGGCGAACAGCTTGGCGCGGGAAGCGGCAATGCGCGCCGCCGGGTCGCCGGCTTCGATCAGTTCCGCCGCGCGGCCAATCAGCAGGCGCGCCGCTTCGATATCGACATCGTTGTCGGCGAGCATGAACTGGATGCCCTGGTGCTGGCCGATGGCGTTGCCGAACGCCTTGCGCTCGTTGGCGTATTCGCAAGCCATGGCCTGGCCCCGCGCGGCCAGGCCGAGCGAGCGGCTGGCGGAGAGCAGGCGGTCCTGGTTGATCGACTGCATCATGCCGAGGAAGCCGGCGTTGGGCGCGCCGAGCACGTCCTCGTCCGGGACGAAGCAGTCCTCGAGCGTGAAGCCGTTGAGGTGGTAGCCGCGCCAGCCCATCTTCTTGTAGCGCGTCATGCCGACCACGCCGGGGTTGCCCTGCCGGACGATAAAGGTGCCGAAGCGGTCCTTCAGCGAGGCGGCCGGGTTGGTCACCGCCAGGACGATGATGTAGTCCGCGGTTTCGGCATGGGAAATGAAGTGCTTGCTGCCGGTGAGCGTCCAGCCGCCCGGCACCTTGATCGCGCGGGTCTTCAGGCCGCCCAGGTCGGAGCCTGCGTTCGGCTCAGTCAGGGCGTAGGTGATGGTTTTCTTGCCGGACAGGACATCGGGCAGGAAGCCGGCGCGCTGCGCGGCGTTGGCCTGCGTGAGCTGCAGCGGCAGGTGGCCGAAGACTTCGCTCAGCGGCACCGATGTATAGGTCAGCTCCTCCAGCACCACGACCTTGGCGGCGGCGGAGAGGCCGGGGCCGCCGATGGATTCGGGCAGGTTGAAGCCGTATAGGCCCAGCCCCGCCACCTCGGCGCGCAGCTGCGCCAGCAGGTCCAGTTCGACGTCGTCGTCGGTCTCGATCTGCTGTTCGAGCGGTACCAGACGCTGGCGGACAAAGCGCCTGGCGGTCTCGCGGATCATGGAAAGCTCGGTGTCTTGGGAAGTGTCGTGCATGGTGTGCTCCTCGCCGGGGTTTTATCGGGCCATCGAAAACGTTTTCGAAAGAGTAGTGTTTGAACCAGGGGAAGTCAAGCAGGTGGGGCAAGGTCCTGCGGAAAACGGTTTCGGTCCGGATAGGCGCAGCCCGGCGCGGTGAGGGATAATGTTGTCCAAAGCACCTCAGGAATCCCAAGTGGACATCAAGGAATTTGCCGCCCATCTGAAGCTGTCGGTCAGCACGGTCTCCAAGGCGATGAACGGCCGGGCGGACGTCAGCCGTGACACGCGCGAACGCGTGCTGAAGGCCGCGGCGGAACTCGGATTCAGCCCGGACCCGGCTGGCCGGCGCCTGCGCCGCCAGTCGTCGGACACGATTGGCTTTGTGATCTCGGCGCCGCAGACGCAGTTCGCGCATCCGTTCTTCCTGAACATGCTGTCGGGGATCGACGAAGCGCTGGATGGCACCAACTACCAGGTGATCATCGCGTCCGGCCGCACCGTGGAAACGGAAATCGACGTTTTCAAGCGGCTGGTGGAGAAGCAGCGCGTGGATGCGCTGCTGTTCGGCCGTACGCGCCGGCACGATGAACGGATCGAATATCTGCTGGAACGGGACATCCCGTTCGTGGCCTTTGGCCGCAGCGAGAGCTCGCAGGACTTTCCGTTTGTCGATATCGACGCAACCGTGGTGGGCCGGGATGGCTGCGGGCGCTTTATCGCGTTGGGTCACCGCCGGATTGCGCTGGTGCACCCGCCCGAGTACCTGATGTTCAGCTACTGCCAGCGGCTTGGCTATGAAGAGGCGCTGCGCGCGGCCGGCATTCCGCTCGACCCGGCACTGTGCGTGGAGGAAGCCATGACAGAGGAGGGCGGGCTGCGCGCTGCACGTGCGCTGCTGGCGCTGCCCAATCCGCCCACGGCTTTTGTCTGCGGGCAGGACATGGTGGCAGTGGGCGTGATGCGGGCGATTGCCGAGGCC
This sequence comes from Cupriavidus sp. OV096, assembly GCF_900115455.1. Classification (NCBI taxonomy): domain Bacteria; kingdom Pseudomonadati; phylum Pseudomonadota; class Betaproteobacteria; order Burkholderiales; family Burkholderiaceae; genus Cupriavidus; species Cupriavidus sp. OV096. The sequence continues at coordinate 300,389 of NZ_FOWM01000005.1, forward strand.
GGCAAGGTCGTGGGCCAGGACGTTGGCGTGATCGGCGGCGACGACCATCCCGTGGCGCGGCTCGTGACGCCGCCCCTCACGACCTTCACCGCCGAAACCAATCGCGTCGGCAAGCGCCTGGTGGAAATGCTGCTCGCCCGGCTAGACGGCGCGGACCCCAGGACCTTGCAGGAAGTCTGGCGGCCCGAGCTGATCCTCCGTTCGTCTGACGGCCCGCCCAGACCCCGCTAATCCCCTTCGATAATCGACCCGGCGCAAGCTTTGCCTTGTGCCGTGCCGCTCTGCATGCTATCTTTTACGAAAACGTTTTCGAACAAACCGGAACCGTATGGAGGGACAGGATGACGAGGTTTGAAAGTGCGGAAAGCGCCAGTTTTTCGACGCGTTTAAGGCTGCGCAACGGCGACACGGACCAGTTCCGGCACGTCAATAACGCGGCGATCGCCACCTGTTTCGAGGAAGCGCGGATGGCGATCTTCCAGCAGGCCGATCTGGCGCCCTGCATGGCAGGCAAGACCGTCGTGGTGGCGCACCTGGCCATCGATTTCCTCAGCGAGGTGTTCTACCCGGGTGAAATCGAAGTCAGAACCACGCCCGTGGCGGCCCGGAATACCTCGTTCGAACTGATGCAGGGGCTTTATATGGGCGACACCCTCTGCGCACGGGCCAAGGCGATCTGCGTGCTGATGGATGCCGCGCAAGCCCGGCCCACGCCGCTCCCTGATGCCTTCCGCGACCGCTTAACCCTCAGACCTTGCGCGTGACCATGAAAACCTTCACTACCTTGATTCTCGACGTCCGGGATGACATCGCCGTCATCACGCTGAATGACGTGCAGCGGCGCAATGCGCTGTCCCGGCGGATGGTCGGCGACATGTTCGACGCCATCGAGTCCAGCCAGGCGCAGGGCGCCCGGGCGCTGGTGATTGCCGCCAATGGGCCGACGTTCTGCGCCGGCGCCAATATCGATGACCTGCGCGATGGCTGGATGGAGCAGGCCGACCCCCGGACCGACCCCGCCTTGCTGTTCCGCCGGCTGGCGGAAGAGAAGCGGATCGTCGTGGCGGCGGTGCAGGGGCCGGCCGTGGGCGGCGGCTTCGAGCTGACGCTGGCCTGCGATCTGGTCATCGCGGAAGAGGGGGCGTGGTTCGCGCTGCCCGAGGTGACCCGGGGCGTCATCCCCAATACCGGGCTGGCGCTGCTCCAGCACATCGTCGGTACCCGGCAGGCACTCGAACTTGTACTCACCGGGAAGCGATTGCCGGCGCCCGAGGCGCTGCAACGTGGGCTGGTAAATGAAGTGGCGGAGAAGGGCGCGTCGCTGGGCCGGGCCTTCGAGCTGGCGAAATCCATCGTCGCCAACGCCCCGCCGGGCGCGCTGGCGGCGGCAAAGGGCCACCTCCACGCCCATGCCGGCTATGACTGGGGCCGGGTGGTCCGCTCTGTGTCCGACGTGCCGCGTGCCGAATGGCAGGAAGGGCTGGATGCCTTCACCGAGAAACGCGCGACGGATTTCGACCGCCTCTGGCAGGCCAGCCAAAGGGGGCAACAGGCATGATCGAGTACATCAACCATGCCAGCGCGCCGTTGCCGCGCGGCCATTATTCCCAGGCGGTCAAGGCGAATGGCTTGATATTCGTGTCGGGCCAGCTCCCGATTATGTTGGGCGATGACCTGAAAATCCCGGCCGGCCTCGACGCCCAGGTCAGGCAGGTGTTCGACAACCTGAAAGCCATCCTGCTGGCCTCGGGCAGTTCGATGCAGAACCTGGTCAACGTGCAGATATTCATCGCCGATATCGCCAACTGGCCCCGGGTGAATGAACTCTATGCCCAGATCCTCGGTGACGGCCCGGCGCCGGCGCGCACGGTGGTCCCGTGCCCGACCATCCACTATGGCGCGGAACTGGAAGTCAATGCGATAGCCGTGGCCTAGACGGCGCCGCAGCGCCCCATCAGCAAATGGTGCTCCGCTTAGGAGCTTTCTGGCCATCCTGTTTTCCGGGATGGCTTTTTTTTGCATTTTTCCCGCTGGTGGGCGGCATGCGTCACAGCGCAACACTTTTCATGCCGATTATCGATAGTTGTTAATTCGATGAAAGAAAAATTGACTTCCGTAAGACCGCGAAGTGGAGAAGGATCAGGCACGAAACCAGATTTCAGGGAGCCTGCCATGAGACGCATTGCGGTATCGAGCCTGCTTGCCGTTTCGCTCTGGGGCTGTAGCCACGCGCCATCGACGCCTCCGGCGGCTCCTGCGCCCCCCAGCGCTTCCAAATCGAACGCGGCGCCGCCCCCGGCCCCGGCTGCGTCTTCGTCCGCGCCCCCAGCGGCCAATGCCGTGGACCCGGCTGTGGTGCAGGCGCTGCAGAACATGGGCAAGTACCTCCAGACGCTGCGCACGTTCGAGGCGCAGGTGGACCTCTCCGGCGAGCGGGTGCTCCAGGACGGCCAGAAGCTGCTCCACATGGCCACGGCCAAGGTGGACGTGCAACGCCCGAACATGCTGCGCGCCGAGATGCGCAGTGCACGGTCCGCGCGCGACCTGATCTACGACGGCAAGACGGTCGTGCTCTACCTGCCCGAGCAGAAGTACTACTCGAAGGCGCCGTTCACGGAGAACCTGGACGCGCTGGGGAACCGGCTGCAGGAGCGGTACGGCATCGAGCTGCCGGTGGCGGACCTGTTCCTCTGGGGCACGCCCCAGGCGCCGCTCGACAACATGACCTCGGCGATGAATGCCGGCCAGGACGTGGTGGAGGGCGAGGTTTGCGACCACTATGCCTTCCGCCAGGGCAATGTCGACTGGCAGATCTGGATCGCCACCGGCGCGCGGCCCCTGCCGCGCAAGCTGGTCATCACCAATCGGGCCGATGAGGCACGCCCGCAATCGGTCTCGCTGATCCGGTGGCGCATCAATCCGGGCTTCAAGGAATCCCGCTTCGCCTTCACGCCGCCCCAGGGTGCCACCGAGGCGAAGTTCGTTCCGCTGAAGTCTCAGTAAAGGAGCTGCATCATGCATCACGCTATTGGGAAGGGCTTCTTGCTGTCGATGGCCGTGATCTTCCTCGCCGCAGCCACGGCGTGGGCCCCTGTGGCGGACGCGCGTCCCGCTGGCGGAGGCGGGCACGCGGGCGGCAATCGTGCCGCGGCGGCGCCGGCGCGGGGCGGCGGCGGTGGCGCGCAGCACGTCAACAACCAGCATGTGGATGCGCGCGCCAACAACGTGCGCAGCAACAGTGTCAACAGCGTCAATACCAACCGCAACGTGAACGTCAATTCGAACCGCAACGTGAACGTGAACGTGGAGGGCGGCGGCGGGTGCTGCCACAACGGCTGGGACAATGACTATCACCCCGTGGCGACGGCTGCGGCGGTGACCGCCACCGTTGCGGTGACCTCCGCTGTGATCGGCTCCATGGTCCGCACTGTGCCGCCCGGGTGCGCGCCGGTCAATTACGGCGGCATGGTGTACCAGCAGTGCGGCACCACCTGGTATCAACCGCAGGGCTCGCAATACGTGGTGGTGAATCCACCTTACTGACGGGCATGGTACGAGGGCCAGCGAGGGGTGGCCTTCCTGTTTCCCAAGTCGGGAGGGCAGTGCGCCTAGCGCCAGGCGTAGGCGATGCCGGCGCCGTAGGTCACCTGGTTGCGCGTGCCGCGCTGCGTGACGATGGGGCTGTCGGCGGCGCTGCCGGTGATGCGCTGGTAATAGACCATGGCGCCCGCATGCCAGTGCTTGTCGATCCGATAGATCGCCCCGAGCCAGCCCGTGCCCTGTTGCAGGCCGCTGCCGGGCGTGTAGACGGGCAGGCCGCTGGCGGCGCTGTCTTCGGTAGTGACGCCGAAGTAGGTCCGGTTGAAGCTGCCGCTTACCCACGTCAGGCCCATGCCGAGCCCGAGCATCATTCGGGTGTGCACGGGCACCCAGAAGGTACCCGTGGCCGACACACGGGCCCCGCCATACACGATGCCCGCGTTGGTCAGCACATTGATCCCGCCGCGCAGGCGGTACGGAATGCCGCCGCTATGGATGTACTCGTAGCTGATAAAGCCGCCGGCTTCCACGGTGGTGTCGATCTCGTGGATCCTGGCGACGACGGCGTCGTCGACATTGTTCCGCCCCAGGCGGAGCGAGACGGCCGGGCCGTACTGGAAGCCGGTCAGGCTGCCGAAGTTGAACTGGGCGTAGGGGCCATACCATTCCAGCAGCCGGCCGCTTTCCGAGGTGTAGCGCAGGCCCGGCAGCACGCCGATCATGCGTTCGTTGCCGCCCGCGTACTGGGTGGTGGAGCCCACGCCAACGCCAAACATGTTCGGGATCGTGCTGGGCAGGTCGAAGGGAGAGGCCATCGCCGTGGAGGCGGCGCCGGCCAGCAGCACGCCAAGGAACCGGCTCGGCGCAGGCTTCCGGCGGTAGGGCGGTCGCGCGCTCATCGTAAGAGTCTCCTTGCGGCGAACCCGCGCAGGCACGCGGGACTGGCCATCTGCGGATTGTGCAAGCGCACGGCCGGCAAGAGAAGTCAGTCTTTTCGGGCGGCCCGTTAAATGAAATCGACGCCTTCCCGCCGCTGGTTTGTGTCGATGTGTGTGTCGATTGGCCTGGCAGGTGCGGCCCCGCCCGGGCAGGCGGACGAGCCGGTGGAAGCGGTGGAAGCGGTGGAAGCCGTGGAGGGCGCGGCGAGCGCGGAAGAAAAGCAGGGCTGGATCGACCGGATCCTCACCAAGCTCGGCGCATCGGACGCCGTGGACGTGAGCCAGGGCATCGACTGGGGCGTGCTGCCGGGGCCGTTCTACAACCCGGAAATGGGCTTCGGCATCGGCGCGGCGGCCATCGGCCTCTACAAGCCGGGCAACGCCGCAGAGGAGACGCAGCTATCCACGCTGTCGATCCGCGGCTTCGGCACCGTGAAGGGCGCCTACGGCATCTCGATCGAGAACAACACGTTCTTTGCCGACGACAGCTACCGCTTTCTCATCGAGGCGGATCTCATCAACATGCCCACCGCCTACTGGGGCATCGGCTACGGCAGTGCCATCGACAACGCCAACAAGGAAGCCTTCACGCGCAAGGAGGTGGTACTGCAGCCCAAGATCATGATGCGGGTGCGTCCCAACATCTACTTGGGGGCGGGATGGAGCTTGCAGTACGACGATGCGGTGAAGCTGGAGCGCGGCGCCGACAGCAAGCTGGCGACCGACCCGCATGGCCCCCGCGTGCTCAGTTCCGGGGTCAGCGCGCATTTCTCGTACGACACGCGGGACTTCATCCCCAATCCCTACCGGGGCGAATCGCTGCTGGCCAACGTCACCGTCTACCGCCGCGAACTCGGCAGCGACACCGATATGGAGAACGTGGAACTCACGTTCAACAAGTACTTCCGCATGCGCGAGCGCGATGTGCTGGCCTTCGACGCCTACGCCAACATGAACTGGGGCGACGTGCCCTGGGACATGATGGCTACCCTCGGCAACAACAAGCGGATGCGCGGCTACTTCTCGGGCCAGTTCCGGGACAAGGTGATGGCGGGGGTGCAGGCCGAATACCGCTGGCACATCGCGGGGCGGCAGGGCATGGTGTTCTGGCTCGGCACCGGGGCGGTCAGCCCCAATGTGGGGGCGCTGTTCCGGGGGCACTGGCTGCCGAATGGCGGCATTGGCTACCGCTTCGAGTTCAAGCCGCGGGTCAATGTTCGCTTCGATGCCGGCGTGGGGCGCAACACGAAAGGCGTGTATTTCCAGATCAATGAGGCGTTCTGATCTTCACAAAAATGGACCTTCACAAAAATGTCACATTAACGTCACAATAGCGCTTCGGTCCGCCGCCGTGTAGAGCGGGGCCGCCTCCGGAGACAAGACGATGACGTTGTTCGCTGCCCGCCGTGCCCGGCAAGCCCTGGCCGTATTGGCCCTTACCCCGCTGGCCTTCGCGGCCGGCGTTGCCCACGCCGCCTGGCCCGAGAAGCCGATCCGGATGGTGGTGGGATTTCCGCCTGGCGGTCCGGTGGACACGCACGCGCGCATCCTGTCGGAGAAGCTCCAGCCCTTGCTGGGCCAGTCCGTGGTGCTGGACTACAAGGCCGGCGCGGCCGGCAATATCGGTTCGGACAGCGTGGCCAAGGCGGCGCCGGACGGCTATACGCTGTTGATCGCCAATACGGGCCAGATGTCGATCAACAATTCGCTGTATCCCAAGCTGCCGTACAGCATGCCGAAGGACTTCGCGCCCGTGGCGCGCACCGCGCTGATCCCGCTGGTCATGGTGATCAACAACAACGTGCCGGCACGGAATCTCAAGGAATTCATCGCCTATGCCAAGGCGAACCCGGGCAAGCTCAACTTCGCTTCGGGCGGTAACGGCGGGATCTCGCACCTGATGCCGGAGATGTTCAAGCAGGCATCGGGCACCTTCATCGTTCACATCCCGTACAAGGGCAGTGCGCCAGCGCTGACGGACGTCATGGGCGGGCAGGCCCAGATGATGGCCGATTCGATTCCGCTCTTCACCCAGTACATCAAGGCAGGCAAGGTCCGCGCGCTGGCGGTGACGTCCGGCAAGCGCTCGCCGGCGCTGCCCGATGTGCCGACGATGGAGGAGTCCGGCCTGAAGGGCTTCGAGGTGGTGGGCTTCTATGGGGTGCTGGCGCCGGCGGGTACGCCGAAGGAGATCGTCGACAAGCTGTCGGGCGCGCTGCGCACCGTGCTGGCCGACCCGGATACCAAGGCCAAGCTGGAAGCGCAGGGCGCCGAGCCGGCGTGGCAATCGCCGGAAGCGTTCGCGGCGACCATCATCAAAGAGCAACAGCGGTGGGGCCAGACGGTGAAGGTATCGGGCGCGAAGATCGACTGATCCGGGGCGGCGGGAGGCCCTGCCTCCTGCCTTTTCCCGGGTTTACCCTGACAAGAACGTGTCCGCGACGCAACAAAAGCACTGATTCGCATTACGATGTGTTGCAATCCCCACATGCAATGCCGTTACAATCTACACGTTTACTTACAAAGCTAAGTATTCGAGGTATTGCAAAAAAAATAAATATGTTCGGGGTGGGTTGCTATGCGTTTTTCAGTTCCTTTGTTGTTCGTGACAGTTTTGGGCTTGGCGGGCTGCGCCGCGCAGTCGGCGGAAGGGCAGCTGTCGCGCTCGCCCACGGTACGCGTGTGCAACGGCAATGCCTGCACCGAACAAGACCGACGCGTGAGCACATTCCGGGACGCGCCCGTCGATGCCGAGGCCGAGCGCCGCATGCAGGCCCTGACCGAAGTGGCGGAGCGCAATCCGAACGCGGCCTATGACCTGGGCCTGCGCCTCCTGCGCGGCGACGGCGTCGAGCGCAACAGCTATCAAGCCCTCGAGTGGATGCGCAAGGCCGGCGACAACGGCCACGTGCAGGCCCAGCTCGCGCTTGGGCGAATCTATCTGATGGGCTTCGAGGAAATGGGATCGGACCCGGCGGAAGCCGAGGCCTGGCTGACGCGCGCTGCCTCCAAGGGCAACAAGGAAGCCCGCGACCTGATTCCGCAAGCCCAGGCCGCCAAGAAGGACGAACAGAGTCTGTATCAGGTGCGTGAGGCGTATCGCAAGTCTTGGTACGCGTGGTACAGCGGCTACCCGTATTACTGGGTCTGGGGCCCTTCCGGCTGGCATCTGCGCTAAGCCGTCCCACCCTTCCTCTTTCCATCACTTCCAATAACAGGCGATTTCATGCCCAAGAAGACTTCTTTGCGCCTGGCCGCACTGGCCGCGTCCCTGGTTCTGGCTGGCTGTGCCGTCCCGGGCGGCGGCGGTAGCATCTCCACTGGTACGGCACCGACGGCAGCCACCGGCGCCGCGGGCGGCGCAAGCAGCGTGAATGCCAATCCGTCGCTGGAGCGCTGCGACGCGCCCCTGGGCACGCTCGCCGTGGACGATGGCCGTGGCAAGGAGTGGTACGCAAGCTTCGGCGCCACCACCAAGATCACGACCATCGAGCCGCTGATCCGCCTGGCCGTGCAGCAGTCGAACTGCTTCGTGATCACGTCCGTTGGCAATAACCGCACCGAAAGCAAGCTGTCGTCGATCACCGACAAGCAGCGCAATTCGGGCGAGTTCCGGGCCGGTTCGAAGCAGCAGAAGGGCCAGCGCGTGGCCGCCGACTTCTACATGGAGCCGGCCATCATCATCGATAACGACGCCACGGGCCAGTTGGCTGCCGGCGTGGGCAGCCTGTTCGGCGCCGCCGGCGCACTGGTTGGCGGTGCGATGCAAAGCAAGGCATCGGTCGTGACGCTGACCATGTTCGACATCCGCTCGGGCGTGCAGCTCTCCATCTCCGAAGGCAACGCCACGGCCACCAACTTCGGCGCCGCACTGGGCGCCTTTGGCGGCGGCGCGGCCGGCGGGCTTGGCGGTTTCTCCCGCACGCCGGAAGGCAAGGCCACGGTTGCAGCGTTCATGGACGCCTACAACAACATGGTGGTCTCGCTGCGCAACTACAAGGCGCAGGAAGTGAAGGGCGGCCTGGGCCGCGGCGGCCGACTCAAGGTCGGCTCGTAATCGCCTTCGTAATACCTCCGGCCGCCGTGCAACGCGGTGGCTGATTGGCGGGGATGACGGGCACTAGCCCGTCGCACCCCTGCCGCGTGTGTCGCCTTCGCGCAAGGCGACACGAATCCCCCCTACCGTACCTCCCCAAGCCGCGTCGTTCCGAATCGTGGAACATCCATGCGCTTTGCAGGGGCTCGTCCAGAATCGTTGCAGGCTTGCCGTCAGCGGCAGCCGGCATAACGACTGGAGGAGACAACGATGACTTTGCATAGGGAAAGCGCGGCCACACGCGCATGGCGTGGCGTGCATTGGCTGCTGTGCATGATGGTATGCATCACGGCAACTGCTGTGCACGCGGAGTACCCGGATCGGCCGATCAAGCTCGTGGTGGGCTTCCCGCCGGGCGGCGGTGGCGACCTGTACGGCCGGCTCATCGCGGATCAGCTCTCGCGCAAGCTTGGCCAGCCCGTGGTCGTCGAGAACAAGGGTGGCGCCGGCGGCATGATGGCGGCCGAGCAGGTGGCGCGCAGCAAGCCTGACGGCTACACGCTGCTGATGGGCATGAGCAGCAACATGTCGCTGGCGGCGGCGATCCGGGGCAGCGAACTGCCCTACAAGGTACCCGAGGACTTTGTCGCCATCGGCATGCTGGTCCAGGCGCCGCATGGCCTGTTCGCCGCCGCGGATCGCTACAAGAACGCCTCCGCTGCGTTCGCCGAAGCCAAGGTGCGGCAGATCAGCTACGGGTCGTCCGGGCCCGGCAGCGTGGGCTATGTGACCATGGAGATGGTCAAGGCGAAGGCCGGCGTCGAGATCGCGCCGATTCCCTACCGTGGCTCCGGTCCCGCCATCACGGACCTGCTGGGCGGGCATACCGACCTGTTCTTCGCCACCGCGCCGCCGATCATGGGGCAGGTCAAGTCCGGCAAGCTCAAGCTGCTGGCGTTGACGGGCGAGCAGCGCACCCCGGCATTTCCCGATGTGCCGACCTTCCGCGAACTGGGCATCGATGTGACGGTGACGCAGTGGTACGGCCTGGTGGCGCCCGCCGGCACGCCGGATGCGATCGTGCAGCGCCTGTCCAAGGCCGTGTCGGAAGGGCTGCGCAATGCCGAACTGCAACGCGTGGTGCGGCAGGATGGTGCCCGTGAAGTCGACATGCCGACCAGCAAGTTCCGCCAGTACATTGTCGATGACATCGCCCGCTACCGCGCCGGCATCAGCGACAAGCTGCTGAAGACGATGGAGGTGAAATGAACGCGCCACATCCTCCATTGCATCCCGTGGGCCTGCCGCAAGGGCTGACGCGGGAACTGGTGGCACACAGCCTGTCCGTGGCATCGGGCGGGCTGCCGACTGACGTGGGGCGTATCGCCCGTCACAGCCTGCTCGACTGGTTCGCCGTGGCGCATGCCGCGTGGCGGGAGGCACCGGTCCAGATCCTGCTGGCCGAAGTGCGGGAGGAGGGCGCCAACCCATGCGCCACCTTGCTCGACGGCTCGCGCGGCAGCGCGGTGCAGGCCGCGCTGGTGAACGGCACGGCGTCCCATGTGCTCGATTTCGACGATGCGCACCTGCAGTCCCGCGTCCATCCGTCGGTGCCGCTGTGGCCGGCGATTCTTGCGCAGGCCGAAGGGGGCCGGCATCACGGTATCGCGGTGCTGGCGGCCTTTGCCGCAGGCGTCGAGTTGCAGAGCCGCGTGGCGTCTTGCATGGGCGAAGATCACTACCGGCTGGGCTGGCACAACACCGCCACGCTCGGCGCACTGGGCGCCACGGTGGCTGTGGCCTCACTGCTCGGACTCGATGTCGACCGCACCGCGCATGCGCTGGGTATCGCCGCCACGCAGGCGGGCGGCATGCGCGCGCTGTTCGGCACAATGTGCAAGCCGTTGCACGCCGGGCAGGCTGCCGCGATTGGCCTGCGCGCCGCCCGGCTGGCGGCGCGAGGCTTCCAGGCAGTGCCAGACATCCTTGAGCGCGAGCAGGGCTTCGCGGCGTTGTACGCCGGCGCGTGGGATGCCGACGCAATCTGGTGCGATGCCACCACCTCGCGCGTGCACGGCATCGTCTACAAGTACCACGCGTCCTGCTACGGCACGCAGGCGCCGATCGAGGCCTGCCTGCAATTGCGCCAGCAGCTCGGTGCTGCAGCAGCCGAGATCGGGACGGTGGAGATCGCCATCGAGCCGCAGTATCTGGATGTGTGTTGTATCGCCAATCCCAGCACGCCATCGGAGGCCAAGTTCAGCATCGCCCATATGGCCGCGCTGGCGTTGGCCGGCCACAGCACCGTTGCGGCGGAAAGCTTCACCGCCGCGCTGGACGACCCTGCGCTGGCCGCGCTGCGCCAACGCATTCGTGTGCATGGCGAAGCCGCGATGCCGCGCGCGAACGCCCGGGCGACCGTGACGCTGGAAAACGGCCGCATGCATGCCTGCCATAGCGATGCGAGCCGTCCCGAGACCGATCTCGACCGGCAGGAAGCGCGCATCGCCAGCAAGGCGCGCACGCTGCTGGTGCCGGGGCTGGGCGCCGAGCGCACGGAAGCGTTGATCGCCACGGTCCTGTCCTGCGAGAGCCTTGCCGACGCCGCCGACTGCTTTATCCACTTCCGCCAGTAATCCCTATCCACAAACCGCCGCAATGCAAAGCGGGTGCCGGAGGAATCCCGGCACCCGCTTCTTGCTTGCGCAGCGCGTGTCAGCGCGCTTGCTGTCCCACCACCCGATCCACAAAGAACCCCGCCATGCCGGTATAGCCGTGCGGGTCGAGCATCTTGTCGATGGTTTGCGCATCGATGCCGGCCGCCACCTTCGGATTCGCCAGCAGCGCCTCGCGGAAGTCACCGCCGCGCTCGAACACGTCCATGCAGACCTCGTAGACGATCTCGTGTGCCTCCTGGCGCCCCAGTCGGTCGCTGAGCCCCATCATGACGGCCTCGGACATCAGCAGGCCGCGCTGGATGAACAGGTTCTTCTCCATATTGGCCGGGCGCACAGTCAGGTTGGCACACACGTAGCCGAGCTTCAACGCTGCCGCATCGCTCATGCAGCACAGGCGCGAGATGAACTCGCGTTCCGTCTGCAGCACGATCTTGTCGCGCTCGTGTTCGGCCATGATCGACTCCAGCGCCATCGGCGCGGTGTTGCGCACCAGACGGGCCAGCGCCACCACGGTTTCGCAGGTCGGCGGATTGCGCTTGTGCGGCATGGTGCTGCTGCCCACCTTGCCCATCGAGAACGGTTCTTCCAGCTCGGCCGTCTCGGTCTTTTGCAGGCTGTACACCTCATGCGCGATCTTGCCGATGGTGCCGGTGCAGATCGCCAGCACGCAGGCCAGCTCGGCGATGCTATCCCGCGAGACATGCCAGTGGATGCGCGGGCAGCCCAGGCCCAGCTCCTCGAACAGCGCCTCCTGCACCGCGATGCCCTTGTCGCCCAGTGCCGCCAGCGTGCCGACCGCGCCGGAGAACTGCCCCACCAGCACACGCTGCTTCATGGCCGCGAAGCGCTCCTGGTTCCGGCGCATCTCCTCGACCCAGACGGCAGCCTTGAAGCCGAACGTGATCGGCAGCGCCTGCTGGCCATGGCTGCGTGCCACCATGGTCAGGTCGCGGTGCGTCTGCGCCAGCTTCACCAGATGGCCCTCCAGCTCCGCGTAGCGGGTGCCGATGACCTCCAGCGCATCGCGCACCTGCAGCATGGTGCCGGTGTCGATGATGTCCTGCGTGGTGGCGCCCCAGTGGATGTACTCGGCCGCGTCGCCGCTGCACACCTTCTTCATGGCGCGCAGCAGCGGCACGATCGGGTGGCTGGTACGGTCCATCTCGCGCTTCAGGTCGGGCAGGTCGATCAGCTCGACCCGCGCCTTCGCGCAGATTTCGTCGGCGGCGCGCTGGGGAATGATCCCCAGGCGCGCCTGCACTTTGGCCAGCGCGGCTTCCACATCGAGCCACCGCTGCACCGTGGTTTCATCACTGAAAATCTCGCGCATCTGCGCGGTACTGAACTGGTCCCGGAACAGGGCGCTGTCGATGACGTATGCGGCCATGTTTGTCTCCTCCTTATTGGTGCGCGCGATTCGCCGGATCAGGCGGCTTCCTTGAGCTGGCTGACGGCTTCCATCGCGCGCAGCGAATACACATAGGCCGCGCCGGCATTGAGGGCGATGGCGGTACCAAGGGCATCGCTGATCTCCGCCTCCGTGGCACCGGCCTTGACCGCCGCTGCGGCGTGAGACGAGATACAGCCGTCGCAGCGCGTGGTCACGGCCACGGCCAGCGCAATCAGCTCGCGCGTCTTGGCGTCGAGCGCGCCGTTCGATCCTTGCGCTGCTGCCAGGTTCCGATAGGCTTCCAGCATCTTCGGGTTGGAATTGCCGAGACGGTTGTAAGAACGCTTCAGCGTGTTGAGCAGATCGGGCCAGTTCATGAACATCGACATGCGGAATCTCCTTGGATGATGTCGGGGGGGGAAATCGGGGGGTTACTGAACCTACTGAACCTTCACGTTGCCGGCTTTCACAACCTTGTGCCAGCGGGCGATGTCATCGGCCAGGAAGCGCTTGAAGTAGTCGGGCGACTCCATCATGGTTTCCGCGCCCTCGCTCCGCATGCGTTCACGGAACGCCGGATCGGACACGGCTTTGTTAATGGCCGCATTGAGCCGATTGATGATCGGCGCCGGCGTGCCGGCCGGGGCCAGTACCCCGTACCACGCGGCCATGGTCATATGCGGCATGCCCGCCTCGACCATGGTGGGCACATCGGGCATCAACGGCGAGCGGCTGGCGCTGGTGATGGCCAGCACGCGCATGCGGTTATTGGACTTCACCGCCATGACCGACGGGATATTGATAAACGTGTACTGGACCTCGCCGCTCAGGATCGCGACGATGGACGGCGCGGAGCCTTTATACGGCACGTGGCTGGCCTTGATGCCGGTCTCTTGCCGGAACAGCTCGCCGCCAAGATGCTGCGAACTGCCCGCGCCCGACGACGAGAAGTTCACGCCATCGTCATTCTTCTTCTTGGCGTAGGCCACGAACTCGCTGACCGAACTTACCCCGAGCGATGCGGGCACCACCATCAGGTTGGGGCTCTGTCCGAACACCGCGACCGGCGCGAAGCTCTTGATCGGGTCATAGTCGAGCTTGTTGTACAGGCTGATGTTGACGGCCAGCGCGCTGGAACTGAGGAACAGGGTGTAGCCGTCCGCCGGCTGCCGGGCCACATAGCTGGCCGCGATGTTCTGTCCCGCGCCCGGCTTGTTCTCGACAACGACGGGCTGCCCCAGCGCGATACCAATCTGCTGGCCGATCAGGCGCGCCATGATGTCCGTGCCGCCGCCGGGGGCGTAGCCCACCACAAGATGGATCGGCTTGGACGGATAGGGCCCCTCGCCCTGCGCGTGGGCGCCCGTGGCGGCCATCCCCGCCATGGCGACGGCCACGGCCGCTGCAAACCGCTGGATCTTCCCGTTCATCGTCTGTCTCCTTTGTCTTTGTTATCGTGCCTGCCGTGCCTCGGCTTGCCGGTTCACATAGGCCGTCAGCCGCTGCTGCAAGCCGGCGCATGCCGCCGAACGCACGAGCGCGGCAAGGTCGCGCGCGTCGTCGAGTTCGGCATTGCCATCGAGGGCACCGGCGAGCGGGCCGTCTAACGCGTTTGCAACCGGCGCCGTGAACGTGGCCGGGGCCGCTTCCACGCGTGCCGTGGCAAGGCCGGCGGCAAGCGCCTCGGTATCAGCGATGACGCACGCGCGCTCGATCCAGTCCCGCGCGCGAGCCGTACCGATGCGCGCGGCCAGCCGCCGGCTGCCAAGCACGAGCCCGAAGCCGCGCCAGCCTGGGAAGGCGAAGCTCGCCCCCGCTACTGCGATGCGTACCGCGCAGGCAGCAAACAGGTCGGCGCCGGCGCCCATGGTGCGGCCGTGGGCGACGGCAATCGTGGGATACGGGGCACGTGCTACGCGCTGGAGCAGCAGTTCGATCCGTGTGAAGCGCGCCAGCAGGCTGTCATCGGTTTCGTCAGCTAACCCGGAGAGATCGAAGCCGGTGCAGAAATGGCGTCCCGCGCCGTCGATCACAAGACAGGCCGGCGGGCGGGCCGCGCAGTCGTCCAGCGCCGCATCGAGTGCATCGAGCAGGTCGCGGGACAAGGCGTTGCCCTGCTGCGGCCGGTTCAGTGTCAGCCGGCACACGTTGTCGTCCCAGCGGAGCAGCAGCGGCGCTTCGCTCATGCGGACGCCTTTTCCACGTTGGCGTAACCGGAGATGAAGGTCTTCATCGCGCCGGTAGCCGCATCGAACACATGCCGGGACTGCTTGCCGATATCGGTGCCGTACACATGGATGCTGATGGACACCTGGTCGTCATAGGCATTGCGCACCACGTGGATGTCGCCGATTGCAGGGGAGACGAAGGCCACGTCGCCCGGATCGAGCCGTTCGGCCTCGCCGGTCTCGACCATGCCGGCCGCGCCCTGCGCGTACGCCTGTCCCACTTCGGCACCGCGCAGCATGCCGATCGCGCCCCAGGTGCAGTGGTCGTGGATCGGCGTCTTCTGGCCCGGCCCCCACACGAAGCTCACCACGCTGTAGCGGTCCTCCGGGTCAGCGTGGAGCAGGTACTGGCGGTAGTACTCGGGATGCGGCACGGCGAATTGCGGGTCCAGCCAGTTGTCCTGCGCCACGAGGTCGCCCAGCGCCTGGCCGACTTGTTCGAGCGTGGCTGCCTCGGGCTGGCTGGTGTCCGCGACGATGGCGTCCATCCGGGCGATGAAGCGCCGCAGTGGCTGGGTGTCTGCTGTGGATGTGTTCTGCATGGTGTTTACCCCTGTTTGTCTTGCGGGTTGCCGATCGTGCGGCGGACTTCCTCCGAATGCTGGCCCAGCGCGGGCGGCGCGCTGCGCACCGGCACCGCATGGCCGTCGATGCGAATCGGCGAGGAGAACGTGCGCGTCTGGGTGCCGCCCGGCAGTTCGATATCGCGAATCCAGCGCATGTGGTCGACCTGCGGGTCTTCCAGTGCGCGCGCATAGTCGTTGATGCGCGAATGCGGCACGCCGGCGCTGCGGAAGACATCGATCCAGTGGTCGACGCCTTGCTGCACAAAGACTTCTTCCAGCAGCGCTTTCAGCGCCACCTGATGGCGGGCGCGCAGCGTGGGCGACAGGAAGCGCGGGTCGTCCGCCAGCGGCTCCATCTGCACTGCGCGCAGCACATCGCGCCACAGGCCATCGTTGCCGGCGGCAATGGCGAAGTAGCCATCGGCGGCGCGAAAGGCCTGGTAGGGCGCATTGCGCGGATGGGCGGAGCCGAGCTTGACGGGGCTGCGGCCCGTGCCGAAGTATTCGCTGGTTTGCAGTGCACCAATCGCCAGCGTGCAGCCGAACATCGGTACATCCAGATGCGCGCCGCGCCCGCGCGCCCTGGCCTGGAGCAGCGCGCTGGCGATCGTGAAGGCGCCGTACAGGCCCGAGGCGAAATCGGAGACCGGCACGCCGCATTTGACTGGGGCATCGGAATCGCCTGTGACGCTCATCACGCCTGCAGCCGCCTGGATCGTCAGGTCGAAGCCGCCCTCGGCGGCGCGCGGGCCTGACTGGCCGAAGGCGGAGATCGAGCAGTAGACGAGTTCGGGGCGCAGCGCACTCAGTCGCGCGTAGCCCAGCCCGAGCCGATCCATCACGCCCGGCCGGTTGTTCTCGATGATCACGTCGGCTTTGGCGCACAGGGCGAGCGCGACGTCGAGATCGGCGGGAAGCTTGAGGTCCAGGACCACGGAGCGCTTGTTTCGGTTCAGCGATGCGAAGTTCTCGCTGAAGCCGGCGCTAATCGGCGGCCAGGTGCGCAGCGTGTCGCCGCCGGGCGGCTCGATCTTGATCACATCGGCGCCCATATCGGCCAGCAGCATGGCGCAAAATGGGCCGGCGGCCACGGAGCAGAACTCCAGCACGCGGATGCCGCGCAGCGGCAGGTCTTCGGTTTGGACGTCGGTCATGGATGGGTGTCGTGGGTCGTCATGGCTGGGGTGCATGACGTCAGGACCGAGTCTAGAACCGTTCCTCATTCCGGCACGGGTGTTCTACACTTTGGAACAGTTGCCCGGGCTCCACCGGGCGTCAGATGCTCGGTGCCATGAACAACACGCTGATTAAGGGTCTTCACCTACTCGACATCATGGCGCGCCACGGCAAGCCGATCGGCGTGAGCGAGCTCGCCCAGATGGCGAGCATGCCCAAGAGCGGCGCGCATCGGCTGCTGCAGGCACTGGTGGACGAGCACTATGTGGTGCGGGTGCCGCCGTCGGGCTACACGGTGTCGATCAAGCTATGGGAGTTGGGGTCGGCGGCGCTGTGGAGTTTCGACCTGCGCCGTCACGCGGACGCGCTGATGGAAGCGCTGATGCAATCCACCGGGGAGTCGGTCCACCTGTCCGTGCTGGACGGCCGCGAGGTCGTCTACGTGCACAAGGTGGAATGTCCGAACCCGATTCGCGCCTACAGCCAGATTGGTGGCCGCTCGCAGGCGCATTGCGTGGCCACGGGGAAGGCCATGTTGGCGTTCAGAAATCCGCAGTGGCTGGCCGAGATCGCCGATGACCTCAGCGCCGCCACACCCCGCACGATCACGGAGCCCGAGGCCTTTCTGCATGAGATGCAGCAGGTCCGCCGCATGGGGTACGCCATCAATCGGGGCGAATGGCGCCCGGGCGTGAACGGACTGGCCGCGCCCATTTTCGATGGAACAGGCGCGGTCATCGCGGCGGTTGGTATTTCCGGGCCGGACACACGGCTGCGGCCCACGCGTTTGCGCGATTTGGCCGCAGCCGTGTGCGAGGCAGCCGAGCAACTATCGACAGGGCTCGGCGAATTCGGCCCGCATGCCTCGCTGCTGCGCGTGACCAACCACTGGGGTGGGCTGCGCTAGGGCCTGGACATACCTGCATCCTCAGGCGCCATCGTAGAACGCATTGCGGGGGCGATCAATGCGCGGGATTGCCGGCACGGCGGCCATCGTTGCCACCGGCTTCTGCACCGGCGTGGGCGAGGCAGTGGTCGTGCCGGATACGCGTGCCTCGGCGGCCTCGAGCTTGGCGGGATACGTGCTGCCGACGCGGAACGGATCATAGCCGGCCTTCTCCACCTTCAGAAGATCTTGCCGGACTTCGGCGCGCGTCTCCGGCTGGATGGCCGGCGTGCCTTGCTGCGCAGCCACCTTGGCTTCCGCTGCCTGGATATCGACGGGATAGTTGGCGTCGTTGCCGAACGGGTTGTAGCCGGCCTTCTCTACACGGATGAGGTCGGCGCGCACTTCCGCGCGGGTCACAGGGCCCGGGGTGCTTTGCGCAAAGGCCAGTGCGGGCAACGCGACAAGGGCCAGGCTGGTGAGTCTTACGAGTGTTTTCATGATGTGCTCCTTGCGAACTAACGGGTGGATCCGGATGAATCCACGACGCATCTCAGCGTCTGGCGTCAGCATGCGCGCGTCCGGCCGGCGCGATTTTCGGGTTCGCATGGATTTCTTGCGGGATCACGATGCAGGAAACTGGTGGGCAGTTGCCGCGCAGCGCAATCCACTTCGGGCGTGCGGATGCATCGGCAAGCGCGCCATAAAGCGCTTTCAAGGGGGAATCATGACGGATTGCGATCAGGTGTTTGCTGGCTCGATCCCGAAGTTCTACGACACGTTCATGGTCCCGTTGATCTTCGAAGCCTATGCCGTCGATCTGGCCGCGCTGGTGGCAGCCGCCTCGCCCGGCGCGGTGCTGGAGACGGCGGCCGGCAGTGGCGTGGTCACGCGGGCGCTTGCGCCCAGGCTGAGCGCTGGCGCGCGCTATGTGGTGACCGATCTCAACCAGCCCATGCTCGACTATGCCGCCAGCCGGCAGGGGCCCGACAGCCGTATCGAATGGAAGCAGGCGGACGCGCTCCACCTGCCGTTCGAGGCCGCGTCGTTCGACGTTGTCTGCTGCCAGTTTGGTGCGATGTTCTTTCCCGATCGGGTCGCCGGCTATGCCGAGGCGCGTCGCATGTTGCGGCCGGGCGGTCGCTTCATCTTCAATGTCTGGGACCGCATCGAAGAGAACGTCTTTGCCAGCGACGTCACCGACGCTGTAGCCACGGTGTTCCCGCACGATCCACCGAGATTCCTCGCGCGCACGCCGCACGGCTATCACGATGTGGCGCTGATCCACGACGAGTTGAACCGCGCAGGGTTCGCCCGCGTCCAGATCGAGACACGCGAGAAGACAAGTCGCGCGAACTCGGCACGCGACGTCGCCACCGCCTATTGCCTGGGCACGCCGCTACGGAACGAGATCGAGGCGCGCGACGCCAGCTTGCTGCAACACGCGACGGACCGGGCGACGGAGACGATTGCCAGCCGCCATGGCGACGGCCCGGTGGGCGGGAAAATCCAGGCGTATGTGATCGTGGCGGCAGGGTAGCTGTCGCCTGCCACATCACCAGCGAAGCAGGCGTGGCCCCAGCAGCGCGCCAATCGCGGTTGGCACCAGCATGCCAAGCACGTACCACACCGCCCAGAAGGCGACGCCCATCTCTGGGCAATGCAGGCAGTAGGCGAGCGTTGCCACCGCACCGGACAACAAACCGCCGACGGCGCCGGTCAGGGCCAACCGTGTCGGGGCCAGGCCGCGCAACGCCCAGAATACGGCGATGAACACCGGCACCGACAGCAGCGTGATGTTGAGCGGGCAGACCCGCCACGTCTGCCCCAGGATGGCCGCCGCCCGTTCTCCGGCGGGTGTCTGTGCGACCGCAGTGATCGCGCCCAGCCAGACGGCGCCAAACGGCACGGCGATGCCCAGCCAGCGGAAACCCGTGGTCATTCCGGGCCGTGCCAGCCGGGCTGTCATCCACAGCGCACCCAGCAGCAGCGAGAGCGGCAGCGCTACCTTCGCCCAGAACAGCGGCGTGGCGGCGACGTCGGCCAGATCCGCGCGGACGTGCAGCATCGTGGCCACCAGCAAGGTCGCCAGCGCCGTGCCCACCGCCACGGCGATACCAAAACGGCGGCTGAGCGCGTGCCGGTCCACCGGCGCGGCGCCCGTGGCAAGCATGGAAATCAGGTCGTCCGTTTTCATTTCGTTCCTCGAATCTTCGCCGCGAGCGCCTTCAGCCCGCGATGCACGCCCACCTTTACCGCCGATTCGGACAGGCCGGTCATCCGCGCGGTTTCGCTGACAGACAGTCCCTCCAGCTTGACGTGCACGATCGGCAGGCGTTGCCGGTCGGGCAGCTGGTCGAGCAGGAGGTTCAGATCCCGCCTGGCCTGGGCCGATTCCAGGTCCGGCGTCGCAAGGATGTCCTCCGCGGCATCCAGCGGCATGCTCAGCGCGTCGTGCCGCGCATGGGCGCGAAAGTGGTCCGCAAGCTTGTAGCGGGCGATGGCGTGCACCCAGGCCGTCAGCGGCTGGTCCGGCAGGTAGGTGTGCCGGGCGTTATGCACCGCCAGCAGGACTTCCTGCGTCAGATCCTCGACATCGCCGGCCTGTTGCTGGAGCCGGTGGCGGAAATAGCCGCGCAATAGCGCGGCCAGCTCGGTCAGGAACCGCGCGTAGGCCGCCTGATCCCCTGCCAGCCCGTCCGCAAAAAGTTCGCGCAGGCGCGCCTCCCGCCGCTGCAGCGCTTCCTGTCCTGTAGTTCGCTCCATCGATCGCGTTGGTTACACCGGCCACGTTAGTTTGCGCGAATTCTACGCCGCGCCGGCGGCGATGTGGTGAGCAGCGCACCGTCATTGGGGAGGAAATTTTTTTGCGATGGCTGTAACCGGATGCGCCGCCGGGGCGAATTTCCTTTCAGACGCACACATGCCGTGTGGATCTACCGCCAGCCGTCCCGGCGTGGCGCGAAGTTTCTGATGCCGGGATGCTCCCGGTCCATGTCCAAACTATGAGGTGTGAAGATGAAGAAGATCGCAATCGCCGTGGTTTCCGCCGCCTTCCTGATGAGCGGCACGGCGGCATTCGCCCAGGCCAGCGGGTCGATGGCCAAGGATTCGATGTCGAAGGACAGCATGTCGAAGGACGGCATGCATAAGGACGGCATGCACAAGGACGCCATGTCGAAGGACAGCATGGGCAAGGATTCGATGTCGAAGGACAGCATGTCGAAGGACGGCATGCACAAGGACAAGATGAGCAAGTCGAAGTCGGGGGACAAGATGGGCAAGGATGGCGATGCCATGTCCGGCGGCATGAGCAAGTGATGCCGGGCAAGTGAGCGCGCCCCTGCGCCGCAGGCGGGATGACCGTCCCGCGCGGCGCATGGGTTCTGGAGGCCGAAATGGAAACCACACATGACGCGATGCCGCGCCGCGCTGCGCCACGTGCAATCCAGCCCGTCTGGGTGCGGATATCGCACTGGCTCAATGCCCTGGCAGCGGTGGTGATGATGCTGTCGGGCTGGCGCATCTACAACGCTTCACCAGTCTTCGCCAGCTTCAGCTTTCCGGCCGACATCACCCTCGGCGGCTGGCTGGGTGGCGCGCTGCAATGGCATTTTGCGGCCATGTGGCTGCTGTTCTTCAACGGCCTGTTCTATCTGGCGATGAATGTGATCACAGGCCGGCTTGCCAGGAAGTTCTTTCCACTGGCGCCGCGTGCCGTGCTCCACGATCTGGCCGCCGCGCTGCGCGGCCACCTCTCGCATGCGGATCTCAGTCACTACAACGCCGTGCAGAAGCTCGCGTACCTGTTCGTGATGGCGGTGCTTGTCGTGCTAGTGCTGTCCGGCATCGCGATCTGGAAGCCCGTGCAGTTCCCGCTGCTGCGCGAGTTGATGGGCGGCTATGACTTCGCCCGCGTGGTGCATTTCTGTGCCATGGCGCTGCTTGCCGCCTTCATCGTCGTGCATCTGGTGATGGTGGCGCTGGTGCCGCGCAGCCTGCTGACGATGATTCGCAGGCGCTGACGTCACGAAACTGGAGTAGAGCCGTGAACCCCAAACCTCCCCGGCGCCTGGCCGTCGATCGCCAGTCGCTGATCATCGACGTACGTCGAGAACTCGACGCGCCCGCGCGGCGCCTGTTCGGCAAGCGCATCCTCACGCTCGGCGGCCTTGCCATGCTCACGGGATGCAGTCTGCGCGACGAGGCGTCGGTCGAAACCTTCCTGGGTCGCATCTCGCGCATGAACGACAAGGTACAGGCATGGCTGTTCGATCCGAACCGGCTCGCCCCCACCTACACCGCCGTGCAGATCACGCGCCCGTTTCCCTTCAATGCGTTCTACGGCATCGACGAAGTGACCGTGGTGAACGGCGATGACTTCCGGCTCAAGGTGGGGGGGCTGGTGCAGGACAAGCGAAGCTGGACGCTGGATGCCCTCTACGCCTTGCCGCAGGCGGAGCAGATCACCCGGCATATCTGCGTGGAAGGCTGGAGCGCCATCGGGCGCTGGGGCGGCACGCCGTTCGCCGGCTTTCTCCAGCGGATCGGCGCCGATACCACGGCGAAGTACGTGGGATTCAGGTGCGCCGACGACTACTACGAAAGCATCGACATGGCCACCGCGCTACATCCGCAGACCTTGTTGACCTTTACGTACGATGGCGAGCGCCTCCCGCCCAAGTACGGCTTCCCCATGAAACTCCGGATGCCGACCAAGCTGGGCTACAAGAACCCCAAGCACATCATGGAGCTGTTCGTGACGAACACCTACCCGGGTGGCTACTGGGTGGATCAGGGCTACAACTGGTTCGGCGGATCCTGAACGCCGGCTGTCACGGTTCGCCAGCCTGCGTGGGCACCGTGAACTGGATGACGGCGCCGTGCGGCGCGTTCTCGCTGGCCCACAACCGGCCGCCGTGCGCCTCGATGATCGAACGGCAGATGGACAACCCCATGCCTAGCCCCGTGGACTTGGTGGTGTAGAAGGGCGCGAAGATGCTGTCGGGGTTCAGGGAGCCGAAGCCGGGGCCAGAATCCCGCACGGTAACGAGGACGCAGCCATCGGCCGTACAGCGCGTGGCGATCAGCACGTGCCGTTCGCCATCGACACCAAGCATGGCCTCGATCGCGTTGACGATCAGGTTGAGCAGCACCTGCTGCAGCGCCACGCGCTCGCCCTCGATGAGGGGCAAGTCATGTGCGAGCTGCGTCTCCACCCGGGCGCGGCTCTTCCGGGCTTCGCCGCCGGTGAGTTCCACCACCTCGCGGATGGCCGCGTTGATGTCGACCAGTTCCTTGCCGCGCGGCGCCTTCCTGATCAGTTGCCGAATCCGGCCGAGCACGTCCGCCGCGCGATTGGCATCCTTGACGATGCGTGTCAGCGCGAAGCCGACCTCGTCAAGATCGGGGCGCGGCAGGTTCAACCACCGCGTCGCGGCCTGGGCGTTGGTCACGGTCGCGGCAATCGGCTGATTCACTTCATGGGCGATGGAGGCAGCAAGCTGCCCCATGGTGGCCACGCGGTTGGCGTGCGCCAGTTCCGTCTGCACCTCGCGATAGCGGCGTTCGCCCTCGCGCACCCTGTCTTCCGCCTGCTTCTGCTCGGTCAGGTCGAGCACAAAGGCGACACCATCCCGCCCGCCCGGTTCGAAGGTCGCCAGGCCCACGATGACTGGTATCCGGCTGCCATCCTTGCGGAGGTATTCCGTCTCCAGCGGCGCGACGCGCCCCGTCTGGATCAACGCCGCTGCGGCGCGATCGGTGTCCTGTTGCCTGTCCGGCGGCGTCAGGTCCCGCCAGCCGATGTGGCCCGAGACAAGATCCGCGCGCGCGTATCCCACCATGCGAAGAAACGCGTCGTTGGCTTCGAGGATGCCCCCATCGGCGCGCCAGACGGCAATGCCGATGATATTGGCCTCCACCAGCCGCCGGATCTTGGCCTCGCGCTCCGCCACATCACGGTACAGGCGCGCATTCTCCAGCGAAATCGCGGCCTGGGAGGCCACCAGCCGCAGCACGGCGATGCGGGACGGGCTGAATACCCGCGCCGCCAGATTGTTCTCGAGGTAGAGCGCGCCGGTGAGCTTCGCCTGGGTCATCAGTGGCACGCACAGGATCGAGCGGGCGCGATGCTGATGGATGTACGGGTCGGCGGCATAGAGCGGCTCGGCGACGGCATCGTCCAGAAAGAGAGGCTCCCGCGTGCGCATCACATGGTTGAGCACGGATGCTGGCAACATCGCCGCGCTGACCGGCACGTTGTGCGGATGCAGGCGGGTCGCGTCGCTCGTGGCTTCCGCCGCCATCCGCTGCTCGCCGCCTTCCGACAGGATCAACAGCCCGCGCTCGGCGCCGGCCTGCTCCAGGGCCGTGCGCAGGATCATGTCGATCAGCTTTTCCAGGACGATCTCGCCCGAGGCGGCCTGCGTCACCTTGATCACGGTGGCGAGGTCCAGTTGCTCGACTGACGTGGCCATCGTATTCGTGGCGCCGGGCGTGGAAGCCTCCGACCGCAGGTACGGATGCTGCGCCTCGAGATGCCGGGCCTTCCCATCTGCCCCCCAGCGCAGGTAGCTGTAGCGGGCGTCCCGCAGATACGACCGGGCGATCTTCTGAAAGCCACGCGCCGCGTAGAAGCGGGAGGCGAGTTCGTTCGCCAGCGCTTCGATGTTCACGAAGCCGTCATCCCGCGCCGCGTGGATCGCCTGCTCGTAGCGCAGTTCCGCGTCGATCTCGCGGCCCTCGATGCGGGCGATCTCGGCGCCCACCAGCGCGGCGTGGCTGGCGAAGTTCTGGGGGCAGAGATCGGCCCAGACTTGCAGTTCCCGGTGATGGTCGGCCAGGATGTCCAGATGCGACTGCTGGTCGCCGGCCGGGAGCGCATCGCAGAGGCCCGCCCGGGCCAGCGCGCCATAGAAGTAGTACTCGGCTTCCTCGAGGAACGAGTACGAGGACCAGAGCAGCGCCTTGGCATGGGCGGCGGCATCCATGGCTGCCGCAAGGTCGCCGGCAAAATACCGCGCCTGCAGTTTCCGGATCCAGTACCAGCAGGCGAATACCGGCGACGCGAGCGAAAGGCCCGGTTCGACGAGGCTTTCGCTGAAGTGTTCGCCATCCAGATAGCCGAACGTCGGGGTGATGCCGCGCAGCATGCGGATCAGCGCCAGCTGGTTCTCGCTGAAGCCGATGGCAATCCCGAACCGCACCTGCCGGGCATACGCCACGCCACGTTCCGCTTCGTCCTGTAGTGCGGGCAGCGGCTCGCCGGCGAACAGCAGGTTCGATACCAGGTTGTTGCGCGTGAACGCGCCGGACGGCACATCGCCGACCCGGTGTGCCGCATCGAAGGCACGCTGAAGTTGCTCGCCACACGTGCGCACCGGCTGCGACCAGCGCGCGACAAACACCGAGAACGACAGGTAGGTGCGCGGCTCGTAGCGCTTGAGGCCGCGCCGTTCGGCCAGTTGGCAGCCGAGTTCCCCGAACTGGAATCCCGCCTGGTAGTCCCCGAAAATCCGCCCGGCGACCCGGGCGACATTGGTATAGGCCACGCAAGAGGCATCGGTGTTGCCGTGTTCGAGGCTGAGACTGATCGCCTTGCAGATCGTCAGCCAGGCCAGGTTCCCGTCCTTCCTCGCCGTGTGCAAGGCGGGCGAGGACAGCTTGGCCAGCGCCTGGATCGTGGCGAGGGCGACCGGATCCTCCATCGGCGGGAGATCGATCAGGGTCTCGATCGGCCGGTCCCCGAGCAGCGACCAGATGCGGTCGTATTCGTGGCGTAGCACGCTCTCGTCCGGCTGGGGTGACCATTCGATGCCCACCAGGCGGAGCAGGGCGAGGCAATCCGAGACCGCCCGGTCGCCCTGGCCGAGAATCAGGTACAGATCCATCTGCCAGCAAGCGATGCCCAGACGCTCGACCACGTCCACGGCGCGCTCGGCCAGCGTCATGAAGCGCGCTTCGGCGGCGGCCAGTTGCCCGGTCAGGAATTCGCACTGGGCCCGGTTCGACTCCAGCGCAAACATCAAGTCATAGTGGTCTTGCCAGCCGTTTTCCGGCAACAGGCCGGCGCCGGCGCCGAGATACGTCAGCGCGGAGGCATAGGCGGTGGACGCCTTGGCGCGCTGGCCCGCCAGCAGGTTGAATTCGGCCAGCTGCTCGCGCTCGGCCGCGTCCGTGATCAGCGCAGTGCCGCGATTGAGCTGGCCCACGATTTCGAAGATCGCCTCGTCGCGTTGCGCCGGCAGGGTCCGGGCGGCCAGCAGCCGGCCGATCCGCAAGTGCGCCTCGGCGCGCGAGGCCTCGGGGATCAGCGTGTAGGCGGCTTCGTGCACGCGGTCGTGCACGAACGCATAGGTGGTCTCTTGCCGGATGACCAGCTCCTGACGAATCGCCTCCCACAGCGTCGTGTGGACCTGCGCCTCGGGCATGCCCAGCACCGCTGCAAGCGTCGTGATCTCGGCGACGTTGCCGAGGCAGGAGAGCTGCTGCAACGCCTGCTGCGTCGGCAGCGGCAGCTTGGCCAGCTTGCCGACCAACAGATCGACGACGTTATCGGTGTAGCCCTTGGCGTGGATGCGCGCCGGATCCCAGCGCCATTGCCGCGTGGCATGGTCCGGGGTGAGCAGGTCTTCGTCGACCAGCGCGTGCAGGAACCGGATCACGAAGAACGGATTGCCGGCGGTCTTGTCGTGCACCAGTTGCGCCAGGGGCTCGATCCGTGCCGGCTCGCCATGCAGCGCCTCCGCGAGCAACTGCCGGATATGCGCGCTGGCGAGCGGCGCCAACTGGATGTCATCGACCCGCGCCCCCGCATTGCGGATGGCCTGCAGCTTGCCAGTAAGCGGATGGGCGGCGCCGACCTCGTTGTCGCGGTACGCACCCACCAGCAGCAGGTGGCGCATGTCCGCGTGGGTCAGCAGGTCTTCCATCAGGTCCAGCGTGGCTGCGTCCAGCCACTGCAGATCGTCAAGAAACAATGCGAGCGGATGTTCCGGGCGGGCGAATGCCCCGATGAAGGCGCGGAATACCAGCAGGAAGCGGCGTTGCGCCTGCTGCGGCTCAAGCTCGGGCACCGGAGGCGGCTCGCCGATGATGAGCTTCAACTCGGGAATCAGGTCCGTCATCAGCCCCGCGTTGGGCCCCAGCGCTTCCAGCAGGGCGCTGCGCCAACGCTCCAGCTCCGCGTCGGACTTGCCGAGCAGCATCCGCACCAGACCCTGGAAGGCCTGCACCAGCGTGGAATACGGGATGTCGCGCTTGTACTGGTCGAACTTGCCAGACGCGAACAACCCGCGCGGCGGCACCAGCACCCGGTGCAATTCGCTGACCACCGAGGACTTGCCGATGCCGGAATAACCCGACACCAGCACCAGTTCCGGCGTGCCGGTCTCGACCACCCGGGTGAAGGCGTCGACCAGGGTGCTGACTTCGCACTCGCGTCCGTAGAGCTTCTCGGGAATCAGCAGGCGGTCGTGCGTGCCGTGCGCGTCGAGCGGGAAGTCCTCGATGCGGCGCTGGCGCTCCCAGTCTTCCAGGCATTGGCGAAGGTCATGCTCAAGCCCGACAGCGGTCTCGTAGCGCTCCTCGGCCATCTTGGCGAGCAGCTTCATGACGATGCGTGAAATCGTCGCCGGCACGGTTTCCTGCCGCGCGCGCGGCGACACTGGCATCTTGGCAATGTGGCAGTGCACCCACTCCATCGGATCCGTGGCCGTGAACGGCAGCGCGCCGGTCAGCATCTGGTAGAGCGTGACGCCGAATGCGTAGAGGTCGCTGCGGGAATCGATCGACCGGTTCATCCGCCCGGTCTGCTCGGGCGCCATGTAGGCCAGCGTGCCGGCGATGGTTTCGGGCGGTTTGGGCGCCTGACGTTCGCGCGGCAGGCGCGAGGCCAGGCCGAAGCCGGTAAGCCGTGCTTGCCCGTCGGCGCAGTTCACGACGATGTGGGTCGGCTTGAGATCCTTGTGGAGTAGCCCGCGCTGGTGGAGCCCGCAGAGCGCGGTGGCGATGCTCACCGCGTGGCGCAGGAACGCCCCGATCTCCATCGGCGCGCCCAGCAGGCGGGAGAGCGGCTCGCCGCCCGGGTCCTCGAGCATCAGCGCAGTCCGGCCGGCCTCTCGCACCAGTTCCAGCGGCCGAATCGCCCAGGCGCTGTCCAGTTCGTCCTTCAGGCGGTATTCGTGGGCCAGGCGGTCCAGACTGGCCGGCAACGGCTGTTCCGCAGCGGGCCGCGCCAGCAGAAAATCGCCGGCGGCCTCGTCCGGGCGCCGTCCCCGGTAGAAGACACGCTCGCCGTCGTCCCACAAGATCTGCAGTCCGTTATGCATTACCCCGAAGCATCCTGTAGGCCTTCCCTGCGGACGCAGGTATCGAGTGAAGATACGCCGACGCCGCTACGGCGCCATTGGGGAATAGTATGAAAATGTGATGATATCGTAATATTTGGCGGATTCCTATAATCATCAGGCTCATCACGCCCAGCCCGGCCGAAGCGCCGGTCTGCGGCATTCTCGTTCTCTCCATGGAGCAACATGATGAAGATCCTGATGGTCCTGACCTCGCACGACCAGCTCGGCAATACCGGCCGCAAGACGGGTTTCTGGCTCGAAGAGCTGGCTGCGCCGTATTACGCCTTCAAGGATGCGGGCGCTGAAATCGTCCTGGCCTCGCCCAAGGGTGGCCAGCCGCCGCTGGACCCCAAGAGCAACGAGCCGGATTTCCAGACGGAACTCACGCATCGATTCGAAGCCGACGCGGCGGCCAAGGCGCAGCTTGCCGCCACCGTGCGGCTGGATTCGGTTTCGCAGGCGGACTTCGACACGGTGTTCTATCCGGGCGGCCATGGTCCGTTGTGGGATCTGGCGGAAGACAAGCGCTCGATCGCGCTGATTCAGTCGTTCGTTGCCGCCGGCAAGCCCGTGGCACTGGTCTGCCATGCGCCGGGCGTGCTGCGGCACGTGGTCACGCCGGACGGCAAGCCGCTGGTGCAGGGCAGGAAAGTCACCGGCTTCACCAACACCGAAGAAGCCGCCGTGGAACTGACGAAGGTGGTGCCGTTCCTGGTGGAAGACGAGCTGAAGGCCAAGGGCGGCCTCTATTCCAAAGGGGATGACTGGGCGCCCTACGTGGTGGAGGATGGCCTGCTGATCACGGGCCAGAACCCGGCATCCTCGGCGTCAGCGGCGGCGGCCTTGTTGAAGCGGCTGGCGTGAGTTGACGCCTGCCGCCAGGGCGCGCCGATGACGTTATCGGGCGCTCAGCCGTCGATGCGGCGCGCCCACGCGAGTTCCACGAACACCGCGCACAGCGCTTCCATGCCCGCCTGGTCCGCTTCGTCGAAGCGGGCTTCGCGGGGGCTGTCGACGTCCCACACGCCAATCAGCGTGCCATCGGGCGCGACCAGCGGCACCACGATTTCCGAGCGCGAGGCCGCATCGCAGGCAATATGGCCGGGGAAGGCGTGGACATCGCGTACCAGCTGCGTGGCGCGCGTCTGCGCGGCCGTGCCGCAGACCCCGCGCCCGATGGCGATGCGCACGCAGGCCGGCTTGCCCTGGAAGGGGCCCACCACCAGCTCGGCGCCATCGTAGAAATAGAAACCGGCCCAGTTCAGGTCGGCCAGCGAGTGGTAGACCAGTGCCGAGAAATTCGCGGCATTGGCGATCAGGTCGCGCTCATCGGCCAGGAGACCGCGCGCCATGTCCACCAGCGTGGCGTACTGGTCGGACTTGGGGGCGGCGGAGAGATCGTCGGAAAGCTGGAACATCGTGAGGAGGCCGGAGATATTGCGGAAGGGCCGATGATATACCGGCCGCCGGCCGCCTACATCCGCCCGACTTCAGGCCCCCGGGGCCGGCGCCCCACGCAATGCCAGATTCAACTGGTCCACCATCTCGGCCCAGTCGGCGTCTTCCATGTACTCGTCGCGCAGCAGTGCCGCCTGCGCGGGCGTCCAGAAAGGCGCCTCCCAGATTTCGACGTCCTCGGCGAGCGGGGAGTGCGTGGTGATGAAGGCGCGGATGTCGGCCTCTTCGGCGGGCAGGCCGAGTTGTGCGAACAGATCGGAGAAATGGTGGAAGGACAGGTCCATCGCGTGCTCCTGAAGGTTGGCCGGCAGTGTGATGGCCGATTCTCGCTCGCGGAGCGGGGGCCTGCAATCCTCCATCCGCCTACGCGCGCTTTGTGATGCGGCGGTCTCCCGGTGCTGTTCCGGTTAGCGTAAGGATTGGCCCGGTACCTTAATTGATGCCTGCCGCCCGGCGCCGTATTGTGGGATCACAACCAGATCAGCGGCGCGCCGGCGGAATTCTTCCGGTGACGACCCCCACCACCCGGAGACAACTCGTGACCGCCAGCCCCCGCCAACGTTTGCCTTAGCGGCGAATCCTCCCGGCAGTTCTGCCGATGCCATTCCCATGCCTTCCCTACCAAGCGGGGTGCGCCGATGCGTGCCTGCCGCGATGGAGCCGCTATGTCGCAACATTTGATTGCCATCTCAGTCCTGGGACTGATGTTCGTCGTCGCCACGGTCCTGCCGGTCAATATGGGGGCGCTCGCCTTCGTCGGCGCGTTCCTGGTCGGTACCTGGGTGGCCGCCATGCCGGCCAAGGCCATCCTGGCCGGCTTTCCGGCTGACCTGTTCCTGACGCTGGTCGGCATCACCTACCTGTTCGCCGTGGCGCAGAACAACGGCACCATCGACTGGCTGGTGCGGCTGGCAGTACGCGCCGTGGGCGGCCGGATCGCGGCAATTCCGTGGATCATGTTCCTGATCGCGGCGTTGCTGACCTCGGTCGGCGCGGTCAGCCCGGCAGCGGTAGCGATCATCGCGCCGATTGCGCTGGGCTTTGCCGCGCGCTACGGCATCAACCCGCTGCTGATGGGGCTGATGGTGATCCATGGTGCGCAGGGCGGTGGCTTCTCGCCGATCAGCATCTATGGCGGCATCACCAACAAGATCGTGCAGAAGGCCGGGCTGCCGCTGAGCGAGATGGCGACGGCTTTCGCCAGCCTCGGCGTCAATCTCGCCGTGGCGGCGGGGTTGTTCGTGGCGTTCGGCGGGCTGCGCCTGATGCGCCAATCGGCAACATCGGCTGCGGCAGCGCCGCAACCGGCCGGCGACGCGCTGGCCATGCCGCATCCCTTCGGCGCCTACACGGTGGCGGCACAGGGCGCACAGATCTATGGCGATGCCGAGGCCGAGGCGGGCATGGAGGAGCAGAAAACCATGACGCGCGACCGGGGATCGATGCTGGAGGGGGGCAACGATGCCGCCAGCAGCACGGAGACGCCGGCCGGCCTCTACCAGTACCTGACCGTGGCCGGCCTCGTGGCGCTGGCCGTGCTGACGCTCTATTTCAAGCTCGATATCGGCTTCGTCTCGCTGACCATCGCGCTGGCGCTCACGCTGATCGCCCCGGACCTGCAGAAGCGGGCGCTGGGCCAGGTGTCCTGGCCGGAGATCATGCTGATCGTCGGCGTGAGCACCTATGTGGGCGTGATGGACAAGATGGGCACGATCGATTTCGTCGGCCACAGCGTGGCGCACCTGACCTCCCCGCTGATGGCCGCGCTGCTGCTGTGCTTCGTGGGCGCCGTGGTGTCCGCGTTCGCATCGTCGACCGCCGTGCTGGGGTCGCTGATCCCGCTCGCGGTGCCGTTCCTGCAGCAGGGTTCCGACGTGAGTGCGATCGGCTTTATCGCCGCGATGGCCGTGTCGTCGACCATCGTCGATGTGAGCCCGTTCTCGACCAACGGCGCGCTGGTGCTGGCCAATGCCCAGGGCGTGGATCGGCAGGCTTTCTTCCGCAAGCTGATGGTCTACGGCGCGCTGGTCACGATCATTGCGCCAGTGGTGCTGTGGTTTGCCTTCGTCGTGCTCTGAGGTTGTAGACAGGTCTGTCTTCTATAATGGTCACCATCCGCACCCGACTTCCGCACCGCCATGGCCACTCCCTCCGCCCGCGACCGCATTCTCGATACCGCCGCGCGGCTGTTCTACCGCGACGGCTATCGCGCCACCGGCATCGACAAGATCATCGCCGAGTCCGGCGTGGCGAAAATGTCGCTATATCGTCACTTTGCATCGAAAAACGATCTGATCTCGGCCTTCCTGGCCCGCCGGCATGACAACTGGATGGCGTGGTTCGAGGCTGCCGTGCGTCGCCGGCTCGCGGAACGGCCGAACCTCGATGTGCTGGCCGATGCCCTCGCCGAGTGGTTCCAGTCGGACGACTACCGGGGCTGCGCCTTCATCAACGTGGTGGCCGAGGCCGGCGGCGGCGCAGGGGATGACCCCCGGCTGGCCGGGCACGCGGTGGAACACAAGAAATCGCTCGCCGAATTTGTCGCGAACGTGGCCCGCGAACTGAAGCTGAGCGACCCCGAGGCGGTGGCCGAGGAAGCCATGGTCTGCATCGAAGGGATGATCGTGCGCTACCAGATGGTGCCAGACGTGGCATCGATCGACGCCGGCCGCCGCCTGCTGGCCCGGCTGCACGCGGCCGGGTAGGCAGCTACCCCGGTCCCACGCCGGTCATTCCCCGCTCTGCCGCATCACCCAGTCCACCGCCCGCAGCAGGTACGGCGACGTATCGCCGGCACGGTAGCTCATGATCACGGGCGAGACGAAGCCGGCCGCATCCACGGGCACGTAGCGCACATCGTCCCGATGCAGCCGCTGCACCGAGGCCGGCACCAGTGTGATGCCGATGCCCGCCGCCACCAGCCCCAGCGCCGTCTGCAACTCGTTGGCTTCCTGCACGACACGGGGCTGGAGCCCCTGCGCGCGGAACAGCGACAGCACGTGGTCCGCATAGCTGGGGCGGGGCCGGGCAGGGTAGAGGATCAGCGGATGGCGGGCCAGGGCGTCCGCCGTCAGTGGGGCGGCCGGCACGGCTGCGCTGGCGGGCAGGGCGGCCACGAGGGCCTCCGCCCGGACCACGCGCTGCGCGATGGCCGGATCGTTGAGCGCGAGCCGGCCGAAGCCGAGGTCGATGCGGCCGGACTTGAGCGCCTCCAGTTGCTGCACCGTGATCATCTCGGTCAGGCCCACTTCGATCTGGCTGGCGTCGTCGCGCAGCACGCGGATCAGTTCGGGCAGCACCCCGTAGAGTACCGAGGGCACGAAGCCGATGCCGAACCAGCGCTTCTCGTTGCGGCCGATGCGCCGCGTGCCTTCCAGCGTCTCTTCCAGCCGCTGGGTCAACTGGAGCGACTGTTCGAGCAGGAAGCGGCCGGCCTCGGTCAGCTTCAGGCCCCGCCCGACGCGATCGAACAGCGCCACGCCCACTTCCTCCTCGAACTGGCGGATCTGGCGCGACAGCGGCGGCTGGGCCATATGCAGCAGGGATGCCGCCCGCGTCACATTGAGTTCCTGGGCAACGGTCTGGAAATAACGCAGGTGCCGGAGTTCCATGGCGCCTCCTTTGTCGGGTCGATGCATACCCACAGGGTATCGATCGAGACATCATCGGTCTTGGACGTCCGTAAAGTCAAGGCGTATGCTCGATTGCAACTGATACCAAGCATCGAGAAAGTATGACTACGACGATTACCGGCATCGAGGCCATCCTGGTCGATCTCCCGACCATCCGGGCCCACCAACTGGCCATGGCGACCATGCAGCAGCAGACGCTGGTGATCGTGCGGCTGCGTTGTAGCGACGGCGTGGAGGGCATCGGCGAGGCCACCACCATTGGCGGGCTGTCCTATGGCGATGAAAGCCCCGAAGGTATCAAGCTGACCATCGACACCTACCTTGGCCCGGCGCTGATCGGCCAGGACGCCACCAATGTCCACGGCGCGATGGCGCGGCTGAACAAGGTGGCGCGCGGCAACCGTTTCGCCAAGAGCGCGCTGGAAACCGCGCTGCTCGATGGGCAGGGCAAGCGCCTGAATGTGCCGCTGGCCACGCTGCTCGGCGGCGCCGTGCGCGACACGCTGCCGGTGCTCTGGACCCTGGCCAGTGGCGACACCGCCCGGGACATCGAGGAAGCCGAGCGCCTGCTGACCGAGCGCCGCCACAACACCTTCAAGCTCAAGATCGGCCGCCGCGCGGTGCGTGACGACGTGGCGCACGTCTCCGCCATCAAGCGCGCGCTGGGCGACCGTGCCCGCGTGACCGTCGACGTGAACCAGGCGTGGAACGAGGCCGACGCGGCCACCGGCATCGCCATGCTGGAGGCGGCCGGCATCGACCTGATCGAGCAACCCACGCCGCGCGAGCACCGCACGGCGCTGGCGCGGCTGGCGGCGCGCTTCGTGGTGCCGATCATGGCCGACGAGGCCGTGACCGGCCCGGAAGACGCGATGGAGTTGGCCCGCCTGGGTGCCGCCGATGTGTTCGCGCTCAAGATCGCCAAGTCCGGCGGCATCTTCGGCATGCTGCGCACGGCGGCCGTGGGCGACGCGGCTGGCATCGCGCTCTATGGCGGCACGATGCTGGAAGGCAGCGTCGGCACCATCGCCGCTGCGCATGGCTTCTGCACGCTGCCGCAGCTCGCCTGGGGCACCGAGCTGTTCGGCCCGCTGCTGCTCAAGGACGACATCGTGGCCGAGCGCCCCACCTACCGCGACTTCGCGCTGCACCTGCCCACCGGCCCCGGCCTGGGGCTGGCGCTGGACGAAGACAAGCTCGCGCACTATCGTCGCCCGGCCGCCTGAGCGGCGACCGCCGCCCCGCATCATCGACATATAAAAGAAGGAATGGAGACTATGAAATCCCTGAACCGGTCATTGCTGTCGGCGCTCTTCGCCGCTGCCGCACTGGTGGCGGGCACCGCCCACGCCGCCTATCCCGACCATCCCATCCGCTGGATCGTGCCGTTCCCGGCCGGCGGCGCGATGGACAACATCGCCCGCACGCTGGGCGAGGACATGTCCAGGACGCTCGGCCAGGCCGTGGTGGTGGAGAACCGCCCCGGCGCGGGCGGCAACATCGGCGCGGAACTGGTGGCGCGTGCCCCGGCCGATGGCTACACGCTGCTGATCGTGGCCAATGGCATGGCGGTCAATCCGGCGCTGTACGGCAAGCTCGGCTACGACCCGGTCAAGGATTTCGCGCCGGTCTCGCTGCTGGCCGTGGTGCCAAACGTGCTGGTCGCCAACAAGGCGAAGACGCCGGCCAAGACCGTGGCGGAGGTGATCGCCAGCGCCAAGGCGCGGCCGGGCAAGTACACCTACGCGTCGGCCGGCAACGGTACGTCGATCCATCTGGCGGGGGAGTTGTTCACGTCGATGGCACAGGTGGATCTGCTCCACATCCCCTACAAGGGGTCGGGCCCGGCCATGACCGACCTGCTTGGCGGGCAGGTGGACTATATGTTCGACAGCATCACCTCGGCCAAGCCCCAGATCGATAGCGGCAAGCTGACGCCCATCGCCGTCACCACCGCCAAGCGTTCCTCGGCGCTGCCCAACGTGCCGACGCTGGCCGAGGCGGGGCTGCCGGGCTACGAGCTGTCGCCGTGGTTCGCCGCCTTCGTGCCGGCCAAGACGCCGCAGCCGGTCATCGACGCGCTGAACAAGGCCATGCTGGAGGCGCTGAAGAAGCCCGCCGTGCAGCAGCGGCTGGCGGGCATCGGCGCGGAGCCCATCGGCAGCACGCCGGCGGCGCTGCGTGACCATCTGGCGAAGGAAACCACCAAGTGGGGCGCCCTGATCAAGGAAAGGGGCATTCGCGCCGATTGAGGATTGCGGACGGGGGCGAGCCCCCGTCAGGGAACGATGGTGAGGAACAGGTAGGCGGCGAAGATCACAAGGTGCACCACGCCCTGCAGGATCGTGGTGCGGCCCGAGCCGAGCGTCAGCGACGCGACGATCACCGTCAGGAACAGCAGCACCATCTCCTTGGCGCCCAGCCCCAGTTCGAGCGGGCGGCCAAGGGCGATGAAGACCACCGCCACCGTGGGAATGGTCAGGCCGATACTGGCCAGCGCCGAGCCCAGCGCCAGGTTCATGCTGGTCTGGAGGCGGTCCAGCCGCGCGGCGCGCAGCGCGGCGAGCCCCTCAGGCAACAGCACCAGCGCCGCGATCACCACGCCCACCACGGCGGGCGGCAGGCCCGCGGCGGCCACTGCCGCTTCCACGGACGGCGACAGCATCTTCGCCAGCGCCACCACGGCCACGAGGCACACCACCAGCAGCACGCCACTCGCGGCGGCCACGCGCCCCGGCGGCGGCGGTGCGTGCTCGTTCTCGTCGCTGCTCTCCACCAGGAAGTAGTCGCGATGTCGCACCGTCTGCACGAACACGAAGCAGCCGTACAGCACGAGCGACATCAGCCCCGAGAACGCCAGTTGCGACGAGGTCAACATCGGCCCCGGCGTGGAGCTGGTGAAATTGGGCAGCACCATGGTCAGCACCAGCAGCGCTACGAGCACGGCCATGGCCGCCTTGGCGCCGGGCGCCTGGAATTCCTGCTCCCGGTGGTGCAGGCCACCCACGAACAGGCACACGCCGACGATGCCGTTGCAGATGATCATCACGGCGGCGAACACGGTATCCCGGGCCAGCCCGGCTTTCTCGGGCCCGGCCGACAGCATCACCGAGACGATCAGCGCCACCTCGATCACGGTCACCGCAATCGCCAGCACCAGCGTGCCGAACGGCTCGCCCACCTTGTGGGCCACCACTTCGGCGTGGTGCACCGCGGAAAATACCGCGCCCGCCAGCGCGGCGGCCATGATCGCAACAAGCCAGCCCTGGCCCGGCAGCATCAGCCCGAGGCCGAACGCGGCCCAGGCGGCCAGCGGCGACCAGACGGTCCATGCGGGCAGTTTGTTCGAAGTAGCCATCCTTGTTCCTTTTTCTTCTGCTGCCGCACGACGGGCGACTGACGGGGCATTGTGCAGCAGAAGGCCGCCCGGCGATAGGTTTCAGGCGGGGCGGGGAAGTTCCGGAGGGCGGCGGATTCAGTCCGGCATGAACGGCCGGGTGGGCGGCTCCGCACGCGCGAGGCGGTCGGCATCGGCATCGCGCAGGCCGGGATGATGGCGCGAGATCCAGCGCGCGGCGACGATGAGGGCGATGAGGAAAGCGAGAACGTACCCGACGAAAGAGACGGCGTTATGCATGGTCTGACCCCTATATAGGAACGGCTCTGGTGGCCGGTGCAGGTCAGTATGGGCAACAAGCGCAGCGGCCGACACCCTCTGTCGGAGGGGCGTTCCGGTCACCCAATTGGGGGCTGCGCCGCGCGTGGGCGCCTGAGTCAGAATAGCGAGCCGGACTCGGGCGCGGGCGGCGCGGGCTCGGCATCGGGGGCGGCATCGGGGGTGGCATCTGGGGCGGCCTTGCTTGCCGCCGGCGGCATCGGCGCGGGCGCCCCGGCCATGCGTTCGGACGGATAGAGCCGCAGGAAGGTCCGGGCGACCTCCGGGTCGCGGCAGCGCAGCCAGTCATCCCATTCAGTCTCCGGCACGATCACCACCGAGCGCTTCTCGGTGCCGGGCCGGTGCATGCGCGACAGCAGCGGGTGGGCATCGGCATTGACGGTGAGCATGGTGAAAGACAGCGTGTCGTCCGGCCACGCGCGCCAGAGGCCGGCGATGCCGAACCCCGGCGCGTCTGGCAGCCAGAGCTTCCAGCGCACGGGTTTGCCGGGCCGCTCCGGCGTGCCGGCCTCGGGGTAGGCGTATTCGTAGAACGCGCTGGCCGGTATCAGGGCCAGCTGGCCGGCCTTCCAGAACCGGGCGAAGGACTTGAGCGTGCCCACGGTCTCGGCGCGCGCATTCGCGGTGGGGAAGTAGCGGGTGCCGGGCGGGATCTTCCCCTTCGGCACCATGCTGAACGAGGCCAGCGCGCAGGTGCGCCCGGCATCGGAGCCGGTGACAATGGGCGCGAGGGTGTCTGGCCACGCCTCGTCCGCCCACAACCGGGCCGGCGGCTCGATGCCGAAGATGTCGCGCAGGACTTGCCGCTGGATGGGGGCGTAATTGACGCACATCGATCGCTCCAGGGAGGGGAGAGGCGTGCGGACATCCTAGCAGCCGCCGCCGTGCTACGCACTCCGCTTCGGGAGCTTCCCCGCAATGCCCATGATGGCTGCCACGCCGTCGTCTCCCATCATGGCCCTGGCGGCCGCCTGCGCCTGTGCCCACGCGGGTGCGGCCGCTTTCAGCATCGATTTGCCGGCGCGGGTCACGGAGAGCGGCCGCGATCGGCCATCGGCGGCCTCCGCCGCGTCTTCCGCGATCCATCCTGCTGCGAGCAGCGGCTGCAGGTTGCGGGTCAGCGTGGAACGGTCATGATGATTGCGCCGCCCGAGATCGGCGCGGCTGATCGGGCCGAGTTCATGCACGAGCACCAGCAGCGTGAACTGCGTGGCGTTGATGCCGAACGGGCGCAACGCCTGATCGTAGGCAGCGGTCAGGACACGCGAGATCTGCCGGGCACGGGTCATCACGCAGTGCTGGAGAATCTCGGCGCCCGGGTTGCTGGCCACAGAACGCTTGTCGGTACGCATGTCTCACGGGAAGGGGGAGCGATGAAGTACCGCCAGCGTACCGCACTCAGTGCCGATGTGCTGGCGGCGCGGCCGCGGTGCCCGGCGACCGGGTATCGGGGACGGTCACGCTCACCACTTCCGTCGCCAGGATCTTGTGCGTGGGATCTGCCAGTTCCATCCGCACCTTGTGCGGCCCCGGCGGCAGCCCCACCACGATGATGGGATCCTCGCTCGTGTGCGCCCAGGTGGCCGGGCCATCGTCAACGGTCACATGCAGATGGCCGACGCGCGGCGAAACCTGGGTGGCAGCCTTGCCGAACACCGGGATCACGCGGAAGTTCTCGGTACGGAACTGGACGATCACCACGCCCCGCGCGAGCGGCTCAGGCAATGCCGGGTAAGCCACAACCCTGGGCGCCGGCTCCGCGTCGAGCGGCAGGACGGCCGGTGGACGGCTCGTGTCCGGAGAGGTTTGTGCGGCGGCCGTCATCTGCACTGCCGCGAGCGCGGCGGCGGCGAATACGTAGGTAAGTGCTCTCATGTCTGACTCCTGAAGTTGGGAAACAACCCGAGGGCGCCGATGATGCCTTGACGGAATAGTAGGTGCGCGGCCATTTTGTACGCGCATGTATCTGCGCGGCGCCGGCATACACGGCGATACCGTTTGACCGTCTCGGGACCACAGACTGGATACATCGCCTCACTCTAATGCTGCATATGCAACAGATTGCGCGGCTTGGCCGGTGCAGGAGGAAACGAGATGAAAGCGAAATCAGCAATCCGTCGGTCGGCACGGTCGGTGGCCACTGCAGTCAGTGTCTCCGCGGCGCTTATGGCCGGCACAGGCGCCGCTATCGCAGCGGCCAGCGAGCCCGTTGCGGAAGTGAGTTATGTGGATGTCGATCCCGAACTGCGTTTGCGGCGGATGGTGGTCGGGCCGGCGGCACCGCGAGGCACGGTGCTGTTCCTGCACGGTTTTCCCGAAACCATGCTCGCCTGGAAAGAGATTGCCAGGACGCTTGGGGAGGAATACGAAGTCCACGCGTTCGACTGGCCGGGCTATGGCGATTCTTCACGTCCGCCTGCCGAGCGTTTCGCCTACGCGCCGCGTGACTACGCCACGGTACTGACGCGCTACATCGACACGGCAGGCATCGACAGCAGCCGCCTGGTGATCTACGCCACCGACATCGCAGCCTTGCCGGCGTTGCTGGCGGCCATCGACCGGCCCAGCATCGCCCGGACCATCATCGTCGGCGACTTCGCACCGTTCAACCGCCCGCAATACATGCAGGAACGCCTGCAGGCGCTCAAGGAGCCCGCATCGGCCGAAGCCGTGCGGAGCGCCTTCAATGCCTCGCGCGACGAGATTCTGCAGAACGCGTTCACGCGTGGATTGCCGGAGGGGGCGCGCTATGCGTTGGATGCGGATTATCGTGCCGATCTTGCACGTGGCTGGCAGAACGGGGCGCTGACGTCGGCCGACGCGTTCGCGCACTACTACGCGCACTTCACGCGGGATCAGAATGCGTTCGAGGCGCGGCTGCCGGGCCTGAAGGCCCCGGTACGCGTGGTGTGGGGCGAGCAGGACATCTATATCAACAAGGAAATGGGCGTCGAGTTCGCGCGCAGGACCGGAGCGCCATTGCGGCTGCTGCCCGCCACGGGCCATTACCCGCACCTGCAGCGTCCGCACGAGACGATCGAAGAGGTCCGCGCGGCGTTTCGTTGAGGGTCCCCAGCGTGGCCCGTGTCGCCACCACGGGCCGCCGCCTTTCCTACGTGGCGAACACGCCGCTGACGGCTCCTGTCGCCGTTACACCGCGCCCTCCGGCCCGCGCCGGAAGCTGATTGCCAGCCGGTTGAAGGCGTTCATGAGGCCGATCGCGATGGTCAGGTCGGCCAGTTCTTTTTCCTCGAAGACGGCGGCGGCAGCCTCGAAGGCGTCGTCGGGCACATGGGTGTCGGCGACACGGGTCACCGATTCGGCCCAGGCCAGTGCGGCCTTTTCGCGGTCGGAGAACAGGCTGCCGGCCTCGTGCCAGACCTGGACCAGCGCGAGCTTCTGCACGTCCACGCCCCTGCGCGTGAGATCCCGTGTGTGCATGTCCAGACAGTAGGCGCAGCCGTTGATCTGGCTGATGCGCAGGTAGGTCAGCTCCACGAGCGCGGGGTCGAGCCCGGACTGCGTGATGTAGCCGTAGACACTGCCAAGCGCCTTGACGCCGGCCGGGGAAGTTTTGGTGTAGTCGATACGCATGTTCCGTCCTGCTTGTTGGGTGTTCAGGTTGGAGCCGATCAGAACCAAACTGCCTCATGATCGACTTCATTTCATTACTACGACTGATATAGTCGGAGATGAAGATAGCCGATCCGCGGTCGTACCGCAAGCGGTGGATGGGTTGGCGTAAACCCCGCCCCAAAATTTCTTGCGCGGCTTAACTACGACTAATACAATCGTAGTTAAGCCGCATCGAGAAAGGCGGGCTGGAGATCGCCGCGGCGTCGCCGCTGGTCAAGGCAGCACAGATCCATTCAGGAGCAGTAGAGATGTCCCAACGCATTCTTGTCATTGGCGCCGGTTTTGCCGGCATGTGGAGCGCCCTCGCTTCGGCTCGTCTACTCGACGAGGCCGCGCGTACCGATGTGGAAATCGTGCTGATCGCGCCGGAGCCGGCGCTGCACGTGCGTCCGCGGCTCTACGAGCAGAACCCGCTGAAGATGAAGGCGCCGCTGCTGGAGATCTTCGCCGCTACCGGCGTGCGGTTCGTACAGGGCTTCGTCGAGCGCATCGACGTGGCGGCCCGTGAAGTGGAGGTGAGGGGCGTGGGCGCCGAACCATCGCGCCAGACGCTTGGCTATGACCGCCTGGTGCTGGCGGCCGGCAGTCGGCTGTTCCGGCCGGCGATCAATGGGCTCGAAGCGCATGCCTTCAACGTCGATCAGGTGGCCGATGCCGCCCGGCTGGAAGTGCATCTGCACGGTCTGGCCGGCCGCCCAGACAGCGTGGCGCGCAATACCGTGGTGATCGCCGGCGCTGGCTTCACCGGCATCGAGACGGCGGCCGAAATGCCGGCGCGGCTGCGCGAAGTGCTCGGTGCCGATGCCGCAGTGCGCGTCATCATGGTAGAGCGCAATGGCGAGATCGGTCCGGACCTGGGCCAGGGGCCGCGCCCGGTGATCACCGAGGCGCTGACCGAACTCGGCGTGACGTGGAAGCTGGGCTCCGGTGTCGCGTCGGTGGACGCGGAAGGCGTCACGCTGGAAAGCGGCGAGCGCATCGACGCCCAGACCGTGATCTGGACCGCAGGCGCCCGCGCGAGCGCGCTGACCGACCAGATCCCCGCGCAGCGCGACAACTTCGGCCGGTTGCACGTCGATCGAAACCTGAAGGTCGATGGCGTGGCGCACGTCTATGCCACAGGCGATGTGGCCCGTGCGGCGACCGATGACGAGGGCAACGTCACGATGATGTCGTGCCAGCACGCGATGAACCTCGGGCGGTCCGCGGGGCACAACGTGGCAGCCGACCTGCTGGGCCAGCCGCCGATCCCGTACAGCCAGCCGAAGTACGTGACCTGTCTGGACCTGGGTCCGTGGGGCGCGGTCTACACCGAGGGCTGGGACCGCCAGGTGAAGCTGTCCGGCGCGGAGG
Source organism: Cupriavidus sp. OV096 (assembly GCF_900115455.1). NCBI lineage: Bacteria > Pseudomonadati > Pseudomonadota > Betaproteobacteria > Burkholderiales > Burkholderiaceae > Cupriavidus > Cupriavidus sp. OV096. The sequence goes on from NZ_FOWM01000005.1 coordinate 341,934, forward strand.
CCAAGGCGCTGAAGACCAGGATCAACACGGAATGGATCTATCCGCCGAGCGCGAACCGGGCCGAGGCACTGGCGTCGGCTGACCCGCGCCGCATCGTCGTGGCCTGATCGGGCTGGGGGGAAAGAAGAAGGGCGATCCGCCGGGATCGCCCTTTTTTTATCTTGCGCTGCGCCGGTTGGCCGCGCGGTCTGTCAGCCACTCCACTACCTGCCCGCCGTAGGCGGCGGGCACTTTCTCCACGGTGCGTTCGGCAATGTCGGCCAGCGTGTGATTTTTCAACTCGGCGCGCATCGCCTTCTCGGCAGACTGCATCACGGCGTGGATCGTGCACACGCCGCGCGTCGCCCATGCCGGCGGGCAGCCCTCGAATACGGCACTGCGCTCGCGGATCTCCCGGCACTCGAACAGCGGCTTGTCGCCGTCGATGGCGACGATGACGTCGTAGACCGAGATGCGCGAAGGCGGGCGGGCGAGCCGAAAGCCGCCCTTGATGCCTTCGGTGGCCACCACGAGTTCGGCCTTCGCGAGCTTGGTGAACAGCTTGGCCAGGAACTCGGTGGGGATGCCCTGCAGCTCGGCGAGGTCGCGCACGCTGGCCTCTTCCACGGCCATGTTGGAACGGGACAGATAGAGCAGGCAGTGCAGCCCGTACTCGACACCCGTGCTGATATGGGACATTTTTAACTAGGACTCAATAGATCGTAGTTGCAAGCCTACACCAGCGCCGGCGCGACAGCAAGGCTCTCCAGAGACCTTGAAAAACTGAAGCGCTTGTTCGAATACTGTTGTACTAGCTGCAAATACCCACACTGCCCCGTCCGGCATCGCAAGCCTGCCACTTGCAAATGTCTGGACAATTTCGCCAGATGACAATCCTGCAATGTTCCTCGTGAACTTGCGCCGCTCGCGTTCAAGGAGAACGGGAAATGGACGACTCTTGTCAGCAGAATGGTGGCCGTGCCCGCACCGGCGGCGTGCAACCCGCCGCGCCGCAGGCCGGCGCCGGCCACGCGGTGAGCTTCAAGGTCAACGGCACGCTCCAGTCGCTTACGGTGGCGCCCAACGCCATACTGCTTGACGTCTTGCGCGATCAACTGCACCTCACTGGCACCAAAAAGGGGTGTGACCATGGCCAGTGCGGGGCGTGCACGCTGCACGTGAACGGCGTGGCGATCAATGCCTGCCTGTCGCTCGCGGTGATGCATGACGGCGACGAGATCACCACCATCGAAGGGCTCTCCCAGGGCGGCACGCTGCACCCGGTGCAGCAGGCTTTCTGGGATCACGACGCCTACCAGTGCGGCTACTGCACCGCCGGCCAGATGATGAGCGCCGTGGGCGTGCTCGGCGACAAGCGCATCCCGACCGACGACGCGGCCGTGCGCGAGGCGATGAGCGGCAACATCTGCCGCTGCGGCGCCTACCGGAACATCGTCGCGGCCGTCCAGGACGCACGCGGCAAAATGAAGAGAGGCTAGCCATGCGTACCTTCGAGTATGCCCGCGCGGCGGACGTCGAGCAGGCCATCGTGCTGCACGCGCGCGCGCCTGAGACCGCCTATCTGGCCGGTGGCACCACCCTGCTGGACCTCATGAAGCTGGACGTGATGCACCCGCCGCGCGTGGTGGACATCCACAAACTCGGCCTCAACCAGGTCGAGGTGGCTGAGGACGGCCGGGTGCGGATTGGCGCGATGGTCAGCAACACCGAGCTGGCGCGCCATCCGCACATCGTCAAGCATCACCCGGCGCTGTCGCAGGCGCTGCTGTCCGGTGCCAGCACGCAGCTGCGCAACAAGGCCACCACGGCCGGCAATGTGATGCAGCGGGTGCGTTGCGGGTACTTTCGCGATGGCGTGTCGCCCTGCAACAAGCGCGAGCCGGGCTCGGGCTGCCCCGCCATCGACGGGCTGAACCGCAACGTGCACGCGGTGCTGGGCGGCAGCAACCAGTGCATCGCCGCGCATCCGTCCGATATGTGCGTGGCGATGGTCGCCATCGGCGCCACCATCCACGTGCAGGGGCCCAAGGGCCGGCGTGACATCCCGTTCGCGGACTTCCACCTGCTGCCCGGTGAAACGCCGTGGAAGGAGCACGCGCTGGAGGCCGACGAGATGATCACGCACATCACGCTCGATGCGCCGCTGCCGAACAGCCGCTCGGCCTACCTGAAGCTGCGCGACCGGGGCTCCTACCAGTTCGCGCTGGCGTCGAGTGCGGTGGTGGTGGTGCTGGATGGTCGCACCGTGCGGGACGTGCGCATCGCGCTCGGTGGCGTCACCACCAAGCCGTGGCGGGCCGCCAATGCCGAGGCGGTGCTGCGCGGCAAGGCGGTGACGGACGCGCTGATCCGCGAGACCGCCGCCGCTGCCATGGCGGGCGCGCAGTCCTATGGCCAGAACGGCTTCAAGCTGCTGCTTGGCCAGCAGGCGGTATCGCGCAACCTGACGCGGCTCGTCGCCTGACCGGCTGCCCCGATCCATCCCCGATCCAGCGGACCTTCACTCGACAACGGGAGTCCAGCGTGAACAAGAATGCCATCGGCGCGTCGCCGCGCCGTATCGACGGTCGACTCAAGGTCACCGGCGCCGCGCTCTACACGGCGGACCGCAACCTGCCCGGCATGCTGCATGCCTATGGCGTATTCAGCACGATTGCGAGCGGGCGCGTCACGGGCATCGACACCGCCGCCGCGCGGCGCGTGCCGGGCGTGGTCGACATCCTGCACCATGACAATTTCCTGCGGCTCTACCGCGCGCCGAAGGCGCCGATCTCGCCGGCCACGATCCTGACCGCCGGCATCACGGACGAGCACCGCCTGCCGTTCGAGGACGCGAAGGTGCACTACGCCGGCCAGTTCGTCGCGCTGGTCGTGGCGGACACCTACGAGCATGCGCGAGAGGCGGCCCAGCTTGTGAAGGTGACGTATGCCGCGGCCAAGGCACTCGCCAATCTGGAGCAGGGCATGGCGGCTGGCAAGCTGCAGGACGGCGGGCGCGGCCACACGCGCGGCGAGCCGGCCAGGGACTTCGACGCCGCGCCGGTCCGTGTCGATGCCGTGTACCACACGCCGGTGGAGACCCACAATCCAATGGAGATGCACGCCACGGTGGCGTGGTGGGAGGGCGGCGACCTGCATCTCTACGAGGCCTCGCAAGGCGTGCTGGTTCATCGCAACACGTTGGCCCTGATCTTCGGACTCACGCCGGAGAGCGTGAGCGTGGACGCGCCGTTCATCGGCTCGGGCTTTGGCGCCAAGCTGTTCCTGTGGCCGCACTCCGTGGCCGCCTGCGCGGCGGCCAAGATGACCGGGCGCCCGGTGAAGCTGGTGGTGCCACGCGCGCAGATGTTCACGACCACGGGGCAGCGGCCGGAGACGAAACAGCACCTCCGGCTGTCGGCGGGCGCCGACGGCAAGATCACGTCGATCCGGCATGAGTCGATCAACACCACGTCCTTTATCGAGCAGTACGTGGAGAACTGCGGCGGCATGACGTCGAGCCTGTACACCTGCCCGAGCGTGCTGGTCACGCACCACACCATCGACGTGCACCGGGGCGCGCCCACCTCCATGCGCGCGCCCGGCGCCGCGCCGGGCCTGTTCGCGCTCGAATCCGCCATCGACGAACTGGCGCTGGCGTGCCAGAAGGACCCGGTGCAGTTCCGCCTCGATAACATCTCCACGCGCGACGAAAGCACCAACCTGCCGTGGTCCAGCAACCACCTGCGCGAGGCCATCGAGCAGGGCGCCCGCAAGTTTGGCTGGGCCAGGCGCGACCCGCGCATCGGTGCGATGCGTGTGGGCGACGAGATTGCCGGCTACGGCGTGGCCGTCTGCAACTGGGACGCCTGGCGCACCCCAGCCGAAGCGCGGGTGCAGTTGCGCAGCGACGGCACGGCCGCGGTGATCTGCTCGATCCAGGACATCGGCACCGGTACCTACACGATTGCGGCGCAGACGGTGAGCGAGCTGACCGGCCTGCCGTTCGAGAAGATCGAGGTGAAGCTGGGCGATTCCTCGTTCCCGGCGGCACCGGTCTCGGGCGGATCGTGGGCCACGGCCAGCGTCCTGCCGGCCATCGCAGAGGCCACGCGCAACGCCATCGACCAGTTGCGCACGTTTGCCACGCAGGAGGGCGCGCCGTTCGCCGGGGCGAAGCCCGAGTCGCTTCGCTTCGAGAATGGCTGCCTGACCGATGGAACGCGCACCGTGGACTACGCCACCGTGCTGACCGCGCAGCGCTTTGCTAGCGCCGATGGTCATGCGCGCACGGGCGGCACGCCCACGGACAGGATGTCGTTCATGTCGTTCGGCGCGCATTTCGTGGAGGTGCGCTGGGACCCCGGCATCTCGCGCCTGCGCGTGGCGCGCGTGGTCAGCGCCATCGACGTGGGCCGCGTCATCAACCCACTGACGGCGCGCAATCAGGTGGAAGGCGCCATCGTCATGGGCGTGGGCATGGCGCTGTTCGAGGCCACCGAGTACGACGAGCGCAACGGCATCCCGGGCAACAACAACTACGCCGAGTACGTGATGCCGGTGCATGCGGACCAGCCGGACATCGACGTCATCCTGCTCGACTACCCCGACCTGGCCTTCAACGAGTTCGGCGCGCGCGGCATCGGGGAGATCGGCATTACCGGCTTTGCGGCGGCGGTGGCCAACGCGGTCTACCACGCCACGGGCAAGCGCATCCGTGACCTGCCCATCACCATGGAGAAGCTGATGGACGCGCCCGGCCGGGTCGCCGCCTAGCCGATGGCCTATATATATAGCGGTGGATGGCCGAGCGCGGGAGGGGGTGATGGTCGACAATCCGGTTCCGGAGGATGACGCCGGGGTGCGCGAGCACCCGCGCTACGCGCAGATGTTCCCCGTGCTGACCGAGGAGGACATCCAGCGCGTGCGCCGCTTCGGGCGCCTGTCGCACTTCGCTGTTGGCGAATGCCTGTACCGCGCCGGCAGCCTGTGCCCGGGGATGTTCCTGATCCTGTCCGGCAAGGTGCGCATCGTCGGGCGCGATGGGCTGGGCCACGAGCGCGTCCTCCACACCTACACCCAGCGCGGCGAGTTCACCTCGGACGTGACGCAGCTCTCGAACAAGCCAGCCGTGGTGGATGCGCGCGTGATCGAGGACGTGGAGGCCGTGCTGGTGCGCCCCGACGAACTGAGCGCGATGATGATCAGCGAGGCCGATCTCGGCGAGACCATCATGCGCGCGCTGATCCTGCGCCGCATGCTGGTGATCGAGCGCGGCCACGGCGTGGTGCTGGTGGGCGCGCCGGACAACGGGCGGCTGGTGGCGCTGCAGAACTTCCTGCGGCGCAACGGCTTTCCCAACACCACGCTCGACGCGGCGATGGACCCCGAGGCCGTTGCGCTGCTCGAACGCCTGACCCCGCTGCCGGACGACTTCCCGCTCGTGGTCTGCCCGGACGGCACCGTGCTGCGCAATCCGGACGAAGGCCACCTGGCCTCGTGCCTGGGCCTGATTCCCGAGTTCGATCCCACCCACGTCTACGACGTGGCGGTGGTCGGCGCCGGCCCGGCCGGGCTGGCCACCGCCGTCTATGCGGCGTCCGAAGGGCTGTCCGTGGCCGTGCTCGACTGTCGTGGGCCGGGCGGGCAGGCTGGCACCAGCGCGCGCATCGAGAACTACCTCGGCTTTCCCACGGGCATCACCGGGCAGTCGCTGGCCAGCCGCGCCTTCGCCCAGGCGCAGAAATTCGGCGCCCATATCGGCATTCCATGTGAAGTGAAGGCCCTGTATTGCGACCGGCGTCCGCTCTTCGTGGAACTGACCGATGACCGCCGCATTGCCGCGCGCACCGTGGTGATCGCCAGCGGCGCCGAATACCGGCGACCGGACGTGACCGGGCTCGATCGCTTCGAGTCGTCCGGCATCTACTACTGGGCCACGCCGATCGAGGCGCGCCTGTGCCGCAAGGAGCCGGTGCTGCTGGTGGGCGGCGGCAATTCCGCCGGGCAGGCGGCGGTGTTCCTGGCCGCGCATGCCGAGCACGTGCACCTGTTTATCCGGGGCACCAGCCTTGAGCACAGCATGTCGCGCTACCTGACTGAGCGGATCGCCGTGCTGCCCAACGTGACCGTGCATACCCGCGTGGACCTGCGCGCGCTTGAAGGCGGGGCACGTCTCGAACGGGTGTATTACCGGGGCGCGGGCGGCGTGGAGGGCTGCATGACCACGCATCACCTGTTCGTCTTCATCGGCGCGGCGCCGAATACCGCGTGGTTGGCCACCTGCGGCGTGCTGCGCGACGAGAAGGGTTTCGTGTTGACCGGGGCCGAAGTGCCCGATGCCGCGCCGCACGTGCCGTCCCTGCAAACCAGCCTGGAAGGCGTGTTCGCCATCGGCGACGTGCGTTCGGGATCGATCAAGCGGGTGGCTTCCGCCGTGGGCGAGGGCGCTGCCGTGGTCGCACAGATCCACGCCGTGCTGGCCGGCATGCGCGGCACCTGCCAGCCCGGCACGCGCTGATCCGTTTCCCCCCCTGCGGCGCCGGCATCACTCCGCCAACGCGCCCCCATCGGAATGCCTACAATAGCTGGACGGACAGGCCGCGCGGGCTGATGCGCGGCACTGTCGCTGCCACGCGTGCTCGCAGGCAGGGGCGCGCGCCACTCATCTCCACGAAACATGGAGAAACATCATGCAGAGTAGCGAAGCGGTGCTGACGCAGGCGCGAGCCGCGTTGGCGCATGTGCCGTATCAGGGCCACCATCTCCATCCCACCATTCACCTGCGGCTTTCCGACGGCGCGCTGATCCTCGAGGGCGAGGTAGCGGACATCGTCGACAAGACGCGCGCCGCCGCGCACCTGCGGCGCGTGGACGGCGTGACCATGGTCATTGACCACCTGCGCATTGCCGATGGCGCCGCGCCGGTGGGCGACGGCGAACTGCGCGATGCCGTGTGCCAACGGCTGCTTACCGCGATCGATTTCCGCAACTGCAAGATTTGCGCGAAGGTGAAGGGCCAGGACGAGGCGCGCCGCGAGGCCGTGGGCGAGCGCAGCGGCTGGATCGAGGTGGCCGCCGCCAATGGCGTGGTCACGCTGTCCGGCAATGTGATCAGCCTTTCCCACATGCGGCTGGCCGGCGTGCTGGCGTGGTGGTCGCGCGGCTGCCGCTGCGTGGTGAACGAACTCGTGGTGGCGCCGGCCGAGGCCGATAGCGATGAGGAAATCACCGAGGCGCTGCAACTGGTGCTGGAAACCGATCCCTTCGTCGATGCGGGCCGCATCGCGGTGCGCACCGCGAAACGCGTGGTGACGCTCGACGGCTACGCCACGAGCGAGGGCGCGCGCAAGCAGGTCGAGCGGGATGCCTGGTATGTGTACGGCGTGGAGGACGTCGTCAACCGGATTTCGCTGAGCAGCTGAGTGCTTTGGGGGCATGCCGGTGGCGGGAACGGCGCGTGGATTGGCGGGATTGACCCTCCCCGGCCGCGCGCGCAGGCGATAGGATCGGCTTTTGTCGCCAACCGTCCACACAGGAATCCTCATGCCCCGTTCCGTTCGTCACCGCCGCGCAGCGCTGCCCGCCGCGCTCTCCCTCGCGTTGTCATTGGCCTGGAGCGGCGCCGCGCTGGCCGCCGGGCCGGACGCGGCCCTGCTGCAAGCGGCACAGGCCGCGCAGCCGGGCGTGGTGCAGTCGCTTAAGGAGATGGTGTCGATCGAGTCCGGCAGCCATGACGTCGAAGGGCTGAACCGCATGGCCGCCTACACCGAGAAGCGCCTCAAGGCGCTGGGTGCCAGCGTGGAGCGCGTGCCGGCGGCGCAGGGCCACGGCCCGATCGTCAAGGGCACGCTGGAAGGCACGGGCACAGGCCGCGTCATGCTGATCGCCCATATGGACACCGTCTACGCGCGCAACACGCTGGCCTCGCAGCCGATTCGCGAGGACGGCAACAAGCTCTACGGGCCGGGCATCGCCGATGACAAGGGCGGCATCGCGGTCATCCTGCACGCGCTGGAGATCATGAAGGCGCAGGGCTGGAAGGACTTCGCGCGGGTGACCGTGCTGTTCAATGCGGACGAGGAAATCGGCTCGCTCGGCTCGGGCGCCGCCATTGCCGCGCTGGGGGCGCAGCACGATGTGGTGCTGTCCTGCGAGCCCAATCCGGCCAAGGCCGTGGCCAAGACCGAATCCCTGCTGCTCGGCGCCGCTGGCACGGCCTCCGCGACGATGGCTGTTCAGGGCCGCGCCTCGCACGCCGGCGCCGCGCCGGAGCTGGGCCGCAATGCCTTGATGGAACTGGCCTACCAGCTGCAGCAGACGCGCGATGTGGCGAAGTCCGTGCCGGGCTCGCAACTGAACTGGACCAATGCCAAGGCTGGGGATGCCCGCAACCAGATTCCTGCTTCGGCCAGCGCCTTCGGCGATGTGCGGATCACGGCCAACGGTGCCGCCCAGAAGCTCCAGGCGGCGCTGCAGGAGAAGGTCAACGCCGGTCATCTGGTGCCCGATACGCAGACCACCATCACGATGGAAGAGGGCCGTCCGCCCTTCGTGGTCAATGCGCGTGGCCGGGAACTGGCGGCGCAGGCCCAGAAGATCTACGCGGAACTGGACGGCCGGCAGCTGGCCCTGTTTCCCGGCACGGGCGGCGCCACGGATGCCGGCTTCGCGGGCCAGTCGGGCAAGGCCGCCGTGGTGGAGAGCTTCGGCCTGTCCGGCTTTGGCTATCACGCGCGCGACGAGTACATCGAACTCGATTCCATCGTCCCGCGCCTCTACCTGATGACCCGCATGCTTCAGGAGAGCGGGCGCTGAGCGGATTGGGCGGATTGGGCAACCTGCTTGGCGATGGCGTCGGCAAGACGCGTGGCGTCGTTGTAGACGCTGTCGTGCTGCAGTTCGCTGACGCCGTGCGCCGCGCCGCCGGCGGCGGCTGACATGGCCACATGGCCGGCCACCGCGCCCACGCCGGCGGTCTCCGCCACGCCGGGCATGTGGCCGCTATCCGCGCTGGCGTGGAAGTCCTGCACCGCCACCGCCGGGCCATTGGCGGGCTGGTAGACCAGTTCGACCGACGCGCCCACATCGCTCTTGCCCGCGCCCAGGCCCACCACCATGCGGCGGCGCAGGTTGCCTTCGTCGATCTTGTCGAACTGGCCGGTAACGACCAACGCATTCGCGCCCGCCGGGACCGCGCCATCGAGGCGCACTGCGTTGAGCCCCTTGGCACGCAGCTGCCGCACGATTTCATCGCTCACCTGATCACGGGCCTCGCGCGCATCGTGCATGGCCTTGCCAGCCTGGCTGTCCGCGCCGGCCATCGACATGACCTTTTGCATCACGCGGCTGTCTACCTTGACCTGATCGGGGTTGGCGTTGAAGGTCTGCACGTAGATGATGTCCGCGTTGCCGGGGAGGGCGGCGGTGCCCTGCGTGATGGTAGTGGCGTTGGCGTAGCCGGCGGCCAGCAGCGCGGCGGCCGTCAGCGTGGCGAGGGTGAAGCGGCGGGCAATGAGGGAGAGTTGGGTGGTTTGCATGGCGAAATCCTGTATCGGTTGGGTTGGAGCGTGTCGGTGCATCGCTGGAACCCAGTATGGGAAAAACCGACCACAGATGCCATGCAGCAAGTATGTCGAGAAATGTCAGGCCGCTGGCCGCAGCGGCAGCGCCACTACGGCTTCGAGGCCGCCGCCGTCACGTGGGCGGAATTGCAGCGAGCCGCCGTGCAGCCGCGCGATGCGCTCCACAATCGCCAGCCCCAGCCCGGTGCCGCCCGAATGACCGCGCGCGTTGTCGCCGCGTGCGAACGGCGCCTTGAGCTGCTCCAACTGCTGCGCGCCGATGCCGTCGCCCCGGTCGCACACCGCCACATAGGCGGTCTCCGCATCGGCCCAGGTGCGCACGGCCAGTCCGGTGCGGCCGTAGACCACCGCGTTCTGCATCAGGTTCATCAGCAGCCGCATCAGGCTCACCGGGCGGTAGTCGAGCGGCGGCAGGTTGCCGATCGACAACTCGAAGCTGTGTCCCAGCCCCGCAAAATCGGACGACAACTGCTGCACCAGCGCGTTGAGGTCGCCCGGCTGGGGCGGCTCGCGCTCGCCGCTGCCGGCGTAGTCCATGAATTGCTGGAGGATGGTGTCGATCTGGTCGAGATAGCTTTCGGTGGAGGCAACGAAAGCGTCGTCGCTGCCGCGTGGCATGGCCATCGCCATGCCCAGGCGCAGCTTGGTCAGTGGCGTGCGGATGTCGTGCGAGATGCCCGCCAGCATCAGCGCGCGGGTGGCTTCCGCCTGGCGCAGGGCGTCGGTCATCTGGTTGAAAGCGGCGCTGACCTGCGCGATTTCCGTGGGGCCGTCCGTGGGGAGCGGCGCGGGCATCTCTCCAGCGCACACGTCGCCTGCGGCGCGGGCGAGGTCCTGCAGGGGCCGGTTCAGGTGGCGCTGGATCAGGTAGCCGGTCAGCGCGGCCAGCATCGCCAGCGCGGTCGAGAGCGCCAGCGCGGCCAGGATGCCGCTGGCGCGGGCATCGGCGGTCATCGGCAAGGAAATCCACGCCGGGGTGTGGGCCACGTGCACGCGGATCCACAGCCGTTCCTCGCCATCGGGGGCGTCGATCTGCCAGCGCACTGGCATGTCGGGCGGCAGGTCGCGGCGCAGGGCGTGCAGGAAGACATCGCGCTGGTAGGTGCGGAACAGTTGCAAGGGGCTGGCGGCGCCGTCCGGCGTGGGCTCCGGCACAGGGTCCGCCGCCTGGGCGTTGAGCCGCGTGGTGACCGCCTGCGCCTCGGCAGGCGGCAGCGCGGCCAGCACGCCATCGAGGGTCTTCACATAGTCCGCAAAGATAATGGCCGCGCGCTCGATACGCGGGCGCTGCACATAGTGGAGCAGTACCGAGAGGGAGCACGCCTGCGTGACGGCCACCAGCGCCACCAGCAGGGCGATATTGCGCGCCAGCAGCGACCGGGGCAGCCGCATCACGCCGCCACGCCGGCCACCAGCATGTAGCCCACGCCCCACACCGTCTTGATGAAACGGGGCTTGGATGGGTCTTCCTCGATGATCTGGCGCAGGCGCAGCACCTGTACGTCGATGCTGCGGTCCAGCGCGTCATGGTCGCGCCCGCGCGCGCGGGCCAGCAGGTTCTCCCTGCTCACGGGCCGGTTGGGCGAGGAGCCGAGCGCGTGCAGCAACAGCATCTGGGCCGAATGCACCTCCACGGGATCGCCACGCAGCCGCAGCGTCTGCTGGCCGACATCGAACTCGAATTCGCCGAAGCGCAGCGTCTGCGCGGTGACGGTGGGATCGCCCGACGCGATCCGCTGCCGCCGCAGCAGCGCACGGATGCGGGCGACCAGCTCGTCCGGCACGAACGGCTTGGAGAGGTAGTCATCGGCGCCGGTCTCCAGCCCCAGCACGCGGTCCATGGGATCGCCCTTGGCGGTCAGCATCAGCACGGGCAGCGTGATGCCGTCCGCACGCAACCGCCGGCAGATGGTCAGGCCATCCTCGGGCGCCATCATCAGGTCGAGTACGAGCAGGTCGTAGGGTTCGCGCTGGAGGTAGCGGTCGAGCTGCTTGCCATCGGCCACGGCGCGCACGCGGAAGCCCTGGCTGGTCAGGAAGCGCTGCAACATGTTGCGCAACTCGGCCTCGTCGTCCAGCACGAGGATGCGGTTGACTACCTCCATGGCATGTCTCCGTGACCATCCGTCATGCGGGAACGATACCCGAAGTCATGCGTAGTGTGCGGGCACCCAGACACGTCCGACCCAATGTCCCGGCACCCACACCGCCGGGTGGGGCGGCGGCGCCACATAGACGGCACGCGGCGCGACATATTCGCCTTGGGGCGTGACATAGACCGGCGGCAGCGGCGGGGCGACATAGACGGGGCGCGGCGCCGGGGCGACATAGACAACGTGCGGCGGCGGCATGACGACGACCGCCCCAGCGCCATACCAGCCGGCGAAGGCGGGCGTGGCGGCGGTGACGGTGGCAACGATGAGGGCGGCGGTAGCGGTAACGAAGCTGAGGCGTTTCATGATGAGTCCCTTCCTGGTGAGTTTCAGCCGACCGATGTGCGGCGGCAACGGGACGAAATATAGGAGGGGACGGGGCAGTCCGCGAGGCGCAAACCATGTCGCGGTGTTACACGGCGTGGCGCCGTTCCGGGCATGACATCCGGCGACATATTTCCCGCATGGCGCGGCTGGCGGGCGGCACCTACATTTGGCTCACCGCGACGCAACATCGTCCCGATCCCCAATCGACTACCCCATGAGGCACGCCATGCTGACTCCCACCGCCAACCCCGAACTATCCGTCCAGCGGATAGCCCTCTACGCCACGGCATTCATCGTCGCCGTCTCGCTGGTCGAAGCCGTGGTGCTCTGGCGCAAGCGCCGGAATTCGAATGCCCCGTTCGACTGGCGGGAGGTCTGGCTGTCGCTGGCCGACCTGGCCGGCCGCAAGCTGTCGGTGCTGCTGCCGCTCTCGCTGGCCACGCCCGTGTTCGCCTTTGCCTGGGATCACCGCCTGTTCACGGTCACGCTCAACAGCGCGCTGATGGTGCTGCTGCTCTTCGTGGGGCAGGAGTTCTGCTACTACTGGTATCACCGCGCCTCGCACCGCGTGCGCTTCTTCTGGGCGACCCACGCGGTCCACCACTCGCCGAACCAGCTCACGCTGGCCTCGGCCTACCGGCTCGGCTGGACCGGCAAGCTTACCGGCACGGCCATCTTCTTCGCGCCGCTGGTCTGGCTGGGTGTGCGGCCGGAAGTGGTGCTGGCCACGCTGATGTTCAACCTGCTCTACCAGTTCTGGCTGCACAACACGTGGGTGCCGCGCCTGGGCTGGCTCGAATACGTGTTCAACACGCCGTCGGCGCATCGCGTGCACCATGCCTCGAATGTGGATTACCTCGATGCGAACTACGGCGGCGTGCTGATCGTGTTCGACCGCCTGTTCGGTACCTATGTGGCCGAGCGTGCCGAAGAGCCGTGCCGCTACGGGCTGGTCAAGCCGTCCCGCACGGTGAACCCGCTGATGAACCAGTTCGAACACTGGATTGGCCTGTTCCGCGACATGGCGGCAGCCCCCAGCCTCGGCGCGGCCCTCGGCTACCTGACCATGCCCCCGGGCTGGCAGCCCGACGGCAAGGGCGAGACCACCGAGAACCTGCGTGCGCAGTCTCAGGGTCAGGTCAGCGCCTAGGCTTCCACCATGCCCAGGAACTGCTGCAACTCCGGGGTCTTCGGACGGGCGAAGACCTCGTCCGGCGGCCCGATCTCGTGGACCTTGCCCTGGTGCATGAAGACCACGCGGTCGCACACTTCCCGGGCGAAGCGCATCTCGTGCGTGACCATCAGCAGCGTCATCCCATCGGCGGCCAGCCCGCGCATGACCTGGAGCACCTCGTTGACGAGTTCCGGGTCCAGCGCCGAGGTGATCTCGTCGCACAGCAGCGCAGCGGGCTGCATCGCCAGCGCCCGGGCAATCGCCACGCGCTGCTGCTGCCCGCCGGAGAGTTGATCGGGATGGGCGTCGAACTTGGCCGAGAGGCCCACGCGGGCCAGGTTCAGCTCCGCCAGCTCGCGCGCCCGGGCCTCCGGCACCCCCTTGACGATCATTGGCGACAACATCACGTTGCGCCCCGCGCTCAGGTGCGGAAACAGGTTGAACTGCTGGAAGATCATGCCCACCTTGAGCCGCAGCGCGCGCAGTTGCAGCTCGGTATCGGCCAGATGGGCGCCAGCCACGGTGATGGCGCCGGCGTCGATGGACTCCAGCCCGTTGATGCAGCGGAGCAGCGTGCTCTTGCCCGAGCCGCTCTTGCCGATGATGGCGATGACCTCGCCCGGCTCCACCGACAGCGACACCCCCTTCAGGACCTCGTTGCTGCCGAACGACTTGCGGACCTGGTCAATGGCGATGAGCGGCATGGAATTTCCTCTCCAGCAGTTTGCTGGCTTGCGAAAGGGGCCAGCACAGCGCGAAGTACATCAGCGCCACGGCGGCATAAACGGTGAATGGCTGGAAGCTCGCGTTGACAATCATCGTGCCGGCCTTGGACAGCTCGGTGAAACCGATGATCGACGCGAGCGCGGTGCCCTTGATGACCTGCACGCCAAAGCCGACGGTCGGCGCCACGGCAATGCGCATGGCCTGCGGCAGGATCACGTGGCGCATCTGCTGCACGTAGCTCATGGCCAGGCTGCCGGACGCCTCCCATTGGCCGCGCGGAATCGCCTCCACGCAGCCGCGCCAGATCTCGGCCAGGAAGGCGGCGGTCCAGAGCGTCAGCGCCACGCCGGCGGCGAGCCACGCGGGCACGTCCACGCCGAACAGCGCGAGGCCGAAGAAGGCGAGGAATAACTGCATCAGCAGCGGCGTGCCCTGGAAGATCTCGATATAGGCCCAGGTGGCCCGGCGCAGGAAGGGCCGCTTGCTGGTGCGCATCAGCAGCACCAACAAGCCCACCACGCCGCCGCCGACAAAGGCCACCAGCGACAGCAGGACGGTCCAGCGCGCGGCCAGCAGCAGGTTGCGCACGATGTCCCATAGCGTGAAGTCGATCATCGCGCCCTCCGCGCAAACAGTTGCCGGCCCACGCCGCGCAGCAGCTGGCGCAGCAGCAGCGCCAGCAACAGGTAGATCACGGTGCTCACCAGATAGACCTCGAAGGCGCGGAAGTTGCGGCCCTGGATGAAGTTGGCGGCGTAGGTCAGGTCCTGGGCGGCAATCTGGGAGCAGACCGCCGAGCCAAGCATGACGATGACGATCTGGCTCGACAGCGCCGGCCAGATCTTCTGCAGCGCCGGGCGCAGCACCACATGGCGGAACACCTGCAGCGGCGACATCGCCAGGCTGGCGCCGGCCTCGAACTGGCCGCGTGGCGTGGCGGCCAGCCCGGCCCGGATGATCTCGGTGCCGTAGGCGCCCAGGTTGATCACCATCGCCAGCGAGGCGGCCACCATCTCGGGCAACTGCACGCCCAGGCTGGGCAGGCCGAAGAAGATGAAGAAGAGCTGGATCAGGAACGGCGTGTTCCGGATCATCTCCACATAGGCGCCGACGATGGCGCGCAGCCAAGCCGGCCCCTGCGTCCGGGCCCAGGCGCCGAAGATGGCCACCGCCACGCCCAGCACGCCGCCCGTGAGCGTGAGCTGGGCCGTGACGGCGATGCCCTTGAGCAGGACGTCGGTGTAGTCGAGCACCGACAGGAAATCGAACTGATAGGCCATGGACGGGACCGGTTGCAGCGGGAGGGGAAGCGGTTCAGATCAGAGCTGGGCCGGCAGCGGACGCAGCAGCCACTTGATCGACAGCGAGTTCAGCGCGCCGTCCTTCTTGGCTTCGGCCAGGATGGCGTTCACCTTGGCCTGGAGCGCGGGCTCGTCCTTGTTCATGCCGATAAAGCACGGCGAGTTCTTGATCAGGAACTTGGTCTCGGGCGCCTTGGGCGCATGCTTGGCGATCAGCGCGGCGGCGACCACGTTGCCGGTGGCAATCAGCTGCACCTGGCCGGACAGGAACGCGGAGATCGTCGCGTTGTTGTCCTCGTAGCGCTTGATGGTGGCGTTGGCCGGGGCGATCTTCGACAGCTCCAGGTCCTCCACCGCGCCGCGCGTGACGCCGACGGTCTTGCCGGCCAGGTCGGCGGCGCTCTTCACGGGCATGTCGGCCGGGCCGAACACGCCGTTGTAGAACGGGGCATAAGCTTCGGAGAAGTCCAGCACCTTCTCACGCTCGGGATTCTTGCCGAGGCTGGAGATGATCAGGTCCACCTTGCGGGTCTGGAGGTAGGGCACGCGGTTGGTGCTGGACACCGGCACCAGTTGCAGCTTCACGCCCATCCGCTTCGCCATCAGCGCGGCCACGTCGATGTCCAGGCCCTGCGGCGCCATGTCGGCGCCAATCGAGCCGAACGGCGGGAAGTCCTGCGGCACCGCCACGCGCAGCACGCCGGCCTTGGTGATGTCCGCGAGCGTGTCGGCCTGCGCCGGGCGGGGCAGGGCGGCCACGCAGACGCTGGCGAACACGCCCAGCAGCAGCGCGCGGCGCGCCTTGGAGAACAGCGGGGTCGATGGAGTCGGGGTCATCGGTCAGTCCTTTTGCAAAGCGGGTGGGTTGGAGCGGGAGGAAGCGGAGATCGGGGGCGCTGGCGCGCGGCCGGAAACCGGCGCCAGGGCATGGCGCAGGCCGGCCAGCGGGTCCGCCGGCACGGCGTCCAGGCTGGCGTGGACTTCGCCGAGGTGGTCGGTCATCAACCGGGCGGCGCGTTCGCCGTCGCCGGCGGCCAGCGCGTTGACGATTTCCTCGTGCTGCGCGCAGGAGCGGCCCGCGTCAGCGGCGGACTGCTGGCGGCTGGCGACGAGCGTGGTGCGCGCGGTCAGGTCGCGCAGGGTATCCACGAGCAGGCCGTGGCCCAGCGCGGCGCACAGGCAGACATGGAAGTCGCCGAGCAGGAAGCTGCGCTCGCCGGCGTCGTCGCCGTCCAGCGCCGCCTTTTCGCGGGCGATATGCACCTTCAGTGTGTGGATGGCCGGCGCGCTGGGCGGCTGGGCCGCGCTGATCTCGCGCAGCAGGCCGGTCTCGATGATGCGGCGGGCGGCAAACGCGGCGCGGATATCGTCGGCGCCGGGTTCGATCAGGTACCAGCCGCGCCGGGCGCTTACGGTCACCATGCCGCGCGCGGCCAGCCGCATCAGCGCCTCGCGCACCAGCGTGCGGCTGACGCCGAACAGCGCGGCCAGTTCCTGCTCGCCCAGGCGCGAGCCCGGCAGCAGCTTTTGCGCGAGCATGGCCTCGGTGATGCGCTGGGCAATGTCGGCGGAGGGTTTTTCTTGGATGTCGCTCACGGGCATTCCTATTGCAAGTGGTATGCCAGCCTTGTATGCAAGACTTGTGAGCAAACATGGGGCGCAAGGGGCCGGTCAGCCCCCATCGGCGCCGGCATCGGCCCCAACAGGGTGCATGACCGGCCGCGCGTGGTGCACGCAGCCGGTTGATCTTTGGGGGGAGCCCCGGGGCTTACGCCTTGAGCTTGCGTTCCGCCGGGGCCGGCAGGAACTGGCCGGTCCAGATATCCGCCACGGTCAGGCCGGGCTTCATCCCGAACGCGCCGACCGTCTCGTCGATGGTGGCCTGCAGCCGTGCCTGGGTGGCGGCGCCCCAACCGTCGCGCAGCGTATCGGGGGTGCGCATCGACCCGTCGACAATCAGCTTCAGCCGTTCGAATTCCAGCGTCTGGTCGGCCAGCGGCTCGCGCGCCTTGACGGCGGCGGCGCCGGCCTGCGGGTCGGCCATGGCCTCGATCCAGCCGCGCGTGGAGGCCTTGACGAAGGCCTTCATGGCGTCCGGGTGCTCGGCCATGCTCTTCGGGTTGGCCACCAACCCGTTGCCGTACGATTTCATGCCGTAGTCGGAGAAGCGGAACACGCTGAGCTTCTCCGGGCCCATGCCGCGCGCCTTGAGGTTGAGCAGGCCGGTGAAGTAGAAGTAGGCCACGGCGTCGAAGTCACCCTTGACGAAGCGGGTGTCGCCGATATCCGGCGTGGCGCTCTCCCATTTGATCGAGGACGGGTCGAAGCCCTGCGCCTTGGCGAACACCGGGAACAGCTTGCGCGAGGCGTTGAACGGCTGGCCGAGGATGGTTTTGGCCGCCAGATCGCCCGGCTTGCGGATCGGGCCGTCCTTGCGCACGATCACGGCGTTCGGGTTCAGGTCGTACTGGATGGCCACCGCCTTGAGCGCGGCGGCGGGGTTGGCGGCGTTGAATTCGAGCATAGCGGCCAGATCCGCCGAGGCGCAGTCGTAGGCGCCGCCCGCCACGAGGCTGATGGCCGAGGCCGAGCCATTGCCGGTGTCGATCACCACGTCGAGCCCGGCGTCCTTGTAGTAGCCGCGCTGCTGGGCCAGCAGGAAGCCGGCGCCGGACGCCTCGACCTTCCAGCCGAGGTTGAACTTGAACTTCTGCAGGCTGCCGGCGGCGCGCACGAAGGCGGGGGCGGCGATCAGCGACGACACAGCGGTGGCGGCGGTGGCATGGAGAAAGGAACGGCGGCGCATGGAAAAGCTCTCCGGAAAATGGGTGTGGGAACACGCGGCGAGCAATTTCCGGGCGGCCCGACATGGCGAGGCGGGCCGCTGAACGCTTCTACTCTCCTGGCCACCGGTTCAGCAGGTTCCGTGCCACGGCCCCGGCGCCGGGCGGGCCGTGTGGCGCACCGCAATGTGTCATGCCATGCGCCATGGCGGCGCATTGGCGATGCATCGGCGCCCCGGCTGGGCGAACATCGGCGCGATGGCTTGCCGGCGGCGCCTTATCCGACTAAGGTTTCGGCCCATGACGAAGACGACTGACAAGACGCCACGGGTTGCCGTGGTGGGCGCCGGCATTGTGGGCTGCTGTATCGCGCTGGCGCTGCGCAAGCGCGGCGCCGACGTGACGCTGATCGACCGGGACGCCCCCGCGCAGGGGTGCAGCTACGGCAATTCGGGCGCCATCAGCGTGAGTTCGGTGGCGCCGCTGGCCATGCCGGGCGTGCTGGCCTCGCTCCCCAAGATGCTGTTCGATCCGGAAAGTCCGCTCCATCTGCGGCTGGCCTACCTGCCCACGGCGGCGGCGTGGCTGACGCGCTTCGTCCTCTCGGCCGCGCCGGGGCGCGTGGCGGAGTCGGCGGCAGCGCTGGCCGCGCTCCACGCCAACGCCGGGGACCGCCACGAGGCGCTGGCGCGCGAAGTCGGCGTGCCCGAGCTGTTCATGCGGCGCGGCCATCTGCACCTGTACCCCGATGCTGCCGCGCTTGAGGCGGATGCGGCGGCGTGGCAGCTGCGCGAGCGCTTCGGCTTCCGCTTCGAACGGCTGGACCGGGCCGGCATCGAGGCGCTCGAGCCCGGCGTGGCGCCGCGCTACCAGGCGGGCGTCTTTCTGGCCGACCACGCCACCATCCGCAACCCGGCGCGCTACACGGAGGCGATTGCCGCGGCCTTCGTCGCGCGCGGCGGCCGGATCGTGCGCGACGAGATTCGCGGGATGCGCCGGCAGGACGGGGAATGGCTGCTGAGCGGTGCGGAAGGCCGCCACACGGCGGACCACGTGGTGGTGGCGGCGGGCGCCTGGTCGCGCCGGCTGCTGGACCCGCTGGGCGTGCGGCTACAGCTGGAGAGCCAGCGCGGCTATCACGTGCAGTTCACCAACCGGCACGGCGCGGTGTCGCGCACCGTGGTGCTGACCGATCGCAAGATCTTCGTCACGCCGATGGAGGGCGGGCTGCGCGTGGGCGGCACGGTGGAGATCGCCGGGCTGGCGGCGCGGCCCGATCCGAAGCGCGCGGCCATCCTCGAACGTATAGCGCGGGAGACATTCAAGGGGCTCGAAGACGCCCACGTCACCACCTGGATGGGCCACCGGCCCTGCATGCCGGACTCCGTGCCCGTGGTGGGACCGGCCGAGGGCCAGCCCGGCCTCTGGCTGGCGGTGG
This sequence comes from Cupriavidus sp. OV096, assembly GCF_900115455.1. Taxonomy (NCBI): domain Bacteria; kingdom Pseudomonadati; phylum Pseudomonadota; class Betaproteobacteria; order Burkholderiales; family Burkholderiaceae; genus Cupriavidus; species Cupriavidus sp. OV096. Next base: position 361,399 of record NZ_FOWM01000005.1, read on the forward strand.
GCCACGGCCACCTGGGGCTGACCGACTCGGTCAACACGGCCGACCGGATCGCCGATGCTTTAATCCGTTAATCCGTTGGAGCATTAATACTTTGATACAGGGACGCCCTTGACCTCCGGCCGACCGGCATCCTAAAAATTAGACAGTTCCGTTCCTCTCGAAGGGTACCGTCGTGAAGATCTCGATACATCGTCGTGGTGTACGCGCTCTTTTCGTCGCGCACACACACCCGCTGGAAAACATCCCGCCCGCCATGCTCGCCTGGCTCGGTCCGCCCGAGCGGGTGGAGTCGTGCGATTTCGATCCCCACACGCCGCTGACCGGCCTTAGCGCCACCGAGGTCTGGAGTGCGCTGCAGCGTGACGGCTACTGCGCGGTGGACGAATGCCGCATCCTGGCCGAGGCGCGACACCGGCATCCGGTGTCGGCGCCCCGGCCGTGGGACTAGGGGCTCAGGCCCTCAGGCCCTCAGGCTGACAGGTCGGGCATCCGCCCGAGCAGCTTGTCGAGCGTGACCGGGTAGTCGCGCACGCGCACGCCGGTGGCGTTGAAGACCGCGTTGGCGATGGCGGCCCCCACGCCGCAGATGCCCAGTTCGCCCACGCCCTTGGCCTTCATCGGCGAGGACATCGGGTCGGTTTCGTCGAGGAACACCACCTCCTGCGGGCCGATGTCCGCATGCACGGGCACCTCGTAGCCGGCCAGGTCGTGGTTGATGAAGCAGCCCAGCCGCTTGTCCACCGCCAGCTCCTCCATCAGCGCCGCGCCCACGCCCATCGTCATCGCGCCGATCACCTGGCTGCGGGCCGACTTCGGGTTGAGGATGCGCCCGGCGGCGCAGACCGCCAGCATGCGGCGCACGCGGATCTCGCAGGTGTCCGCATCCACGCCGACTTCCACGAAATGGGCGCCGAAGGTGGATTGCTGGTAGCGGCGCGTGAGGTCGCCGAACTCGATGGTGTCTTCGGCCACGATGTCGCCGCGCGCGGCCACGGTGGCCAGCGGCACGGCGCGCCCGCCCGGGTTGTTGCCGCCGGCGCGGACCCGGCCGTTCTCGAACACGGCCGTGGCGGCATCAAGACCGGCCTGCGTGGCAATCGCCTCGCGCAGCTTCACGCACGCGGCGTAGACGCCGGCGGTGGAGCTGTTGCCGCCCCACTGGCCGCCCGAGCCGGACGAGACCGGGAAGGTCGAGTCGCCCAGCCGCACGATGACCTTGTCGATCGGCAGGCCCAGCATTTCGGCGGCGGTCTGGGCGATGATGGTGTAGCTGCCCGTGCCGATGTCGGTCATGTCGGTTTCCACGGTCACCATGCCGCGCTTGTCCAGCCGCACGCGCGCGCCGGACTTGGCCACCTGGTTGTTGCGGAACGCCGCCGCCACGCCCATGCCCACCAGCCACTGGCCGTCGCGCACCGCGCCGGGGCGCGTGGCGCGGCCCTTCCAGCCGAAGCGCTCGGCGCCGATGCGCAGGCAATCGACCAGACGCCGCTGCGAGAACGGGCGCTCGGGCTTCTCCGGGTCCACCTGGGTGTCATTGCGTACGCGGAATTCCACCGGATCGAGGCCGAGCTTGCCGGCCATCTCATCCATGGCGATCTCCAGCGCCATCATGCCGGGCGCCTCGCCGGGCGCGCGCATGGCGTTGCCTTCCGGCAGGTCCAGCGCGGACAGCCGCAGCGCGGTCATGCGATGGGCGCCGGCGTAGAGCAGGCGCGTCTGCTGCACCGCGTTCTCGGGCTTCACGCCGTCGATGTCGCCGGACCAGCTTTCATGGCCGATGGCGGTCAGCCGGCCGTCACGCCCGGCGCCGAGGCGGATGCGCTGGATCGTGGCGGGCCGGTGCGGCGTGTTGTTGAAGATCAGCGGGCGCGTCAGTGCCACCTTCACGGGCCGGTGTACCGCCCGCGCGCCGAGGGCGGCGAGCACGGCATCGGCGCGCACGAACAGCTTGCCGCCGAAGCCGCCGCCGATAAAGGGCGAGATCAGGCGCACGTTGTCCTTCGGCACGCCGAGCGTCTGGGCGAGGTCGCCCCGGCTCCAGTCGATCATCTGGTTGGAAGTCCACACCGTGAGCTGGTCGCCGGTCCAGCTCGCCATCGACGCATGGGGCTCCATCATCGCGTGGGCCTGGTCGGGGGTGGAGTAGGTGCCGTCCAGCTGCACCGGGGCCGCCGCGAAGGCGCCGGGGAAATCCCCACGGGCCGATTCGGGCGTGCCGGACTTCGGGCGCGTGGCCCCGTCGCGTGAGGCGGCGAGGTCGAAGCTGCCGCGCTCGCGTTCATAGCGCACCCGCACCAGCTGCGCGGCGGCGCGTGCCTGCTCGAAGGTCTCGGCCACGACCAGCGCGATGGCCTGATGGTAGTGCTGCACCTCCGGGCCGCCCAGCAGCCGCGCGTTATTGAAGCGGCCCTTGCCGAGCGTGCCGGCGTTGGCGGCGGTGACGATGGCCAGCACGCCCGGCGCGCGGTGCGCGGCGTCGGTGTCGATGCCGGCGATGCGGCCCTTGGCGATGCCGGCGCCCACCACGTAGCCATAGGCGGCGTTGCGGGCAACGTCGTGCCATTCATAGGCGTAGCGGGCGACGCCGGTGGTCTTGAGCGGGCCGTCGATGCGGTTGAGCGGCTGGCCGACCACCTTGAGCTGGTCGATCGGATTGGTGGTGGCGGGCGTGTCGAATTTCATCGGAGCGTCCTTGTTTCCGTTCGGTCAGCGCTTGGCCTGCAGCAGCACAGCGCCGAGCGTGCGCTCGGTCAGCGCCACCTTGAAGGTGTTCTCGGGCGTGGGCGTGGCGCCTTCCAGCAGGCGCTGGGTGACGGCGCGCGCGCCGCGCGGCAGGTCCGCCTCGGCGGCTTCCACGCGCCACGGCTTGTGCGCCACGCCGCCCAGCGCCACGCGGCCGGTGCCGTCGCGCTGGACGATGGTAGCCACCGAGACCAGCGCGAACGCGTACGAGGCCCGGTCACGCACCTTGCGGTAGGCGTGCACGCCGCCGAGCGGACGCGGCAACGTGACGGCCGTGATCAGCTCGCCGGGCAGCAGCGCGGTCTCGATATGCGGCGTGTTGCCAGGCAGGCGATGGAAATCGGCAATCGGGATGACGCGCGCGGCGCCATTCGGCTGGACGGTTTCCACGGAGGCGTCGAGCAGGCGCATGGCCACGGCCATATCGCTCGGATGGGTGGCGATGCACGCCTCGCTCACGCCGATCACCGCGTGCTGGCGCGTGACGCCGCCGATGGCCGAGCAGCCGCTGCCCGGCGTGCGCTTGTTGCACGGCAGGTTGGTGTCGTAGAAGTAGGGGCAGCGGGTGCGTTGCAGCAGGTTACCGGCCGTGGTGGCCTTGTTGCGCAACTGGCCCGAGGCGCCGGCCAGCAGCGCGCGGGACAGTACGCCGTAGTCGCGCCGCACGCGGGTATCGGCGGCCAGGTCGGTATTGCGCACCAGCGCGCCCACGCGCAGGCCGCCCTCGGCGGTGGGCTCGATCTTGTCGAGCCGCAGGCCGTTCACGTCGATCAGGTGCGAGGGGGACTCGATGCCGAGCTTCATCAGGTCGAGCAGGTTGGTCCCGCCCGCAATAAAGCGGCTACCCGGCGTGCGCGCGGCGGCTGCGGCGGCCTCCGCCGGGGTCTTGGCGCGTTCGTAGCTGAAGGGATTCATGCCTGCCTCCCGGCCACTTCGGTCATGGCGTCGGCGATGTTGGCGTAGGCGCCGCAGCGGCAGATATTGCCGCTCATGCGCTCGCGGAACTCCACCACGGTCATCTGGGGCCGCGCGTTGAGGTCGGCGCTGACATGGCTGGGAATGCCCTGGCGGATCTCGTCGAGCACAGCCACGGCGGAGCAGATCTGCCCCGGCGTGCAATAGCCGCACTGGTAGCCGTCATGCTTGACGAAGGCGGCCTGCATCGGATGCAGGCTGTTGGGCGTGCCCAGGCCCTCGATGGTGGTGACCTTGCCCCCGTCGTGCATCACGGCCAGCGACAGGCAGGCGTTGATGCGCCGCCCATCCGCCATCACCGTGCAGGCGCCGCACTGGCCGTGGTCGCAACCCTTCTTGGTGCCGGTGAGGTGCAGGTGCTCGCGCAGGGCATCGAGCAGCGTGGTGCGGGTGTCCAGCTTGAGCGTGTGGCGGCGCCCATTGACGTCGAGCGTGACGCTGGCCACCACGGGCGGGCGGCTGGCGTTGGGGGAGGGCGAGGGGGTGTTTACATTAGTGGGGCTGTCCTGCGCCTGGGCGGCTGGCACGGCCGCTGCGGTGGCCGATGCCGCGCCCGCCTTGAGCAGGTCACGCCGTGACATTCTGATGTCGCCGAAATCTTCCATGGGGGGCATCCTTGTTTTGTGGACTTTCGGGCAAGGCAAACCGGAATGATAGGAGGCGTGGCCCACAAAGGGTAGACGCAGGAATCTGCATACACTTGTTAGCTGTGCTCATGAATGCAGGCCATCGGCGCCCGTCACAGCTCCGGTGGCAGCAGGCAGACCATGCTGCCGCAGGCCGCCTCGATCCGTTGGCGGAGGTACCGGATCACGCCCGTGGCGCGTGCCGACAGGGGCCATTCGGCACGATGGATCCACCACAGCGTGTCCACCACCGGCGGACCGCATTCGGCCACCTTGACCGGGCGGGTGCGCTCCCACGCCTCGCGGGCGAAGCGTGGCACCACGGTGAAGCCGAGCCCCCGCGCCACCGGCTCGTGCAGCATGCCAATCTGGTTGCTGAAGCCGCGCCTAGGCAGGTGGAACGCCCCTGGGTTGCCGGGAAAGCGCCGACTCAGCAGCCGGTTGGCCATCGCCTGGCCTTCGGCATGGTCGATGAAGCCGATGCGCACGAGGTCGTCCCAGCTATGGACTTCCTCGTCGGGCGGGATCACCAGTTCCAGCGGTTCCTCGATGAACGGCGTGGCCGTCAGGCGCGTGTCGTCCGGCTTGAGCGTGACGATGCCGAGTTCGTAGCGGTTGTGCAGCACCGCCTCCAGCACCTCGGTATCGGGCGCGAAGCGGTGCCGCACGGCCAGCCCGGGATGCTCCTGCTGGAGGTCCAGCAGCATCGGGTAGATAAATAGGCCGATGCTCCCTGGCGTGATCAGCGCCACCTCGCCCTGTGTGGCATCGGCGTCGGAAAGCCGCGAGGCCAGCCGCTCATGCGCCTGGTTCACCTCGGCGCAGTATTCGAGCAGCGCCGCGCCCGCCGGGGTCAGTTCCAGAGCGCGGGGGCGCCGGATCAGCAGTGATCCATACATCTCTTCGAGATGCCTTACGTGTTGACTGACGGCGGCCTGGGTCAGCCCGAGGCGGTCTGCCGTGCGCGTGAAGTTGCCCAGCTCGGCCAGGGTGGCGAAGGACTTCAGCCATTGCGGGTTCACCATCATCGATTCACCATAACAAACTCTTATTGCGACGATAATCGCCAGATAGTTTTCATTATAGCGGCGCCCGCCTACGATTGGCACCCTCGACAACACCCCCGGAGCCATCCGATGAGCGACGCCGCTTTGTTCACCCCCTTCACGCTGAAAGACGTCACGCTGCGCAACCGCATCGCCATTCCGCCGATGTGCCAGTACAGCGCCGTCGACGGTGTCACCAACGACTGGCATCTGGCGCATTACACCGGGCTGGCGCGTGGCGGTGCGGGCCTGGTGATCGTCGAGGCCACGGCGGTGTCGCCGGAAGGCCGCATCTCCCCGGGTTGCACCGGCCTGTGGAACGACGAGCAGATGGTCGGCATGGCGCGCATTGCCGCCGCGATCAAGGCCGGCGGTGCCGTGGCCGGCATCCAGATCGCCCACGCCGGCCGCAAGGCCAGCGCCAACCGGCCCTGGGAAGGCGACGACCATATCGCCGAAGACGATGCGCGCGGCTGGCCGACCATCGCCCCGTCTGCCGTGCCGTTCGGCGCCCACCTGCCCAAGGTGCCGAAGGCGATGACGCTCGACGACATCGCCCGCGTGCAGGCCGACTTCGTGGCCGCCGCCAAGCGCGCGCTGGAAGCTGGCTTCCAGTGGCTTGAGCTGCACTTCGCGCACGGCTACCTCGCCCAGAGCTTCTTCTCGCGCCACGCCAACCAGCGTACCGATGGCTATGGCGGCGACGTGGCCGGCCGCAGCCGCTTCCTGCTGGAAACGCTGGCCGCCGTGCGCGAAGTCTGGCCGAAGAACCTGCCGCTGACCGCGCGCTTTGGCGTGATCGAATATGACGGCGACGACGCTCGCACGCTCGACGAATCGATCCAGCTGACCCGTGCGATGCGCGAGGGCGGGCTCGACATGCTCAATGTCAGCGTCGGCTTCACCATCCCCGACGCGCAGATCCCGTGGGGCCCGGCCTTCCTGGCCCCGGTGGCCGAGCGCGTGCGCCGCGAGGCCGGCCTGCCGGTGGCGGCGTCGTGGGGCATCGACAATCCGGCCATTGCCAACCAGACCGTTGCCGATGGCCAGATCGACCTCGTCATGGTGGGTCGCGCGCTGCTGTCCAACCCGCACTGGCCCTATCAGGCGGCCATGGCGCTGAACGTGGAACGCCCGTCGTGGGTGCTGCCGGCGCCGTATGCGCACTGGCTCGAGCGCTACCGGGTGCAGCAGTAAGGCGGATCCCGGCGGCGCGGCTTGAAGCGCCGCCGATCATCCCCATCTAGGCGCCTTTGCCGCCCTCAACCCGATCGACGCATGTACAAGAAAGGCTCCGTCCTAGAACTTCAGTTTTCCCCGCAACGCCTGAACGATGGCGCTGGTGATCCGTTCTGGATCGACTTCACGCTGGAGGAGACCCAGGCGCTGATGGCGAGGCTCCAGGGTCACATGGCCGATCTGGCGAGCGCCACGGCCGCGCCGCTGGTCTTCAGTCTCGATGACCCCGAAACCAGCCAGGACGCCCCCGCCAGCGCCGGGAAGCCAGCGGCCCCCGAAGCGGAATTCAAGCAATGGGTGTGCATCATCTGCGGCTGGGTCTACGACGAAGCGGCCGGCCTGCCCGAGGACGGCATCGCGCCCGGCACGCGCTGGGAAGACATTCCGGACGACTGGCGCTGCCCCGAGTGCGACGTGGGCAAGGAAGACTTCGCGATGGTGGAGTTCTGAGCGGTCCGAGCTGATTAGTACCTGAAATGAAAAACAGGGCGGGAGTGCATCCCCGCCCTGTTTTTTTTTGGCTTTTCCCCTCAGGCGGTGGCGCCTACCACGGCACGCTGTACAGCAGTGTCGGCGCGGCCAGGATCGACACGGTTGCGGGCGTCAGCGGCGTCAGCGCACCGGTCACGCCGATAACGTACTGGCGGATTTCGAGGCTGCTGGCATTCGGCACATAAAGGAAGCGCCCGGTCGGGTCGATCGTCGGCGCGCCGGGAAGGGTGCCCGCGGCAACGGTGGGCTGGGGCATCGCCACCAGCGTGCCATCGGCGGCGATCGTGTACTGCGAGATCCTGCCGGATGCCGGGCTCGTGGCGTACAGGTAGCGGCCCGAAGGGTCGATGCTGAGGTGCTGTGGCTGCCCGTCGGTGGCAATGAGCACGGCCGGCAGGGGCGTCACATTGCCTGCACCGTCGACGCGATACTCCATGATTCGGTTATTGATGGGGTCCGCCACATACAGATAGCTGTTGGAAGGATGCATCGCCAGCGCTGACGGCGCCACAGCCAGGGCGAGATGGCTGCTGGAGGTCAGCGAGCCATCCGGGGCGATCGCAAAGACGTCGAACCCCGGTGTGGCGGACGAGCTGGCAATCAGGTACTGGCCATCGGGCGTAGCGACCATCCTATCGGGCCGGAAGGTCGTCCCAATCGGGGTCGTCGGGGTCGTCATGTTGCCGAGGACATCGAGAGTGGCGGTGCGGATGTTGAATACGTCACTTCCCACGAAGAGGAACCGTCCGAGGGGGTCGCGCAACAGGCTGGTGGGCGTGCCGCCGTAGGCCCAGTTCCCCGCGCTGCTGATCCACGTGCCGTCCGCGGCCACGTCGAACTTGTACGTCCATCCGCTCGTCGTCGAAAAGTACAGCGTTCTCAAGCTGTCGTCATAGGCCATGGCGATCGGATCCCCGCTGTAGCCATAGGCATTGCCGGAAATGACAAGCTGGCCGTCCGACATCACGCTGTAGACGTCCGTCCGCGTGGCGAAGGCGGCCGGCATGTAGAGGGTGCCAATCGGCTGCGAGGTGCAGATCACTGCGATATTCGTGACGTTGGCGGCGGCCACCGTGCCGGAGCTGTTCACCACGGTACAGGTCTGCCCGAGTGGCAGGGTGTTGATGGTGACATTGAAGGTGCCGCCCGTCGGAAGGGCGGTCGGCATGGTGAATCCGCCGTTCTCGGAAATCGTGAGGAAGTCCGTGCCGTTGTTGGCCAGGGTGACCTGGCTCGACAGACCCGCCACGGTGCCGCCCACACTGTATGTGGTCGTGGCGCAAACCACGTCCACCGAGGCAATGTCCGCGATGACCGCGCTGCCTTGGTGCCCATTCACGGTGCAGGTCTGGTCGGCCGGCTGGGCGGATACCGTTACGAGGTAGCTGCCGTTGTAGGGCACGGGTGTCGGAAAGCTGAACGTGCCATTCGCGCTCAGGGTCAGGGTATCCGCGCCATTGTTGTGCAGGACGACCGACTGCCCGCCAGCCAGTCCGCTGACCTTGCCACCGACGGTGAAGCGAGTGGTGGCACAGACCACGGCGATATTTGTGACCGCTGCGGTCACACCGGCCCCGGCGCCGCCTGCCACCGAGCAGACCTGTCCGGCCGGCTGTTGGGCGATGGTGACCGCGTAGCCGCCGTTGTGGGCCACGGGCGTGGCGAAGGTAAAGCTGCCGTCGGCGGTCAGCGTCAGCGCATCCCGCCCGTTGTTTTGAAGCACCAGCTGGCTGCCGGCGGCGAGGCCGGCGAGGGTGCCGCCGATGGCGTACGGGCCGGGGGTTGCCGGCACCGTGGGCGCCGTGGGCACTGCCGGTGCCTCGGTGGATTCGTCCGCCGCGCATCCGCCCAACAGCAGGGCGGTGAACAGCGCGAGGCATGGCAGAAAGGCGGCTTGTACGCGCAAAGGCCGCGCGGCGTGGCGCCAGCGCAGGAGATGGCTCATGATTGGACCCGTTTGTGATTATTGTTGATAAGTCAAGCGACAGAAACGTAGCAAGAAAACCGGCGTGAATCAATACGGCGCGATCCATCCCCGCTTCGTGTTGGACGCTGAAATGAAAAAACCCCTTGCACAGCGGTGCAAGGGGTTTGCGGACCGGTCTGGCAAGGCCTACGCCGCCAGTTGCTGCGGCGCCACGCCGAAGTGCGGATGCCGGGAGAACAGGTCGGCCGCCCAGTTCACGAAGACCCGCACTTTCGCCGACAGGTGGCGGTTCTGCGGGTACATCGCCGAAATCGGTAATTCCTCGGTCTGCCAGTCACCCATGACCTCGACCAGCCGGCCGCTCTGGACGTAGGGCTCCGCCATTGCCCGCGAAATCTGGGCGATGCCGTGGCCTTCCAGCGCGCAGCCGATGTAGACATCGGCGTCGTTGGTGGAGATGGCCGAGGGCAGCAGGATCTCGCTGCTCTCGCCGCCGCGTGACAACGTCCACGGCATTTCGCGGCCGTGCCGGTTGGACAGATAGTTGATGGCCTTGTGCTGCGCCAGCTCGGTCAGGTCGGCGGGTGTGCCAAAACGCCGCAGGTAGATCGGCGAGGCAAAGAACGCCAGTTTGACCTGGCCCAGGCGCCGCGCCACCATCGCCTCATCCAGCGAGCCCACGCGCAGCACCAAGTCCACGCCTTCCTGGAGCAGATCGATCGGCTTGCCGTTGATGGTCAGCTCGAGCTTCAGTTCCGGGTAGGCATTGTAGAAATCGTGCAGGTGGGGAATCAGCACCATCCGCGCGAGAGCCGCCGTGGTATCTACGCACAGCGTGCCCCGTGGCGAGTTGTTGTGGCGCGTCAGTGACTGTTCAGCTTCCTCCACGTCCGCGAGAATGCGCACGCAGCGTTCGTAATAGGCGGCGCCGTCCGTGGTCACGCTGATGCGCCGCGTGGTCCGGTGCAGCAGCTTGACGCCGAGATGGGTCTCCAGGTTCTGGATCAGGCGGGTGAGCGTGGCTTTTGGCAGGTCCAGGGACTCCGCCGCGCGCGCAAAGCTGCCGACATCCACCACCCGAGTGAATGCCTGCATAGAGACAAGACGATCCATGATGTTGCTTCCGAAAGGGGTGAGACCGGGGGCTACGTTCCGAAGGATGGTGTCTGGCGGGAGTGGGGTCGCGCATGTCAAGTGCGTGCCCTGGGTTTGCTGCCGGCGGTCCGCCAGTGGCGGCCGGAGCGGGGATGGGTGGAGGTCTGGGGGCTCGGTGGCGGGCGCGGTTCCCCAACCGTGCGTGCACCGAGGACCGGAGTGAATCACATTTCCGGTGTCCTTGCCAAGCGTGTGGTTTCACTTCTCGCAACACTCTGGCGATTATTCCACTCCAGAAACAGTGCGTTGGCAATCTCCAGCTTTATCCCAATCGGGTCAATCACCATAATTCGTTGCATCGCAACACAGTATCGACGGCCCGTGCAGGCGTCGTAACCACCATGTCAAAGACCGTGAATCCCATCACCCCCGCCGTGAAACCGGCTGCAGGCAAGGGAGAAGCGCGCGCTGAGCAATACATGGTGGCGAGCGGCGACCGCGAGATCAAGGTCTGCGTGGCCTATCCCGCCGGGTATGCACCGGCGGCGGGCAGCACCGAGTTGCTGCCGTGGCTGGTGTACCTGCACGCGGGCGGTTTTGTCGAAGGTGGCGTGGAAGCGGCACAGGCATTGGCGCGGGATCTGGCGAAGTCGGTCCCGGCCGTGGTGGTGACGCCGGCGTATTCGCTGGCGCCCGACCATCCGTTTCCGGCCGCGCCGGAAGATGCGGTGAATACGGCGGTCTGGGTGCTCAAGCACGCCAAGAAGCTGAAGGTGGACAAGCTGCGCTTCGCGCTGGTCGGCGAGGAAGCCGGCGGCAATCTCGCGATTGCGCTGGCGCAGATGCTGCGTGACCGCGGCCTGCCGCAGCCCGCCGGGCAATGGCTGATCCGCCCCGTAACGGACCCGTGCCTCCAGCACGCGTCGATGTGCACGACCGGCCAGGTGCCGATGGAGATGCTGCGCCGCCTGGCCTGCAACTATCGTGATTACCTGCCCACGCCGGCCGCCAGCGTGCACCCGTATGCGGCACCGGCCATGGCATCGCGCCTGGTGGGGCTGCCGTCCACGCTGGTGCAGGTGGCCGAGAAAGATGCGTTGCGCGCCGAGGGCGAAGCCTTCGCGGCAAAACTCGTCAAGGCGGGCATTCCGGCCCGCACCCTGATCATGCCCGGCGCCTGTGGCGACGGGGTGGAAGAATCCCATGAGCAGTGCCAGGCATGGGTCAACGAAGGTGCGCGGTTCTTGCGCGAGTGTTTTGCGCAAACCGACGATACCTCATCACCGGCCGAACGCCGGCCCGGCGCTCAAGGAGCCTGAGCGACCGGAGCAAGTTAGCCAGCGCCCTTCGAGGCTGGCAGCGGTAGTGGCATAGCCCCGTCCATCCAGGCGGGGACGAACCCTTGTTTCCCATTTTTCCGGGCCTTCCAGCCCGGCGGGGGGCGTTCGGCCTTTTGCTTTTCCAGTTGAAGAAAACCCGACGAACACGGAGTGAAGAAAAATGAATCATCAGTCTCGACGCACGCTGATCGCCATTGCCATCGTGGCAATCCTGGGCGCCGGCGTGGCGACCTCGGTTCTGCGTCCCTGGCACGGCGGGGAAGCACAGGCCAACCCGGCACCGTCCGCCCCTGCGGTGGAAGTGGCGGCGGCTGTGGGGCAGACCATCACCGAATGGGATGAATTCTCGGGCCGCATCGAGGCCGTGGACCGCGTGGAGATTCGTCCGCGCGTCTCCGGCACCATCGACACGGTGCATTTCCGCGAAGGCTCCATCGTGAAGAAGGGCGATCCGCTGTTCACGATCGACCCGCGTCCCTATGCGGCCGAAGTGGCCCGTGCCGACGCCGCGCTGAACGCGGCCCAGGTGCGCGCCAGCCACGCGCAGAGCGAAAAGGTACGCGCCCAGCGCCTGCTGGATGACAACGCCATTTCGAAGCGCGAGTTCGACGAGCGCATCAACGCTGCCAGCGAGACCACCGCCGACGTGCGTGGCGCGCAGGCTGCGCTGGAAGTGGCGCGCCTGAACCTGAGCTACACGCGCATCGTTGCACCGGTTTCGGGCAAGGTGTCGCGTGCGGAAATCACGGTGGGCAACCTCGTGGCGGCGGGTGCGGCTTCGCCGCCGCTGACCACGGTGGTGTCGGTCTCGCCGGTGTACGCGAGCTTCGACGTGGACGAGCAGAGCTACCTGCGCTACACGGCGCCGGGCGCCGGCGGCGGCAAGAACGACCTGCCGGTGTTCGTCGGCCTGGCCAACGAGGACGACTACCCGCACAAGGGCAAGATCCACTCGGTGGACAACCGCCTCGATACGCGCAGCGGCACCATCCGCGTGCGCGCGGTGTTCGACAACGCCGACGGCCGCCTGCTGCCGGGCCTCTATGCCAAGGTCAAGCTCGGCGGCGGCACGCCGCACCCGGCGGTGCTGATCAACGACCGCGCCATCGGCACGGACCAGGGCAAGAAGTTCGTGCTGGTGGTGGACAAGGCCAACAAGCTGGTCTACCGCGAGGTGAACCTCGGGCCGTCGTTCGAAGGGCTGCGCGTGATCCGCAAGGGTCTGCAGCCGGGCGAGAACATCGTCGTGAATGGCCTGATGCGCGTGCGTCCGGGCGATACCGTGGCGCCGAAGCCGGTGGCCATGGCCTATCGCAGCGAACTCGAACCGCGTGGCACCACGCCGGACCGCAAGCAGGCTGCCGAGGACAAGGCGGGCCAGGCCGACAAGCCTGCCGAAGCCGCAGCGGCCAAGACCGTGAGCTGAGCACTACCCCGCAGTACGCACAGGTAGCTTAATTTTTTCTCCCTTGCAGCATATGGCGTCCGCTCCGGCGGACGGCCAGGGGGAGTGCTTTCGCCGAGACCAAGATGAATCTCTCGAAATTCTTTATCGATCGCCCGATCTTCGCGGGCGTGTTGTCGGTGCTGATCTTCCTGATCGGCGCCATCTCGATGTTCAAGTTACCGATCTCGGAGTATCCCGAGGTGGTGCCGCCGTCGGTGGTGGTGCGCGCGCAGTTCCCGGGCGCCAACCCGAAGGTGATCGCCGAAACGGTGGCTACGCCGCTGGAAGAGCAGATCAATGGCGTCGAGGACATGCTCTACATGAACTCGCAGGCCAACAGCGACGGCAACCTCACGCTGACGGTGACCTTCAAGCTCGGCACGGACCCGGACAAGGCCCAGCAGCTGGTGCAGAACCGCGTCTCGCAAGCCGAGCCGCGCCTGCCCGAGGACGTGCGCCGCCTGGGTATCACGACCGTCAAGAGCTCGCCCGACCTGACCATGGTGGTCCACCTGGTCTCGCCGAACGACCGCTACGACATGACGTACCTGCGCAACTACGCGCTGATCAACGTGAAGGACCGCCTTGCGCGGATCCAGGGCGTTGGTCAGGTGCAGATGTTCGGCGCGGGCGATTACTCGATGCGCGTGTGGCTGAACCCGGAGAAGATCGCCGAGCGCCATCTTGCCGCGTCAGACGTGGTCAAGGCCATCCGCGAGCAGAACGTGCAGGTGGCAGCCGGTGTGATCGGCCAGTCGCCGTCGCTGCCTGGCACTGACCTGCAACTGTCGGTGAACGCGCAGGGCCGTCTGCAGACCGTCGAGGAATTCGGCGACATCGTCGTCAAGACCTCGTCCGACGGCGTGGTGACCTACCTGAAGGACATCGCCCGCATCGAACTCGGTGCGTCGGAGTACGCGTTGCGCTCGCTGCTGGACAACAAGTCCGCCGTGGCGCTGCCGATCTTCCAGGCACCGGGCTCCAACGCCATCCAGATCTCGGATGACGTGCGCAAGACCATGGCCGAGCTCAAGGAGAACATGCCGGAAGGCGTGGACTACAGCATCGTCTATGACCCCACGCAGTTCGTGCGCCATAGTATCGAGGCCGTGGTTCACACGCTGTTCGAGGCCATCGCGCTGGTGGTGCTGGTGGTGATCCTGTTCCTGCAGACCTGGCGCGCGTCGATCATCCCGCTGCTGGCGGTGCCGGTGTCGATCGTCGGTACCTTCGGCCTGATGCATGCGTTCGGCTTCTCGATCAACGCGCTGTCGCTGTTCGGCCTTGTGCTGGCCATCGGTATCGTGGTGGACGATGCGATCGTGGTGGTGGAGAACGTCGAACGGAACATCGAGGAAGGACTCTCGCCGAAGGAGGCCACCTACAAGGCCATGCGCGAAGTGAGCGGCCCGATTATCGCCATCGCGCTGACGCTGATCGCCGTCTTCGTGCCGCTGGCCTTCATGACGGGCCTGACCGGCCAGTTCTACAAGCAGTTCGCGCTGACGATCTCGATCTCGACGATCATCTCGGCCTTCAACTCGCTGACGCTGTCGCCGGCGCTGTCGGCCCTGCTGCTGCGCGGCCATGATGCGCCGAAGGACTGGCTCACGCGTGGCATGGACAAGGTCTTCGGCGGCTTCTTCAAGCGCTTCAACCGGTTCTTCCACCGCAGCTCCGATAACTATGGCCGCGGCGTGACGGGTGTGATCCGTCGCAAGGGTGCGGTGTTCGGCGTCTATGCCGTGATGCTGGTGGCGACGTGGGGCGTGTTCCAGATGGTGCCGAAGGGCTTCGTGCCGGCGCAGGACAAGCAGTACCTGGTGAGCTTTGCCAAGCTGCCGGACGGCGCCACGCTGGACCGTACGGAAGACGTGATCCGCCGCATGTCGGATATCGCCCTCAAGCATCCGGGCGTGGAATCGGCCATTGCGTTCCCGGGCCTGTCGATCAACGGCTTCACCAACAGCCCGAGCGCCGGCATTGTGTTTGTCTCGCTCGATCCGTTCGATCAGCGCAAGAGCAAGGAGTTGTCCGGCGATGCCATCGCAGCGGATCTGAACAAGCAGTACGGTGCGATCCAGGACGCGTTCATCGCCGTGTTCCCGCCGCCGCCCGTGCAGGGCCTGGGCACCATCGGCGGTTTCAAGCTGATGATCGAGGATCGCGCCGCGCTGGGTTATGACGCGCTGTTCGATGCGACCAATGCGTTCATGGGCAAGGCACGCGCCACGCCGGAGCTGGCTGGCATCTTCAGCAACTACCAGGTGAACGTGCCGCAGCTCGACGTGCAGCTGGACCGTACCAAGGCCAAGCAGCTCGGCGTGCCGGTGACGGACGTGTTCGATACGCTGCAGACCTACCTTGGCTCGGCGTACGTGAACGACTTCAACAAGTTCGGCCGTACGTATCAGGTGAAGGTGCAGGCAGATGCGCAGTTCCGCGCCCATGCCGAGGACATCCTGCAACTGAAGACCCGCAACGTGAATGGCGACATGGTGCCGCTGTCCTCGCTGGTCCAGGTGAAGCAGGGCTTTGGCCCGGACAGCGTGGTGCGCTACAACGGCTTCACGGCCGCTGACATGAACGGCGGTCCGGCACCGGGCTTCTCGTCGGGTCAGGCGCAGGCTGCAGCCGAGCGCATCGCCGCCGAAACGCTGCCGAAGGGTATCAAGTTCGAATGGACCGAGCTGACCTATCAGGACATCCTGGCCGGCAACGCGGGTGTGTGGATCTTCCCGCTGTGCGTGCTGCTGGTGTTCCTGGTGCTGGCAGCCCAGTACGAGAGCCTGACGCTGCCGCTGGCCGTGATCCTGATCGTACCGATGAGCCTGCTGGCCGCCATGACCGGCGTGTGGCTGACGCGTGGTGACAACAATATCTTCACGCAGATCGGTTTCATCGTGCTGGTGGGGCTGTCCGCGAAGAACGCGATCCTGATCGTCGAATTCGCACGGGAACTGGAGCACCACGGCCGTACGGTGGTGCAGGCCGCGATCGAAGCGAGCCGCCTGCGTCTGCGCCCGATTCTGATGACGTCGTTCGCGTTCATCATGGGTGTGGTGCCGCTGGTGGTGTCCTCCGGCGCTGGCTCGGAAATGCGTCATGCGATGGGCGTGGCGGTGTTCGCGGGCATGCTCGGCGTGACGTTCTTCGGCCTGTTCCTGACGCCGGTGTTCTACGTGGCGCTGCGCCTGTGGGCCACCCGTGGCCAGCGTAAGGCCGTGGCGAATGACGCCTCGGCTTCGCACGCGGTGGCATCGGCGGAATAAGCCAATCAGAGACATGAAAGCAAAAAGGGAACACATCATGATTGCGCAATTGACACGCACGCTGCCCCGCCTGGCCACACTGGCCGCCGCGCTGGTGCTGGCGGGCTGCTCGCTGGCGCCGACCTACAAGGTGCCCGAGACCGCCTCCGTGCCCGCGTTCAAGGAAGCGGAAGCGGCGCAGGCCGAAGGCGCGCAGTGGAAGACCGCCACGCCGGCCGAGGGCCAGCATCGCGGTGACTGGTGGAAGGTATTCGGCGATGCCGACCTGGACCGCCTGATCACGGCCGCCAACGGCAGCAACCAGGACCTCGCTGCCGCAGCCGCCCGGCTGAAGCAGGCGCGGGCCTTCATGGGCGCGACCGAGGCCGACCTCTATCCGCAACTGAGCGTCGGGCTCGATCCGACGCGTACGCAGGCGTCAGCCGCCTCGCAGGGCCTGCCTGACGGCACCCGTGTGTCGCCGCAGACCGTGTACAAGGCCCGTGCCTTCGCCAGCTACGAGCTGGACCTGTTCGGCCGCGTGGCCAGCAGTGTGAACGCCGCCCGGGCAGACACCCAGGCTGCCGAGGATCTGTATCGCTCGGTGCAACTCGCGCTGCAGGCTGACACCGCGCAGGCCTACTTCGCGCTGCGCACGCTGGATAGCGAACGCGAACTGCTGAACGCGACGATCAAGCTGCGCGAGGATGCGCTGTCGCTGCTGAAGAAGCGCTACGACGCCGGCGAGACTACCGACCTCGATCCGGCCCGTGCCGAAGCCGAACTGGGCACCGCGCGCGCGGACCTGGCCGGTATCGAGCGTCGCCGCGCCAATCAGGAGCATGCGCTGGCCGTGCTGACCGGCGTGCCGCCGGCGCAGTTCACGCTGGCTGCGCGGCCGTTCGACACGGCACCTGTGGCGGTGCCGGCCGGCCTGCCGTCGGAGCTGCTGGAGCGCCGTCCCGATATCGCCGCCGCCGAGCGGCAGATGGCGGCCGCCAACGCGCGGATCGGCGTGGCGAAGGCCGCGTTCTTCCCGCGTATCTCGCTGACCGCGCTGTTCGGCTTCGAATCGGCCGATCTGTCGAACCTGTTCAAGTGGTCGTCGCGTACGTGGATGCTGGGGCCGCTGATTGGCACGACCGTCGCGCAGACCGTGTTCGACGGTGGCCGCAACAGCTCCAATCTGGCCGGCGCCCGCGCCGCGCACGAGGAAACCGTGGCGTCGTACCGGCAGACCGTGCTGGTGGCCTTCCGCGAAGTGGAAGACAGCCTGGCCGACGTGCGCTGGCTGAGCCAGCAGGGTACGGCGCTGGACGGCGCGCTGGCCGGCGCCCGCCGCGCGCAGCGCATCTCGCGCAGCCGCTACGATGCCGGTGCGGTCGATTACCTGACCGTGATCGACGCGGACCGCACGGTGCTTCAGTCGCAGCGTGAGGCTAATCAGGTCGCGGGCCTGCGCGCAGCGGCGACGGTGTCGCTGGTGCGCAGCCTCGGCGGCGGCTGGGGTCCGCTGCCGGAGTCGGTGGCGGCCAACGGCACCGCGCAACCGGCGGCGCAACAAACCGCCCAGTAGCCTAGGCAGTAAGCGGCGTAACAAGTCGTAAGCCCCGGCAGGGGCACGCTGGCGCGAGGTATCCAGAGCACTACACTGGATGCATCGCGCCAGTTTCTTTTTGTAGCGGCGCCATGAAAGAGGAGGGCGCCATGCCATCGAGACTGCTTGTTGCCATGATGGCGGCCACCCAGTTGTCGCTGGGCATGCTGTGGCCCCAGTGGGCAGGCGCCCAGCCCTCGACCACGGGATCGATCGCGGTAGGCGGCTCGGCGCATGTGAAGGGGCCAGTCACGGTGCAGGGCACCCTGAGCGTGGACGGCAGCGTCTACGCAGAGGGTCCGATCACTGCTGCGTGGTTCTCCTCCCCGGGGCGCGGCTATCCGCCGCCGCCGGCGCGCCGCCTGCTCAAGGTGTTCCATGGGCCGTTGACGGTACATGGCACGATGGTGGTGCACGGCGACCTGCATGTCGATGGGCCGCTCACGGTCACCGGCCCGCTCGAGGCCGGCGGTGGCATCGACGCCGGCGGCCCGATGGTGGAGCGGCAGGCGCGCTAGGCCAGCCGGGCGATCCGTCCCGCCGCGAATGCTGCACAATGGCGGCTTCGTCGACTCCCGCAACTCGCCATGGCAAAAGGGGCAGCAGCCAGCCCGCAACTGGGCCTCAAGAGCATTGCAATGTTCGAAGCCGCCAAGGGCGCGCTCGTCATCCTGGCCGGCATCGGCCTCGTGGCGCTGCTGCACCGCGACGCGCAGGCACTGGCGGAAGCCATCGTCAGCCGCTTCCATATCAACCCGGCGAGCCGGTATCCCACCATCTTCCTGTCGCTGCTTGCCCATCCCACGGATGGGCGGCTCTGGGCCATTGGCGGCTCGGCCGCGATGTACGCGCTGATGCGGTTCACCGAAGCCTATGGCCTCTGGCGTGGGCGCGCATGGGGCAACTGGCTCGGCGTGTGGTCCGGCGGCATCTATATTCCGGTGGAGGTTTACGAGGCGATCCGCCATCCCACATGGCTCCATGTGGGGCTGGCCGTGGCGAACGCGCTCGTGGTGGCCTACCTCGTGATGGGGCTGGCGCGGCACCGCGTGACGTGACGAGCGCGCGCCAAAATCTGCTAAGGTAGACAGCAAGCCGCTTCGCGGCGCATTGCTGACTGATCGGAAGACTCTGATCCCACCCGAACACGAGACCATCATGATTCACGAAATCGCCCAGATCACCATCAAGCCCGGCATGGAGTCGCAGTTCGAAGGCGCTGTGGCGCAGGCCAAGCCGCTGTTCCTGCGTGCGCGCGGCTGCCACGGCATGAACCTGCGACGCTCGATCGAGCAGCCGTCGCAATACGCGCTCGTGGTGGCCTGGGAAACCGTGGAAGACCACATGGTCCACTTCCGCGAGTCCGACGACTTCCAGACCTGGCGCAAGCTCGTGGGCGACTGCTTTGCCGCGCCGCCCCAGGTGCATCACGTCACCACCGTGCTCTGACCCGGAGGTTGCGCATGGCGACACCCCAGGAGCGCCCACGGCATTTCTCGATGCTACGCGACCTGCAGCTGGCCGATTTTTTTACACTGGCCAACGCGGCGTGCGGAATGGGATCGGTATTTTTTGCCATGTACTACGTGGCCGAGCCGATGCTGACCTATTTCTACATCGCCGCGGCGCTGGCGCCGGCAGCCTTCATCTTCGATGTGCTCGACGGCCGTATCGCGCGCTGGCGCCACGCCCATTCGGCGCTGGGCCGCGAACTCGATTCGCTGTCTGACATCATCTCGTTCGGGGTGGGCCCGGCCACGCTGGCCTTCGCCGCCGGCATGCGCGGCGGCTGGGACCTCGCCGCGCTGATCTACTTCGTCTGCTGCGGCGTCAGCCGGCTGGCACGCTTCAACGTGACCGCCGAAACGCTGGCCGAGGGCACCGGCAAGGTCAAGTACTTCGAAGGCACCCCGATCCCGACCAGCGTGGTCCTGACCGGCATCCTGGCCTGGTGCGCCGCCGCTGGCCGCATCGGCGATGCCCTGCCCGCCGGCGCCTGGCTGATCGGCCCCGGCACCTTCCACCCGATGGCGCTGCTGTTCGTCCTGAGCGGCTCGTTCATGATCAGCAAGACGCTGCGGATTCCGAAGTTTTAGGGCGTTTTCGTCCTGCCGCCGGATGGGCTATACTTAGCTAAGAAGATTAGCTAGGATAAAAAATGCCAACCATCAACATGCATGAGGCCAAGAGTCAGTTGTCCAGGCTGGTGGATGCGGTCGAGTCCGGCCTGGAGACCGAAGTCATCATTGCCCGCAATGGGAAGCCGGCCGCGAGGCTGGTGCCGATATCGGCTTCGGTGGATGTGTCCAGGCGCATCGGCGGCGGCAGGGCGTTGTTCGGGGCGGTGATGGACGACACGACGCTGGCCAAGTTCAACGGAGTGGACGAGGACGTTGCCGCGCTCTTCTATGGGGAGCGTGAATGAGGCTGCTGCTGGATACGCACATCGCCTTGTGGGCGGCCTTCGATGCCCCCCAATTGCCGCCAGCCGCCGCCGAGTTGATCGCCAATCCCATCAACGACATCTTTGTGTCCACGGCCAGCCTGTGGGAGATTGGGATCAAGTCGTCCATCGGCAAGCTCGAACTCACGGCTACGCAAGCCTCGACTGTGTTCGACTTGTGTGGATACCGCTCCCTGGACCTGACCAAGCTGCATGCGCGCACGCTTGACGGACTCGCGCTGAATCCGAACCACAAGGATCCGTTCGACCGCATGCTGGTGGCACAGTCCCTGTCAGAAGGCATGACGCTGCTGACGGCGGATGCCAAGATGTCCGGCTACCATCCGGTGCTGGTCCGCATTGTGTGATCATCGCGATAAAAACAACCAGGAGATTCGGCGATGCAAGACAAGACGGTGCAAGGTATGTCCCGGGCCCGGCTGGAGCGGGTCGAGCAGTTCCTCGATACCAACTACGTATCCAGCGGCAAGCTGCCCGGCGCGCTGGTCCAGGTGTGGCGGCGCGGCGAAGTCGTGCTGAATTCCGTGCTGGGCGTGGCCGACCGCGAGCGGCAGACGCCGCTGGCCGAGGATTCGATCTTCCGCATCTACTCGATGACGAAGCCGATCACCTCGGTGGCGATCATGATGCTGGTGGAGGAGTGCAAGATCGCCCTCGATGATCCTGTCAGCAAGTACATCCCGTCCTGGGAGAACCTCGGCGTTTATGCGGGCGGCTATATGGATAGCTTCCAGACCCGGCCGGCCAAGCGCCAGATGCTGGTGGTGGACCTGCTGCGCCATACGTCCGGCCTGACCTACGGCTTCCAGCAGAACAGCAATGTCGATGCCGCCTACCGCAAGCTGAAGATTGCCGACCGGACCACCGAGGGCACGACGCTGGACGACATGGTCGAGCAGTTGTCGAAGCTGCCGCTGGAGTTCTCGCCCGGCGAGGCGTGGAACTACTCGGTTTCCACCGACGTGCTGGGCTATCTGGTCGGCAAGGTCAGTGGCATGCCGTTCGAGAGCTTCGTCAAGCAGCGCATCCTCGATCCACTGGGCATGGTGGACACCGCGTTCCACGTGCCGGAAGACAAGGTCTCGCGCTTCAGCGCCTGCTATGCCGTGGGCGTGCTTGGCTCCAAAGTGGTGTCCCAGGACCGTCCGACACTGCAGGACGACCCGCGCACCAGCCCGTACCTGAAGCCGCCCACGCTGGTTTCCGGCGGCGGCGGGCTCGTTTCCACGGCCGCCGACTACCTGCGCTTTTCGCGCATGCTGCTGCAAGGCGGTGAACTCGATGGGGTGCGCCTGCTCGGCCCCAAGACGCTGGCGCTGATGACCGCCAACCATCTGCCGGGCGGGCAGGACATCCCGCGCCTGTCGCGCTCGATGTTCAGCGAGGCCACCTACGATGGGGTGGGCTTCGGTCTCGGCTTCGCCACCACGGTCACGCCGGCGAGCACGCTGATGCCGGGCAGTGCGGGCGACTTCTTCTGGGGCGGCGCCGCCAGTACCTTCTTCTGGGTCGATCCCCAGGAAGACCTGATCGGCGTGTTCCTGACGCAGCTGCTGCCGTCGTCCGCGTTCCCCGTGCGGCGCCAGTTGCGGACGCTGGTCTATAGCGCGATCACCGAGCCCGGCCCCGCAGCACGTGGCAGGGGCTAAGCCGCCCCCGCGCGCAACTCGGCCCGCACCGAGTGCGCGCGCCGGTGCGCCCCGGGCGGCAGGCCGGTGTGCTTGCGCACCACGGAGCGGAACGCTGACATATCCTGATAGCCGCACTGCTCGGCAATCGCCGTCAGGCTCAGCGTGGTCACCTCCAGCAGATGGCAGGCGCGTTCCGCGCGCAGCTTGTGCAGGAACTGCAGCGGCGACATCCCCACCGATTTCATGAAATGCCGCAGCAGCGTGCGCTCGCTGGTGGCGGCCACCGCTGCCAGCCGCGCCAGGTCGTAGGGATCGGCCAGATGCTGTTGCAGGTGCCGGCGGGCGCGTAGCACCACGCTTTCTCGGGGCGCGTCGCCAGCGCGGAGCCATATCTTCAGCGCCGCGCCGCGCTCGGGCTGGTCCAGCAGGGTATTGCCGACGGTGCGGGCCAGCGCGTCGCCGGCCATGCGCGCCACGGCCCGCTGCATCAGCACGTGGATCTGCTCCATCGCGCGCGCGCTGAGCAGGTTGCCGCTCTCCACGATGGCCTGATCGGCCGGCAGCCGCCGCGCCGGCTCCCCGGCGCGCATCCAGTTCCCGATCAGCCACGGCACGGCCAGCCGCCACGGCTTGGGCAGTGTCAGGCCGACCAGCAGCGCCACCGCCGTGAATGGCGCCACCAGCAGCGCGCCGTTGGCCGCCGCCGCCGCGATGGCCGCGCGCTCGGCATCGATCTTTGATAGCAGCAGTTCCAGCCCGGCGATATGGTCGAACAGCGGCGGGCCGATCACGACCATGCTGTCGCTGTCGGCCTGCGCGAGGGCGTCCAGCCCGACCACCTCGGCCCGCATGACCTCGGCGGCGGCGCGCCAGCGATCGGGCTCGGCTGCTGCGATCCGCCACTGGAAGGGCGTGGCGTGGCCGCGCCGCCGTGGCTGCATGGAGGCGAGCGTGTTCGCGATCATCAGCGTATCGGCCGCCACGGCCAGCGTGGAGACCGCCACGGCGGGATAGCAGATCAGATAGACGATGGTCATCGGAGCGGGGGCGGCGCCGCATGGCGGCATTGCCACCAATTCTGGCGAGATTCCCCCTACCTGTCATGCCCCGATTTACCCGACCATTGGCCACGCGGCACCCAGAACAATCACAAGAGACGGAGAGAGACAGATGAAGCATCGCATTGCGCGAGGCGCGATCGCGCTCGCCACGCTGGCCCTGGCAGCCACCGCGCTGACCGGCTGCGCCACCAGCGGGGGATATGGCAGCGAGCAGGGCCTGAGCGCGGAAATCCGGCGCACGTCGTACGGCATTCCGCACATCCGTGCCAACGACTACGCCGGCGTGGCGTTCGGCATGGCCTACGCCTATGCGCAGGAAAACGTCTGCCTGATGGCCGACCAGCTTGTTACGGTCAGCGGCGAGCGCTCGGCCGTGTTCGGCCCGGACCAGACCACCGAGGTCTCGTTCAAGCGCATGCGCAACACTGACGCAGACGCGTTCTTCCGCGCGATTCTGGACGACGACGCCCTGCAGGCCGGCATGGCCACGCAGTCGCCCGAGGCGCGCGAACTGCTGCGCGGCTACATCGCCGGCTACAACCGCTATCTGCGCGATACCCCGCCGGCGCAGCGCCCCGCCGCCTGCCGCAATGCCGCGTGGGTGCGGCCCATCACCGCGCTGGACATGGCGCGGCTGGCCGAGGAAAAGAGCATCCAGGCCAGCGCCGGCGCCCTCGCGGCCGGCATCCTGGCCGCTGCGCCGCCTGCCGCCGGCAAGGCTGCTGCGGCGCTGTCCGACAAGATCGATGTCGCGTCGATCGACGTCGACGCCGTCAACCGTGACCTCCAGCTGCTCGATCCGCCCATCGGCAGCAACGGCTGGGCCTTCGGCAAGGCCGCCACGGTCAACGGGCGCGGCCTGCTGCTCGGCAATCCGCACTTCCCGTGGACCACCACCAACCGCTTTTTCGAAGCCCACCTGACCGTCCCGGGCAAGCTGGACGTGATGGGCGCGTCCATCGCCTCGTTCCCCATCATCAGCATCGGCTTCAACAAGGACGTGGCGTGGACCCACACGGTGTCCACCGCGCGCCGTTTCACGCTGTTCGAACTGAAGCTGGCCGAGGGCGACCCGACGACCTACCTGATCGACGGCAAGCCGCACAAGATGACCACGAAGACGGTGCGCTACGACGTGCGCCAGCCTGACGGCACGCTGGCGGCGCGTACGCACACGATCTACCTGACCGAGTACGGCCCCGTGGTGGCGATGCCGGCTGCCGGCCTGCCGTGGACCGCCCAGCGCGCCTACACGCTGCGCGACGCCAACCGCAATAACATGCGCGCCATCGACACCTGGCTGGATATCGCCCGCGCCGGCAATGTGGGCGATGTGCGCCAGGCCATCGGCAACCTCGGCATCCCCTGGGTCAACACGATCGCCACGGACCGCCATGGCCGTGCGCTGTTCGCCGATGTCTCGGTCACGCCGAACGTCTCGACGGCGATGCTCGGCCAGTGTGCGCCGGCCGGCGAGGGCGCCGCGCTGGCGAAGAAGCTGCTCGTGGGCACCGGCATGGTGTTGCTGGACGGCTCACGCGCCGCGTGCAACTGGACCGTGGACGCCGCCTCGCCGGTGCCGGGCCTTGTGCCGCCATCGGCCATGCCGGTGCTGGAGCGCGACGACTTCGTGGCCAATAGCAACGACAGCTCCTGGCTGACCAACCCGGCGCAGAAGCTGGAGGGCTTCTCGCCGGTGCTCGGCCCGCAGGGCGTGCCACAGCGGCTGCGCACACGCGTGGGCCTGATGGAGATCGGCAAGCGGCTGTCGGGCGTGGATGGCCTGCCCGGCAATCGTTTCGATGTGCCGAGCCTGCAAGCCGTGCTGTTCCGTGACCGCAACCTGGCGGCCGAAATCGTACTGGACGACCTGTTGCGCGCCTGTGCCGGCAAGGCGGCGCAGGCCGATGCGGATCTGCGCGATGGGTGCGCGGCGCTGGGCCAGTGGGACCGCCGCAGCAACGTGGAGAGCCGCGCGGCACCCCTGTTCCGCGAGTTCTGGATGCGCGCGCACACCATCCCCAACGTCTACGCCGTGGCGTTCAATGCGGCGGACCCGGTCAACACGCCGCGCGGCCTGCGCATGCAGGACGGCACGGTGGGCCCGGCGGTGTTCAAGGCGCTCAAGGACGCGGTCGGGGCCATGCGCACGGCTGGATTTGCGCTCGATGCGCCACTTGGAGACGTCCAGGCGGCGATTTCCCCGGCGGGCCGCATCGCGCTCCACGGCGGCGAGGAGTACGAGGGCGTGCTGAACAAGCTGACCAGCCAGCCGGTGTCGGCGCAGGGCCTGCACGTCTATTTCGGCACCAGCTATGTCCAGACGGTGGGGTTCGATGACCAAGGGCCGGTGGCGCAGGCGCTGCTCGTCTACGGCCAGTCGGTCGATCCCAACTCGCCGCACGCCTGGGACCAGATGCGGCAGTTCTCGGCCAAACGCTGGATTTCGCTGCCGTTCACGGAACAGGCGATTGCGGCGGACCCGCAGCTCACCGTGGTGAAACTGAGTCAATAAGAGGGCTCTGCGTCACCCCGATTCCCAAAGACACCGCCCGGTTCCCCGCCGGGCGGTTTGTTTTTTGTGGCGACGCAGCATCGGACCTTGCGTTTTGTATCGATCGCTCTATAATCGATTTCATATCGACCGATACAAAACGGAATCGTCATGGCAAGACCCCGGCAATTCGACGCAGCGGCTGCGCTGGCCGCCGCCCAGAACACCTTCCTGGACAAGGGCTACCAGGCCACGTCCACGCGCGAGCTGACGCAGGCCATGGGCCTGACCCAGCCCAGCCTCTACAACGCGTTTGGCGACAAGCGCTCGCTGTTCCTGCTGGCGCTGGACGACTACCTGAACAAGTCGCTGCGTGCCCGCATCGCGCGCGCGGAAGCGAACCATCCGCCGGCGGAGGCCATTTCGGCGTTCTTCGCCGAGAGCGTGGAGCGCGCACTGGCGGACCCGCAGCATCGCGGCTGCATGCTGATCAATGCTTCCCTGGATGCCTCGTCCGACGACCCCGCGCTGCGCGAGGTGGTAGCCGAGGAACTGGACGATCTCCGCGCGTTCTTCGAACGTTCCGTGCGCGCCGCGCAGACCGCCGGCACGCTGGATGCCGACTTCGTCCCCGAGGACGTGGCCGCCAACCTGCTGGCCGTGCAGGTGGGCCTGCGCGTGCTGTCGCGCGTGATGCCCGAGCGCCCGCTGCTCGAGGCGATGGTGCGGCAGGCGCTGTCCATGCTGGGTCTGCCGTCCACGTCCCCGCCATCGTGTTGATGCCGATCCGCTGATCCGCTGAGGGCCCCCGGCCCGCCTCGCATTCCCCCTGATCCATTCGCCAACGTGCTGCCGGCGCAGCGCGGGGGCGGCGTTCGTCCCCAAGGAGTTCCGTCATGTCCCAAGATGCCGCTACGGCACCAACACCCACCGCGATCCGGCCCTCCGCGGACGGGGCGCTCGATGCCCGGGCCCTCTATGCCGCGCTGGCCGGCCTCTGCGCGAGCCTGGTCGCCATCGGCCTCGCACGCTTTGCCTATACGCCGCTGATTCCCCCGCTGATCCACGCGCACTGGTTCACCGCCGCCGATACGGTCACGCTCAGCGCCGCCAATTTCGCGGGCTACTTCGCCGGCGCGCTGTTTGGCCGGCCGATCGCCGCGCGGCTGTCCAACCGCCATGCGCTGCGCTGGCTGATGGTGGCCGCCACGGCGGCGTTCTTCGCCTGCGCGTTTCCGCTCTCGGTGAGTTGGTTCTTCGTCTGGCGCTTCCTGTCCGGGCTGTCAGGCGGCGCCATCATGGTGCTCGTGGCGACGGCCATCCTGCCCCATATCGCGCCGGCGCGGCGCGGGTTCGTCAGCGGCATGATCTTTCTCGGCCTGGGGTTGGGCATCGCGGCATCCGGCACGCTGGTGCCGGCGTTGCTGACGCTGGGCCTGCGCGAGACGTGGCTCGGCCTTGGCGCGCTGTCGCTGGTGCTGACGGCGCTGAGCTGGTTCGGCTGGCCGACCACCGATGCGCCGGCCGGCACGCCGGCCTCGCCCGCCGGGCACCCCGAAATTGGTGCAGCGCTCCGCGCCGAGCGGCCCACGCTGCGGCTGCTGAGCCTGCAATACGCGGCCAATGCGCTGGGGCTGGTGCCGGCGATGGTGTTGCTGGTGGACTACGTGGCGCGCGGGCTGGGGCAGGGCGCCAACGTGGGCGCCGGCTACTGGGTGCTCTACGGCGTGGCAGCCATCGCCGGGCCGCTGGTCTCCGGCTTCATGGGTGACCGCATGGGCTTCCGCAATGCCTACCGGCTGGCGCTGGCGCTCCAGGCCCTGGCTGTGGCGGCGCTGGCGCTGTGGGACGGCCCCGTGGCGATCGTGGCGGCCACCATCGTGCTCGGCGCGTTCACGCCCGGCGTGGTGCCGTTGATGCTCGGCCGCGTGCACGACGCGCTGCCGCACGACCCCAGCGCGCAGCGCGCCGCCTGGAGCCGCGTGACCAGCGCCTTCGCGCTGTTCCAGGTGCTGGCCGGCTACGGCTACTCCTACCTGTTCGCGCACACGCACGAGAACTACGCGCTGATCTTTGCCTGCGGCGCGGTGGCCTTCGTGATTGCGCTGGGGGCGGATCTGGCGCTGCGGGGACGGGTGCGATAAGGGTCGGCGGCGCTGTAGGGGCGTTGCGAGCAAGGTTTTCCGCGCGCCACTACAATCGCCAAACATCGTGACACCCGGCTACGCCTGAAGGCCTCCGAAGGAACCTGTTCATGTCCCAACTTTTCACGCCCTACAAGATCGGCAATCTCGAACTTGCCAACCGCATCGCGATTGCGCCGATGTGCCAGTACTCGGCCGACGAGGGCTCGGCCACCGACTGGCACATGATTCACCTGGGCCACATGGCGCTGTCCGGCGCCGGGCTGCTGATCGTCGAGGCCACGGCGGTGTCGCCCGAGGGCCGCATCTCGCCGGACGACCTCGGCCTGTACAGCGATGCCAACGAGGCCGCGCTGGGCCGCGTGCTGGACGCGGTGCGCAAGTACTCGCCCATCGCCGTGAGCGTGCAGCTCGCGCATGCGGGCCGCAAGGCGTCGAGCCAGGCACCTTGGGAGGGCGGCGCGCAGATCCGCCCGGACCAGCCGCGCGGCTGGCAGACCCTGGCGCCCTCGGCAGTGCCGCATGGCGCGGACGAAGTGCCGCCCGTGGCGCTGGACAAGGCCGGCATGCGCAAGATTCGTGACGACTTCGTCGCGGCGGCCAAGCGCGCTGCGCGGCTTGGCATCGACGGTATCGAGGTGCACGGCGCGCACGGCTACCTGCTGCACCAGTTCCTGTCTCCGCTGGCCAACCATCGCACCGACGAGTACGGCGGCAGCCTGGAGAACCGCATGCGCTTCCCGCTGGAAGTGTTCGATGCCGTGCGCGAGGCGTTTCCGGCCGAGCGGCCCGTGTGGATGCGCGTCTCCGCCACGGACTGGGTGCCGAACGGCTGGGACATCGACGGCACGCTGGCGCTGTCCCACGCGCTCAAGGCGCGCGGGTGCGCGGCGGTGCATGTGAGCACGGGCGGCGTGTCCCCGCAGCAGGCCATCAAGCTCGGACCGGGCTACCAGGTGCCGTACGCGCAGCGCGTGAAGGCCGAGGTGGGCCTGCCGACACTGGCCGTGGGCCTGATCACGGAACCCGAGCAGGCCGAATCCATCGTCGCCAACCACGAGGCCGATGTCATCTCGATTGCGCGCGCCATGCTCTACGACCCGCGCTGGCCGTGGCATGCCGCCGCCAAGCTCGGCGCCAGCGTGGACGCCCCGAAGCAGTACTGGCGCTCCCAGCCGCGCGGGCTCGAGAAGCTGTTCCGCGACGCGCATTTCGGCCAGCGCTGAGTCCCTGACTTCCCCTTGTCCGGCCTTTCCCGGCGCGCCTGATCCATCTGATGCATCCGGCGCGCATCGCCAATCCATTCTCCGATCCTGCCTTGCCGCCTAACCTGCGCTGACGCTGGCGCACGGGGCGCCGCGCTGACGAACATGCGGAGGCAGGGATCATGGCAGTGCTTTACGACATCAAGGTGGAGAGCGGGGCGTCGCAGTGGTATGGCGTGATCTCGGTCACGAATATCCGCTACGCCGATGGCAGCGCGGTCCGGGTCAACGACTTCCTCGGCATGGGGTTCCATTCCCCGGCATCGGTGCAGCCCACCGACTTCAATCCGCAGTTCTGGATGTGGACGCCGACCACGGCGGAGACCACGAATGACCAGATCGACAGCCAGACCTGGGACGTCACCGCCAAGCTCATTTTCGAACTGGGGCACACGTTTGCCGCCCAGGACAAGATCAATATCGGCATCAATGGCGACCTGACCGGCCCCGACGCGGCCGACTACCTGTCGTCGTTCGCGCTGGCTGCGGATACACTGCCGGATACCAACGGCATCGTCAGCGTGCAGGCCAACTCGGCGCCCGATGAGCGGCTGTACTCGTCCGCCCAGACCCTGTACTTCACGCAGGGCACCCAAGTCCATGTGGAGACAGTGGCGCCGGGCACGACCACGCCGCTGGCGCTGCCGGCCGGCACGTATTCGATTACCGCCAGCCCGCTGTCGAACCATGCCGGCACGGTCGTGTCCACTGCCCATGTGCAGCCGTCGACCGTCACGGTCACGCCCGGCAGCAATGCAGTCATCATGGTCGTCTACGACCCGGCGAAGTACACCGCGGCGCTCGATGTGTCGATTGGCGATATTCCCGTGCTGGCGGACGAACTGCTCGACGTCACGGTGGTGTCCCGCAACAGCCAGGACCCGCTCGCCGCGTTCTCGAGCCCGCCCGGGCATCTCACGCAACTGCACGGGCTGCCGCTGGTCGGCGTGGTCGACATCAGCGTGGCGAGCATCGCGGTGAACAACGTTCGCCACACGTTCCCGTCCCAGCACCGTTCGCTCGATACCAAGCTCCAGTTCGTTGCGTTCACGGCCGCCGACATGCATTCCACGGCGGTCAGCACCGCCGGCTTCGTGACGCTGCCGGTCGTCATCACCTCGGACGTGACCGTCAACGCGCCGCTGGACGTGCGTCTGGTGGCGCCGAACATGAGCTATCACCAGACCTTCCACCTCGTGGCGGGCACGCATAGCTACAACCTCGCCGTGCCGGTGCAGCCGCAGACGTACGCCGTGGAGGTGTCGGACTTCATCTACGACGGCGTGGTGTACAACACGCAGACCGCGGACTACCTCGTCGTGCTGTCCACGGGCAAGGCGCAGCTGCATATCGACGTCTCGCAGGGCGCGAACCTCAAGGTGCGCGGCTTCCCGGATTTCCTGAGCTTCGGCGGCTGCGCCGACCTGACGCCGGGCAATGCGGTGGACTTCGTCGCGGCGCGCGCGTCATCGGTGTTCAAGTACGCGGGCTTCGATGGGGCCGGCGATCCCGGCCAATACCTGACCGACGACGCCCAGACCACGCGCACCATCCTGCTGGCGCGCGATGTGGAGCAGCAGATTGGCGGCGGCCACAAGGTGCTGCCGGTGATGGTGTCCTATACCTGCAACCTGTCGCTCGGCGACACGCCCACGCAGCTCGCCAACACGCAGGGGCTGGCTCACAGCTTCGGCAACCTCATCCTGTCGCTGAACCTGGCGAAGGCCCACACCGATGTCGATCATCCGGTGCCGTGCGGCTTCGTGGTCAACCCGGACTTCCTCGGCGCCTGCCAGCAGGGCGGATTCGCGCCGGACTACGCCATGCCGGTGCGCGAGCCGCTGCGGCAGGCCCTGGCCCACTGGAAGGTGGTCGCCACGATTCCGCAGAACATCGAAGAGAACATCCGGGGCTATGTGGCGGCCGTGAACTGGCTGATCCGCACCGTGGCGCCGGCGGTCACCTTCGGCTGGCAGGTCAACCTGTGGGGGGTGGGGGCGTCCGAGTGGATCTACGCATCCGACGACTCACCGGTCCGCAACGGCCGGGTCACCGCCGCGTATGTGCGGGCGCTGAAGGTCCACGAGGGGCCGTACGCGCCGGACTTCCTCGCCGTGGACCGCTACGAGGCCGACGACTTCACCATCCGCGCCTACGCCAACGGCTATTGCTACTGGGTGCACGAGTGGAAGCGCTTCTTCGACTTCTGCGCCGAACTGAGCCGCGATCTCAAGGTGCCGATCATGCCGTGGCAGGTGCCGGCCAGCCATGCGCCGCTGGTCACGGACCCGGTCAACGACAACTTCGACACGCAGAACTGGGGCACGGGCGGCACGTACATCCTCGGCGATCCGGCCATCGGCAGCGATTACCACAACATCAATCCGAAGATCATCGCCCTGCAGTTCCCGGATGCCTTCCACTGGGCGATGGGCACGAGCGCCGAGGACATGTTCGAGCGCTCGATACCGTTCGACGTCAGCGCCCCGGCCTATGGCGACTTCCCGTATCGCGGCATCTTCACGCTGCTGCTGGGCGGCGGCGCCACCACGGGCATCATCTCGACGGTGGGCGATGACACCTCCTTCGTGCGCGACAAGCTCAACGCGTACATGGACCACCCGATCCCGTTCGGCAACGACGCCGCGTCGCTGGGCACGCCCCGTCCGCAGCGCCGGCTGCGGCGGCGCGGATTGGTGCGATGCGGCAAATAAGGCACGCGCCATAGGCGATGAGCCAGGCGCGGCAGGAGCAGGGATTTCCATGATTGTCACGGCCCGGTGAAGTGACGACCATGGGCCTCAATAGATTGCGTTGGGCAGTACCGCGGGCGCCCCGATTCGAGCCAGCCCGCCATCACAGAAGTAGTCGAAGAACGAACTCTGGGAGACATCCATGCAAGTCTATGACGGCCTTGTTTTTGCCTGCGCCATGATGCTGATCTGCGCGTACACGTATCTGGGCGTGCAGTCGCAGAGCCTGGCGCTCAAGTACGGCTCCCCGGCCATCGTCGGCGTGCTGACGATCGCCTACGCGCTGCTGCCGATGCGGATGGTCGGCTGACCGACCCTCCGCATCCCATCCTCCTCCGTTCTGGCTGACGCTAGCGTAGCGACAGCCAGATCGCCTTTGGTTCCGTGAAGTTCTCGATGGCGGCATCGCCGTGCTCGCGCCCCAGGCCCGAGTCGCCCGACCCGCCCCACGGCAGCCTCACGTCCGTATAGCCATAGGTGTTGATCCACACGGTGCCCGCGCGCAGCTCGCCGGCCACCTTGTGCACGCGCGCGATGTCCGCGCTCCACACCCCGGCCGCGAGGCTGAAGGCGGTGCCGTTGGCGATGCGCACCGCGTCCGCCTCATCGTCGAACGGGATCACGCTGGCCACCGGGCCGAAGATTTCCTCCTGCGAGATGCGCATCTCGTGCTCGACGTTGGCGAACACGGTGGGCGCCACGTAGAAGCCGCGCTCGCCGATGCGCGCGCCGCCGGTGACCGCGCTCGCGCCTTCCTTCTTGCCGATCTCCACGTAGTCCAGCACGGTCTTCATCTGCGCCGCCGAGACCACCGGGCCCATGGTCGTGCCGGGCTCGGCCGGGTCGCCCACGCGGATCGCGCGGGCGCGCGCGGCCATCCGCTCGACCACTTCGTCGTAGACCTGCCGCTGCGCCAGGATGCGCGAGCCCGCCGAGCAGACCTGGCCCGCGTTGAAGAAGATGCCGGAGGCCGCCGCGCGCGTGGCGGCGTCCAGGTCGGCATCGGCAAAAATCACATTGGCGGACTTGCCGCCCAGCTCCAGCGTCACGCGCTTGAAGTTGGCCGCCGCGCCCTGCATGATGCCGCGCCCCACGCCCGGCGAGCCCGTGAAGGTCACCTTGTCGACGCCCGGGTGCGCCACCAGCGCGTTGCCGACCACGCTGCCCTTGCCCGTGACGATATTGAACACGCCCGGCGGCACGCCAGCCTCCAGCGCCAGCTCGGCCACGCGCAGCGCGGAGAGCGGGGTGATTTCGGCCGGCTTCACCACCAGCGTGCAGCCGCATGCCAGCGCCGGGGCAATCTTCCACATGCCGATCATCAGCGGGAAATTCCACGGCACGATGGCGGCCACCACGCCCACCGGCTCGCGCACGGTGTAGGTCAGCGCGTCGTTGCGGGCGGGAATCACCTGGCCGTTGATCTTGTCGCACCAGCCGGCGTAGTAGCGCACGGTGTCGATGGCGGCCGGCACGTCCTGGCGCCGCACGCCGGCCAGCGGCTTGCCGCAGTCCTGGCTTTCCAGCTGCACCAGTTCCTCGGCGTGGGCTTCCAGCAGGTCGGCGAAGCGGTAGAGAATGCGCCCGCGCTCGGCGGCGCGCATGCGGTTCCAGACCTTCAGCGCGGCGCGCGCGGCCTGCACGGCGCGGTCCACGTCGGCGGCATTGCCCTGCGCCACGCGGGCGATGGGCGTTTCGTTGGCCGGATTGATGTCAGTGGAGTATTCGCCACTTCCGGGCGGCGCGCGCTGGCCGTCGATCAGCAGATCATGGGTCGGCAGGTTGCCGGATGGGGACAAAGGCATGGAAGGCTCCTCGCTGCTGGGTCATTGTTGGGGATGACGTGCGCATTGGCCGGACGAGCTGCGGTGCCGGGCCCGCTTCTGCCTTGCAGTGTGGTGGGCGTGCTGATCTAAGTCCAATTAATAGGACTGATTCATTCATGCTTTTAATGCATGAATGGGGGTGGGGCTTATTGTTCCGCCCGCGAGCATTCACCCTGGTCGATTTCCACCCAGTGGGACTCGCGCAGCAGGGTGCTGATGGCCGCGTGGAGTTCGCCCGGCACCACGGGTTTGTGGAGCAGGGCGGTGCCGCCGGCATGGGCATGCCGCAGGCGGTCAGCGGCGGTGTCGCCGGTGATGATGATGGCCGGCAGCGCACGGCCCACGCGCTCGCGGATGGCCGCCATGGCTTCCTGCCCGGTGCGATGGCCGCGCAGGCGGTAATCGGCCAGGATCAGGTCCGGGGTGAAGGCGTCCAGCGTGGCCAGCGCCTCTTCCTCGCTCTCGGCGGTGCGGCACTGGCAGTGCCAGACCGCCAGCAGCCCGGCCATGGCCTCGCGGATGGCCGGGTCGTCGTCGATCACCAGCACGCGCAGCCCGTCCAACCGCATCGCGGCGCGCGGATGGGCGACTTCCTCGGGCGCGGTCCAGGCCAGCGGCAGCCGTAGCCGGAACACCGAGCCACGCTCGGGCGCGGAGGCCAGCGTCACGCGCGTCTGCATCGTGCGCGCCAGTCCTTCGACGATGGCCAGCCCGAGGCCCAGCCCCTTGCGCTGGTCGCGCTCGGGATTCCCGAGCTGGTGGAACTCGCGGAAGATGTCCTGGTGCTGCGCGGCCGGAATGCCGATGCCGGTGTCCCAGACCTCCACCGACACATGGAAGCGGCGCGTGCGGCAGGCCACCAGCACGCCGCCCGTGCGCGTGTAGCGGATGGCGTTCGCAATCAGGTTGCGCAGGATCAGTTCCACCAGCGTCGGGTCGCCGAACAGCGTGGCGGTGGTGTCGCGCGTGCGGTAGACCAGCCCGCGCGCGTTGGCTTGCGGCGCGAACTCGTTCTCGAGCTTGTACAGCAGCGGCTGCAGACGGAACGGGCGCGGCCGGGGCGTGATCACGCCCGCTTCGAGCTTCGAGAAATCGAGCAGCGTGTTCAGCATCTCGCGGGCCGCGCCGGAGGAAGCCTCGATATGGGCCAGCAGCTGGCGCTGGTGGTCATCGAGCCGCGTGCGGCCCAGCGAGACCACGAACAGCCCCAGCGCGTGCAAAGGCTGGCGCAGGTCGTGGCTGGCGGAGGCCAGGAACACCGACTTCGCCCGGTTGGCTTCCTCGGCCCCGCGCTGGGCGTGGCCGGCGCGCGCGGTCTGGTCGCGCAACTGCGAAATGAGTTCGACGTTTTCGAAGCGCAGGGCGATGGCATGCCGCGCCACGCGCGCGTAGTTGCGCGCGAAAATCATCAGCACGACCAGATAGAGCGGCGTGCCGAGGAACATCGGCAGGTAGGCGATATCGCCCGTGGCCAGGAAGACCATCCAGACCGGCACGATCGACGGGATGAAGAAGCCCACCGCCACCGGCAGGCAGGCCGAGAACACCGCGAGCGCCGCTGCACTCATGCCGGCGATCAGCGACAGCACGCAGATCACCACGGCCGGGGAGCGGATATCGAGATAGAGCCAGGCCACCAGCCCCCACAGGCTGCCGATCAGCACCAGCATCACGGTCATGACCCGCGCGTAGCGGCCCGAGCCGGATTCGGTGAGCCGGTTCGGTACCGCCAGCCGGCCGAAATAGGCCGCCGCGCAGGCGATGGCCATTGCCGCCGCCCAGGGCAGCGCGCCCGGGTGCCCGCCGGTGATGGTCAGCCCGCTGGCCAATATCAGCGCGGCCAGCGCGCAGCCGAGCATGGCGATGCCAAAACTCTGGTCGATCAACTCCATCTGCGCCGTCAGCAGGCGCGGCTCGTCGTAGCGCGGGAGCAGGCCGAATGGAGTCGATGTCATGCGGATGGCGGCGGGCAGTCAGCGTTGCGCCTGCACCAGCCCGCGGCGCTGGGCCTCGAGGATGGCTTCCACGCGGCTGACCACGCCAAGGTGGCCGAGAATGGCCGCCACGTGCACGCGCACGGTGTTCTCGGACAGCCCCAGGTGATAGGCGATGACCTTGTTCGACCGCCCCAGGTTGAGCTGCCCCAGCACCTCCAACTGGCGCGGCGTGAGCTGGCTCGGCGCATAGTGCGCCGCCTGCGGGGCGCCATTCAGCCCATTCAGGCCATCAAGGCAGCCGCCGTTGCCATCCGTGGCGAAATGCGTGCCGCCGCTCAGGCAGCAGGCAATCGCTTCCTCGATCTCGCGCGCATCGGCGGACTTCGGGAGGAATCCGGCAATGTCCTTGCGCGCCTCGGCTGATATGGCGTCCAGCCCGGAGGTGCCCGAGACGATCAGGAATTTCGCCGTCTGAAAGTGACGCTTAAGTACCTTTACGCCCTCGATCCCGTTCAGGCCCGGCATCTGGATGTCGAGCAGGACGATGTCCACCGGCTTCTCGCCATGCTGCGCCACGGCCTCCATCACCGAACCGGCCTCGATGATCGTATCCACGCTCGGACTGTCCGCCAGCAACAGCTTGAGCCCCGTGCGAAACAGGGTGTGGTCATCGATCAGCAGGAGGCGGGCACGGGGCATGGAACGGCGGGGGGCGGGGGAGGAGACGATTGGACTCGATTCCGGCCAGCTTGTCCATGCGGGGCGTTGCGCAGACGCCCGGCTAGTCCGGAAAGATTATTGGCACTCGCGTGCCGGGGTGCGAGGATCGCCACGTGGACGAATTCCGCGACTTGTCCATACCACTTTGGATACCCACTCCCTCCCGGCAGTGGGTATTTTTTTGGGCTTTTGCTTGTCGACGGTGTGCGGGGCCGGGCTTACGCCGGCAGCAGTCCCGCCGTACGCCCGTGCAGGCCGAGTCGACGATTCTTCATCTCGCCGGCCTGCTGGAAAGGGCGAGCCAATTCCACGGTCTTCGCCCATCCCTCTGAACGAACGAGACGCCGCTCGGATGCCGACGTCCCACGTGGCGCACTGAGCGTGTTGCAGGCTCAGCCTGTGGCATCCTCGAGCGCCGCCTGGTATTGGCCCAGGCAGGCCATGCCGTTCAGGCGGGAGCGTTGCAACAGGGCCCGTTGTGCGAGCGCCGCGTTGCCTGCCTCGCCTCTCCACGCCAGCAGCGCCGGTTCCTGCAAGGCGCGCCCGTACGAAAACGACAGCCGCCAGGGCAGCGGGGCGAGTCGGTTCATCGCATCGAGATTGGCGGTGGCTTCGGAGGGTGTCTGGCCGCCGGACAGGAAGAAAACGCCCGGCACCGCCGCCGGCACCGTGCGCCTGAGTATCTGCACGGTATGCATGGCCACGTCGGCCGCTGCAGCAAGCCCGCACGCCTTGCCGGGCAGCACCATGCTCGGCTTCAGCAGCATGTGCTCGAGCACCACCCTGTGCCGGTGCAAGGCGTGGAAGACTTCGTGCAGCACGGCCTCGGACACCTCGGCGCAACGCGCCATGGTGTGCGCGCCGTCCATCAGCACCTCGGGCTCGACGATCGGCACCACGCCCGCTCCCTGGCAGGTCGCGGCATAGCGCGCTAGCGCGTCCGCGTTCGCTGCGATGGCGAGCCGGCCCGGGAGCGTGTCCGAGATGTTGTACACCGCGCGCCACTTAGCGAAGCGCGCGCCCTGCTGGCGATAGCCCGCGAGCCGCTTCGCCAGCCCATCGAGGCCCTCGGTGATCTCGTCCCCGGGTGCGTGGGCGAGCGCCAGCTTGCCCTTGTCCACCTTGACGCCCGGCACGATGCCCTGGCGCGCCGCCATCTCCGGTAACGGTGTGCCATCGTCGGCGCGCTGGCCCAGCGTTTCCTCGTACAGGATCACGCCACTGATGAATTCGCCGAGCCCCGGCGTGGACAAGAGCAGGCTGCGCCACGCGCGGCGCGTCTCCTCGCTTGATGGGACACCGATGTGCTCGAACCGCTTGGCAATCGTTGGCCCGCTCTCGTCGGCGGCCAGAAGGCCTTTGCCGGCCTGAACCAGCGCATCCATGGTGCTTTGCAATTCGCTTTTTGTATCCATGATGTGCTCCGGGACGCGTGGCATGAGCCCCCACGGCATGGGGTTGTGCTCTTCAGGCGCCTATAAATGTAGGAGACGGCCACGTGTTTGTGAACGATTCACGGAATCCATCTGGCCGGTGGTTGCCGTCAACGGTCAGTCGCCAGAAGCGCCATGTCCTTCCTCACACTGGTCTTCCATGGACGAGCCCGGTTCGCCATGACGGGTGTTCACATTCTTTTGGCGACGTTCGGGTTGGCTGCCTGCGTGTCGACTGGCGTCGATGTGAAGCAGGAACAGTTGTCGTACTTCATGATCGGCTTCTCCACGCTCGACGACGTTACCGGGCAGCTCGGAAATCCGACCTGGCGGGCATCCCTAAGTAGCGGCTCGACGGTCCTGATCTATTCGTTTGCCAGCTCCAGGCCACATCCCGAGAGCTTTCTGCCGTTCATTGGCCCGCTGTTCTCAGGCGGCGAGATTCGGTCGGTGATGGTCCTTTTCGAATTCGACCAAAACGGCGTCCTCCGGAGTCACGGGAGGACGACATCCAGTAGCGTTTCAGGATGGAGCGTGTTGCCGCCCGGCACCCTGCCGTGACGTGGTGCGCTCATGGCGATATTCAACGCCGTGTTCCCATCAATTCAGGGTGCCAACACGCCGGAAGGCGACCAGCATGGCAAGGTCATAGCCGATTTTCAACACACCACAAGCCAGCAATGGCGCTCCAGCCCACCCCATTGCCATGAGCCCACCGGCCAGCACTGGGCCGATCGCGGCAGCCAGGCTGCGCGGCACCGCCGTCAGGCTTGCTGCCGCCGTCCGCTCGGCGGGGGTGACCACCGCCATCACGAATGCCGTCCGTGTTGGTACATCCATTTGAGACAGCGCGCTGCGCGCCAGCAGCAACAGTAACGTCAAGCTCAACGACGGTGCGAACGCGGCGGCAATCAGGAACGCGCTGGAAGGGATATGCGTGAACACCATGGTGTTCAGTAGCCCGATCCTTCGGGCCAGTGGCACAGCGGCGAGCTGGGAAGCCGTGGTAAGCAGCCCGGCCCAGAAGAAGAACTGGCCCGCCGCACCCGGGGACATCCCGAAACGCTGCATCAGCCAAAGCGACAGCAAGGCATTGACGACCAGGCCGCCCGCAAACGCATCGACACTGAACAGCATCGCGAGCCGGATGACGATCTGGCGCGATGGCCCCAACGGCGCGGCCGTCGACATCGACTGCGGATGGGGTTCGGGCAACCTCGCGTAGAGCACCCAGAGCGCCATGCCCGTCAAGGCGTAGACGAGGAACATCAGGCGCATGCCGTCCAGGAAGGACAGGCCGGTATGCCTGCCAAGCCAACCAGGTATCGCTGCGGCCAACGCTCCGAACGCCGCGGAGAGGGAACCCGCAAGTCCGTAGCGCGCGAACAATGCCGTGCGCGCGTCAGGTGTCGCGGCCTCGGCCAGCCGCGCCTGCTCGAGCGGCAGGAACACGCTGACATCCCCCGAGCTCGGGTTCAGCGTGCCGATAAAGGCAACGATCAAGAGCGGCCAGAGCGATGACAGACCCGCAAAGGCCGCCCCGGTGCCGGCCATCAGGGCGGCCGCCAGTATCAGCAGACGGCGCTGCGGAAAGCGGTTCCCGACGAGTCCGACCAGAATGGTCGTCATCGCGGAGCCAATCAGCGTGACGCTGCTGATCAGTCCCACGGCGAGTGGGTCGAAGCCCAGGGCCAGCAGGTACGCGGGCAGCAGTACAGCCACGAATCCATCGCAGAAACCGCGCAACGCCCGCCCGGCGAGCAGCGGCATCACGCCTGCGTCGGTGCCGGGTGGAAAGGCAAGGTCGGAAAGCAATGCGCGAATCATTTGCTGTGCCGCAACACGTCAGTGATGGAGCAACGGATAGGCCACCAGGCCAATCAAGGCCGCAGCCGCGACGATCATGGGTTCGGACAGCTTCTTGAACCTGATCAGCAAGGCGACGGTAAGGAGCGCCAGGAGCGCGGTCGGGATATCGACAATCGAGCGCTTGGCCAGGACGATCACCGCCCCGGTGATGGCGCCGATGGCCGCCGCGGTGACGCCGTCGACGAACGCCAGGATGGCCGGCAACTTCCCGTACTTCTTGAAGTAAGGCGCCGGCAGGACGGTGAACAGGTAGCAAGGCAGGAACGTCGCCGCGGCCGCCACGCAGGCACCAGGCAGGCCCGCAACAAGGTAGCCAATGAAGCCGACGGTGATGACAACCGGGCCGGGCGTAATCATGGCGACCGCCACGGCGTCGACAAATTGCTTGTCGTTCAGCCAGTGATGTTCGGTCACCACGCCGCCATAGAGGAAGGGCACGATGGCAAGCCCGGAGCCGAAGACGAATGCACCGGCCTTGGCAAAGAACACACCGATCTGCGAGAGCAGCGGCCAATCCACGGTACTCAGCATGCCGCTTGCGGCCGGTAATGGGGCTGCCGCGATCGCATTCAGCCTGCCTTGCCGCAGCCACTTTGGCGGTGCGCGCCAGAACCAGACCAGCACCCCGGCCGCGAGGAACAGCCACGCGACCTCCGATTCGGTGATGACCGTGACCGCCACGAGCACCAGATAGATGAACCACAGCAGCTTGTCTTTGCCTACGCTCTTCCTGGTCAGCTTGTAGGCGCTGATCGCGATGATGCCGATCACCGCCGCGCCCACGCCGTAGAACACCGACTGCATCCAGGTGAGACCGCCGAAGCGTACATAGGCCCAGCCGAGCGCCAGCACCATCAGGAATGATGGCAGCACGAAGGCGACGCCGACGAGTGTGGCCCCGAGGATGCGGTAGTGCACGTATCCGAGGTAGATCGCGAGTTGGGCGGCAAGCGGGCCCGGCGCCAGTTGCGCGAGGGCAAGGCCTTCCTTGTAGTCGGCATCGGTAATCCACTGCCGCGCATCGACCAGATCCCGGTGCATATAGCCCGCAAGCGCCACCGGTCCCCCGAAGCCCAAGGTGCCAAGCCGCAGGAAGTACATCACCAGTTGCCGCAGCGTGTAACCGGGGCGTTCGTGCGCAGAAGGGCCGGAAGGGGCGGAAGCAGGCGGCTGGGGTGAGTTCATCTTGGCTTGCGTGGAGAGCGGTCCGGCAGTCTGGGAGCAGGCAACGACCTAGCGTTTGCGCGCGCTGGAAAAGTGCGCATAGAGCGAGTCGAGGACATTCCCTACCTCCTCCAGTAGCGCATCGTCATCGGGCAGGCGCTCGCGTGCGCCTGCCAGTACCGCTTCAAAACCACTGGCCTCCGCAACGGGTGTCCCGCCGATGTCCAGTACGTGAACCATCTGGCCCACGCGCGCCAGTCCCTTGTTCTCGTCGAGCCCGAAGCTGGCGAGCAGCACCTCGAAGGAGACCCGGTCGCCGACATGGGTGAATGTCGCACCATCGAAGTCGAACCCCAGCGCCTCCTTTGGGCATTGGCGAACGTCCTCCAGCCAGAGGAAGTTGGCGTGGGGATCGATAAAGCGCCGGATCAGCCAGGCACAGGCAACGCGGTCCACCCAGAGGTGCCGGCGCGTTGCCCAGCGTCGGCCTTGGTATTGGCTTGGGTCGCGTCTCGGAATGCTGCCCGCCATGCCCTGTGGTTCGCCCGGCGACAGCATGATGTCGATGGCCGCATTGAAATCGCGCCACTGTGCTTCGGCGCGGGCCGAGGCCTCATTCGGGAAGAAGTCGATCTTGCGGATCGCTTCGAATCCACGGCCGTACCGGCGAGCCATGCGTAGGAGGCTTGCTTCGTCCGTTTCCGCCAACGTCGCACGGGCGCGGGAGAGTTCGGCCATCCAGTCGGCGTATTCGGGAGTCCGATCGAACAACGCGCGGTACTCGGCATCTTGCTGTGTGTCGCTGGCCTGCACGGAAATCGTCCAGACCTTGCCATCCTCGCTGGTCGCGTCTGTGGCCAGGGCTTGCAACGGGTCTCGCAAGCCTGCGACGTCGGGCACGACATAGACGCCATCGCGTAATGCCGCCGCGCCCAACGCCTTGATGCCGCGCCAGAATCGCATGCGAGCGGTGGCGGCCGAGGTGGGCAGGCTGACAACCAGCACCACCCAGGGGGAAGCGAATTGAAGAGCAGTCATGCGCCCAGCTTAATGGGTCGTAGGCCCTGCTTCAATGCTGTAGAGATCTCTACAGCCCAATGGTCGCCGCTTATGAAGTCAAGGCGCTGCCAATGGCCCCGCCTCCACATCCCAAGTCCGATCCCCCAAAAACCATCGCGCCGCATGCGGGCCGTGCAAGGTGTGGCGATTACCCGACACGCGGACCCAGTTGCCTTCGGGCAGGCCGAGGACGGGGGTGTCGGGGGAGAGGGTGGTGAACTCGGCCAGGCGCTGGTCGCGGGTTTCGCCACGGAAGCCGGGGATCACGAGGTTGTAGTAGTGCGGGTTGAGCTGGAACGGGATCAGGCCGAGGGCGTCGAGGCCGCCCGGGTCTACCACGGGCATGTCGTTGGTTGTGCGGATGCTGGGCGTGGCGAGGTTGGAGCCGGCACTCCAGCCGATATAGCGCGCGGCGCCGGCGCGCACGCGGGCGGCCATCGGGGCCAGCAGCGCCTGCTGGCGCAGTACCTGGAGCAGCCGGAAGGTATTGCCGCCGCCCACCACGATCAGCGTGGCCGCGTTGACTGCCGCCAGCGGGTCCGCCTCGGCGTGCAGGCCGCGCACGGTGATGCCGATGGGCGCCAGCGCCTCGCGGACCTGTTCGGTGTAGGCGTCCCAGTCACGCGTGACCCCGGCGTAGGGGACGAACAGCGCGTCGGTACGGCCATCGGCCAGTTCCGTGATGGCTGCGTGCGCGTGCACGAGGTAGCCGTCGTCGGAGGTGGAATTGCTCAGCAGCAGGAGATCCATGTCGAAGCAGGTCGTCGTGTTCCGTTATGCGGAACCGCGATCCGGAAGTTGGGTAAGCCGACGATGGTACCCAAGGTGGCGGGCGCATGACAACCGCGCTCCGCTCATCTCCTGTTCATCTCCCTATATCTATTAGTGTGTCTTGCGGTTTCCGGGCCGGATCAGTCGATCAGCCGCCCGTTGGCGTCGAAGAACGGGTGCGCCGGGCCGTAGTCCCCGCTGGCGGCGAGGTGGGTCACCAGCCCGTGGGCCGGGTGCCACCAGTGCAGCAGGTAGCCGGGCGGCTCCATGCGGAAGCGGGAGGCGGCCTGCGGATCGAGGTCCAGCGCCACCTGGTGGGCCGGCCCCGGCGCGGTGATGGCGATGGTGCCGCCAAAGCGCCGCGTGATCTGGCGGTGCAGGTGGCCGCAGACCACGCGCTCCACCTGCGGGTGCCGGGCGATCAGGGCCTCCAGCGCGGCGGCGTTGTCGAGCCCCTGCTGGTCCATATGGCCGATGCCGGTGACAAAGGGCGGATGGTGCAGCATCAGCAGCGTCGGCTGGGCCGGCGGGGCGGCCAGCGTGGCATCGAGCCAGGCCAGTCCTTCGGGTGTCACCCGGCCGCCGGGCTGGCCGGGGACGGTGCAGTCGAAGCCGACCAGCCGCAGCGGGCCCGCCGCCATCGCATAGTGGATGGGCGCCTCGCCGTCGCCGTGGTCGAACAGGTAGGCGTGGTCGGGGAACACCTTGCGCAGCGTGGTGCGGTGGTCGTGGTTGCCGGGCAGCAGCCGCACCGGCATCGGCAGCCGTTGCAGGATGTCGCGCAGGAAGCGGTATTCGTCTTCGCTGCCGAAGTCGATCAGATCGCCGGTAATGATGACCGTATCGGGGATTTGCGGGGCCGCCAGCAGGGTGTCGATGGCCTGATGGAGCGCGCCGGCCGTATCGACCCGCCGATAGGACAGCTTGCCGCCGGCCTTGATATGGAGGTCGCTCAGTTGCGCGACGAGATAGGGGGAAGGAGCGGTCATGCAGCGTCGGGAAGGGTGATCAGGTGG
Source organism: Cupriavidus sp. OV096 (assembly GCF_900115455.1). Classification (NCBI taxonomy): domain Bacteria; kingdom Pseudomonadati; phylum Pseudomonadota; class Betaproteobacteria; order Burkholderiales; family Burkholderiaceae; genus Cupriavidus; species Cupriavidus sp. OV096. The sequence continues at coordinate 404,786 of NZ_FOWM01000005.1, forward strand.
GCGGTGTCGATGCGCAGGCCGACGCGCGCGCCAGCCGGCCAGCCGTCGCGGCGCGCGGTATCGACAATCAGCGGCGTGGCGGCGCCCACGTCCACCAGCAGGCGTGTGTGGTTGCCGAGGAACAGCGCGGTGACCACGGTGCCTTCCACATGGGCGCGATCGGCGCTATCAGCGTGCACCAGCGCCACGTCCTCGGGCCGGAACATCAGCCGCGCGGCTGGCGTCGCGGGGGCGTCGCTGGGCGGCCCCATCGGCACGCTGCCGCCTGGCACGCGCCACAGGCCGGCTTCGGCCTGCGCGGGCAGGTGGTTCATGGTGCCGATGAAGTCCGCCACGAAGGCGTTGGCCGGCGCGCGGTAGATCTCCTGCGGCGTGCCGGACTGGGCGATGCGGCCGCGGTCCATGACGATGATGCGGTCGCCCAGCGCCATCGCCTCGGCCTGGTCGTGGGTGACGTAGACCGCGGTGATATGGAGGCTGCGCAGCAGCTGGTTGATGTCCGCGCGCAGGGCGTCGCGCAGCTTGGCGTCCAGCGCGGTCAGCGGTTCATCGAGCAGCAGCACGCGCGGCTGCACGGCGATGGCGCGCGCCAGGGCCACGCGCTGCCGCTGGCCGCCGGAGAGCTGGTCCACGCGGCGGTCGGCGAACGGCTCGAGGTGCATCATCGATAACATATCGCCGACGCGCCGGCGCTGCGTGGCACCATCCACGCGCCGCACGCGCAGGCCATAGCCGATGTTCTCGGCCACGGTCATGTTGGGGAACAGCGCGTAGTTCTGGAACACCATGCCCACGCCGCGCTGCTCGATCGGCTGGTCGGTCACGCGGGTCTCGCCAAACCAGACCTCGCCACCCGCGTCCGGCTGCTCCAGCCCGGCGATGATGCGCAGCGTGGTGGTCTTGCCGCAGCCGGACGGCCCCAACAGCACCACGGTCTCGGCGGCCCCGATGTCGAGGTCAAGCGGTTGCAGGGCCAGCGTGCCATCCGCGAAGGTCTTGGCGCACTGGCGCAGGCGAATCGGGGTGGGCTCATGCATGGCGGGTCTCGGCGGAGGCGGTTACGGGCGTGGCGGCGGGGAGTGGGGCGGTGGCCGGCTCGGCAGGTTCTGATACATGGCGCCGCGCGCGGGCGCCCATGGCGCTGAACGCCTGCATCGCTACCAGCAGCGGAATGATCATCACGAAGAAGACGATGGTGTAGGCGGAGCCGATCTCCAGCCGCATCGACGCATAGCTGTCTGCCAGCCCCACCGGCAGGGTTTGCGTGGTGGGCGTGTGCAGCATCCAGGTCAGGTTGAACTCGCCCACGGACAGCGTGACCACCATCAGCGCCCCGGCCAGGATGCCCTGCCGGCAGTTCGGCAGCACCACGGTGAAGAAGCGCTGCAGCCGCGTGGCGCCCAGGCTGGCGGCGGCGTCTTCCAGTGTGCGGATGTCGATGGCGGACAGGATGGCCAGCACTGCCCGCACCATGAACGGCAGCGTGAACAGCACGTGGCCGATCAGGATGAACACCCAGCTCGTGCGCAGCGCCTGCCAGCCGCCATAGAGCAGGATCAGCCCCAGCGCGGTGGCCAGCCCCGGCACGGCCACGGGCAGCATCAGCAGTTCCTCGATCAGCCGCGTCACGCGGTTGCGGCGCAGCGCCATGTAGTAGGCGGCAGGCACGCCAATCACCAGCGTGCAGGCGAGGCAGGCGAGCGCAATGCCGAGCGAGAGGAAGATGGTGTTGCGATAGAGCGCCCAGACCTCCAGCAGCCAGCGCGTGGTGAGCCCGCTGGAGAGGCCCACGAAGATGTTGTTGGTCAGCCCGGCCAGCACGGACAGCACCACCGGCACGGTCATGAACAGGCAGACGGCCAGCGTGAGCGCCAGTTGCAGCCAGTAGCCGGCGCGGCGGCGCGGTGCGGTCATCGGCGGTTTCTTCATGGCTTTTTTCGCGGTACTCATGCGGTGGCGGCGACGGCGTCGCCCGAGATCCAGCGCGCCACAGCCAGCAGGGCCCAGGTGACCGCGCCGAGCAGCAGCGAGAGCGCAGCGGCCATGCCGAAGTTGGCGTAGTTGGTGAACTCGTTGTAGATGGTCAGCGGCAGTACGTCGAGCTGCGTGGCGAGCGTGAACGCGGTGCCGAAGGCGCCCATGCTGGTGGCGAAGCAGATCGCCCCGCTGGACAGCATGGCCGGCATCAGCGCTGGCAGCATGACGTCCCGCACCACGCGCCACGGGCTGGCGCCGAGCGACCGTGCGGCTTCCTCGAGCGAGGGGTCGAGCTTCTCCACGGCGGCCATCACGGTCAGGATCACGCGCGGAATCGAGAAATACAGGTAGCCGACGAACAGCCCGGCCAGTCCGTAGGCGAAGGTCCAGCGCTCGCCGACGAGCGCGTCGCCGACCATCGCCAGCAGGCCGTTGCGCCCGCCGAGCATGATGACCATGAAGCCGATCACCACGCCGGGAAAGGCCAGCGGAAAGGTGAGGATGGCCACCAGCACGGGTTTGCCGGGTACGGGGTGGCGCTGGAGGAAGGTGCCGGCGATGCCGGCAATCACCAGCGTGGCCAGCGTGACGGCGGCGGAGAGCGCCACCGTCACCAGCAGGCTATGCAGGTAGCGCGCGCTGGTCAGCACGGTCCAGTAGACGCCCGCGCCCTGCTTGCCGGTGACGCTGACCTCGATCAGGCGCGCCATCGGCAGGCAGAAGAACGCCAAGAAGACCACCAGCGCGGGCAGGGCGAACAGGAACAGCGGGAGAGATCGCTTGGTCATGGCAGTGACGGGGGCGGTTTGGTCCAAGATTGGTGTTCTCCCCTCTCCCGCGAGCGGGAGAGGGGAGAACACACGCGGCAAGCTGCAAATGCTTACCGTACTTCCTTCATGTACTGCTCGCTGAACGCCTTCTGCGCGGCGGCCATCTTGCCGAAATCGACCGGCTTGGCGCGGGCGTAGTCGGCGGCCGGCAGGAAGCGCGCTTCCACGTCCTTCGGCATCGGCACGTTACGCACCGGGCGCAGGTAGGCGTTGGCCCACAGCGCCTGGCCGGCGTCCGACAGCACGAAGTCCAGCACCTTGCGGCCCTCGGCCGGGTGGGGCGCGTTGTTGACCAGGCTCATCACGTACGGCACCACCAGCGAGCCTTCCTTCGGAATCACGAAGGCCACGTTGGCGCGGTCCTTGTAGCGGGCGCGGTAGGCGTTGAAGTCGTAGTCGAGCAGGATCGGGATTTCGCCGGACAGCACGCGGGCGTAGGCGGTCTGCTTCGGCACGATCGGCTGGTTCTTCTGCAGGTCCTTGAAGAACTTGTAGGCCGGCGCGAAGTTGTCCAGCGAGCCGCCGAGGGCCTGGTTCACGGCCACGGCACCCACATAGCCGACGAAGGCGCTGGACGGGTCCAGGTAGCCGATCAGCCCCTTGTACTCCGGCTTGAGCAGGTCGGCCCACGACTGCGGCACGGGCTTGCCGCGCAGCGCATCGACGTTGACCATGAAGCCCAGCGTGCCCGAGTGGATGGCGAACCAGTTGCCCTGCGGGTCTTTCAGGCCCTCGGGGATGTCGGCCCAGTGGGCCGGCTTGTACGGCTGGGTCACGCCGTCGGCCTTGGCCTGGATGCCGAAGGTCACGCCGAGGTAGGTCACGTCCGCCACCGGGCTGGCGCGCTCTGCCACCAGCTGCGCGAGCGCCTGGCCCGAGTTCTTGTTGTCGAGCGGCACCGTCACGCCGGTCTTTTCCTTGATGGCGCGGATCTGCGCGGCCCAGTCGGCCCATTCGGGCGGGCAGTTGTAGCAGATGGCGGTCTGCGCGGCCGCGCCCTGGCTGAAGGCGACGCCGAAGGCGGTGGCCGCCACGGCAGTGGCCAGCCAGCGCAGCGGGCGGCGCCAGGAAAATTGCGTTGTCATGTCAGGCTCCCGGGTTTGAGATCGATTGGATAAGGACAGCAGGGCGGCAGGCGAAACGGTCAGTCAGGCGATCGGTCAGGATGCAGGCGGCGCGGCCACGGTGCCGGCCACGCGCAGCGCGTGGGGCAGCAGGGTCACGCTCGGGGCGGAGGCGGACAGCGCCTCCGGACGCGTGCCGGCGTGCAGGCGCTTGAGCAGCAGGCGCACGGCGGTGGCGCCGATGTCGGTATTGGGCTGCACCACGGTGGCCAGCGGCGGCTCCACCAGTGCGCCGAGCGCGATGCCGTCGTAGCCGAGCACGGAGACGTCGCGCGGCACGCGCAGGCCCAGGCGCTTGAGATCCGAAATCACGCCGATCGCCAGCAGGTCGTTGGTGCAGAAGAACGCGGTGGGCGCGGTGGCGCCGCCCATCAGCGTGCCAATCCGCTCGCTATGGCTGGCGGTATGGGAGGGCAGGTTCACGGGCGGCAGCGGCGGCAGGCCATGGGCGCGCATCGCATCCTCATAGCCGGCAAACCGTTGGCGGGCGCGGTCGGACGCCATGAACGCGCCCGACACCACCGCGATACGCCGATGGCCCGCAGCGATCAGCGCGTTCACACCCTCGCAGGCGCTGGTGCGGTTGTCCACGGAGACCGAGTGCCGCTGGCCGGCCGGGCTGGCCTGGTTGTAGGCCAGCACGTAGGGCACGCCTTCACTGTCGAGCTGGTCGAGCACGGCGCTCTGCGCGGCGTCCGAGACGGTCAGCACCATGCCGTCCACGCGGTGGCGCAGCAAATATTCCACACGTTCGCGCTCGCGGGCGGAGTCGTAGCCGCTGGTCACCAGCATCAGCGAATAGCCGGTGGCCAGCGAGACTTCCTCGATCCCGGCCCAGCATTCGGCGAACACCGCGTTCTCCAGCGTGGGCAGCATCACGCCCAGGATGCGCGTCTGCTGCGAGCGCAGTTTGGCGCCGAGCAGGTTGGGCCGGAAGGCCAGCCGGCGCGCGGCCTCGTGCACGCGCTGGGCGGTGGTCTCCCGCACCAGCTGCGGATGGCTGAACACGCGCGAGGCCGTGGCCAACGAGACTTCGGCGGCCAGCGCCACGTCCGCCAGCGTCACGCCATTGCCGCGTTCGCCTTCGGTATCGGCAGACAGCAAAACGGAACGGCGGGCGTTGGGCATGGGCAGGTTCGGCGGGTAGTCGGCGAGCAATGAAAACGTTTTCATTGAAGCGCCAAAAAATCAGGCGTCAAGGTATTCCGTCGCTGCGGTGCCGCATTTGCGGCAGGCCCGGCGGGCTTGCGCCTGTTGAATCGGGGTGGATTCTCCGGCCGTTTCATGACGCCGCCATGACAGCACCCATGCGCCTTTCGTCACAAAATTGCCACACAAGATCGGGAATATGCCGGACCGGGCGCATGGACCGCCGCCTTGTCGCGGGTACGGCACCGGTGTGACGCAAAGTGCACGCTGCATGGCATCCCCCCTGCAAGTGGGGGATCAAGTTGCGTCTTGGGCGCGCCGTTAGCCAACAGTGGGAGTGGCTTTTGCCCACAGCACGATCCACAGCCAGTTTGAGTGCAAGCCCTTGTCGCGACCTCTGACGCCTACTATTGCCGATTGCCTCGAACACCAACGCCTGCGGCCTGTCTTCCAGCCGATCGGGTCGCTCGCCAATGGCGAGATCATTGGCTACGAGGCCCTGATCCGCGGTCCCGCCGGGACGCCGCTGGAGAGCCCTGTTGCGCTGTTCGCTGAAGCGGCGCGTCTGGGTTGTCTGGTGCGGCTCGAGCGGCTGGCGTCACGCATCTGTATTGCCGCGTTCATGCGCGCCGGGCTCCCCGGCAAGCTCTTCATCAACTACAGCGCGGATTCGATTCGCGAGGTGGACAGCCATCGCGACGAAGTGCGCGCCTTCCTGAAAACCCACGGCATTACTTCGGACCGCATCGTCATCGAACTGACCGAGCAGGCCCCGCTGGGCTCGCTGGATAGCCTGTCGCGGGCGGTGGAGTCCATCCGTGGGCGCGGCGCCCAGTTCGCGCTGGACGACTACGGCACCGGCCACGCCAGCCTGGGGCAGTGGATCGCCCTGAAACCTGATTACGTGAAGATCGCCCGCGTGGTGGTGGATGGCGTGGCGACGTCGCCGTTCCAGTTGGAGGCGCTGCGCGCCATACGCCGGCTGGCCGATAGCAGCGGCACGGCGCTGGTGGCGGAGGGTATCGAGCAGGAAGCGGATCTGCGCATCTGCCGCGACCTTGGCATCGACTACGCGCAGGGCTACCTGCTGGCACGGCCCACGGCCGAGCCGCCGCTGACGATTTCGGAAGACGCCTTGCGCGTGATCCGTTCCGGCCCGGTGGAGGTGTTGCCGGGCGACAAGGTGTCCGAGCCGGGCACCGACCCAGCCATGCGCCTGCGGTCCGGCGAGTAAGCCCGGCCGTCCTTAGCGGACGGGCGCCGGCGCCATCGACGGGCCCGCAGGGAGCGGGGAGGGTGCGCTGGGTCCGATCGGCGCGCCTGGCGCAGAAGCCATCACCGGTTCTGGCTCCGATGCCGGGATGACCTCGACGACTTCATTGGCATCGAGCGCCATGCCGGGCTCGGCGGCTTCCCCGTGCTCGGTATTTGCCCCGCCTGCCTGACTGTTCCCAGCCATCGCCGCAGAGGCACCAGTTCCCCCCGAACCTCCCGAACCTCCGGATGGCATGGCCTCCGCCTCCGTGGCCGGCAGTACCGGCCGGCGCGGCGACGGGCGCGGGGTGGCCGGCGCCTGATCAGACTTGTTCGAAGCGAACAGCCGCTGGAACCAGCCACGCACCTGCCCCGTGATCGACGTGTACCAGGTCTTCTCGTCCGCCTCCGCAAACCGCGCGCGGCCGTCGATGACCCGCGTGCGTAGCGCGCGCTGGTAGAAATCGCCGACGATGGGCAGCGCGCTATGGGCGCCCTGGCCCCAGTAGTCGCTACGCAGCGTCACGCGGCTGTCGTTGAAGCCCACCCAGGCGCCCGCCACCAATTGCGGGTGCATCAGGATGAACCAGCCGTCGGCGTTGTCCTGCGTGGTGCCGGTCTTGCCGGCCACGTCGGCGCGGATGCCGTAGCGGCTGCGGATGGCGGTGCCGGTGCCGCGGTCGATCACATCGCGCATCACATCGACCAGCGTCTCGGTGGCCGTGGCCGACAGCGCACGCTCGGGCGACGGCTCGCGGAACTGCGCCAGCACATTGCCTTCGCGGTCCTCGATGCGCGTGACCATGGTCGGCGCGATGTACAGGCCGCCGTTGGCGATGGTGCCGTAGGCCGACACCATCTCCTTGAGTGTGACCGGGCTGGTGCCCAGCGCCAGCGACGGTACGGCATCGAGCTTGCTCTCGCGCACGCCCATGGCCCGCGCCAGCCGCGCCACGCGGTCTGGCCCCACGGCCTGCACCAGTTGCGCGGTGATGGTGTTCTTCGAGTAGACCAGCCCGTCGCGCAGGCTCAGGGCGCGGCCCGTGGCGGGGGACTCGTCGGTCGGGCGCCAGATCTCGCCGCCGGCCAGTTGCATTTCCACCGGGTTGTCGAACAGCGTTTCCTCGGGGGCGTGGCCGTGCGCGAAGGCTTCGCCGTAGACGAAAGGCTTGAACGTGGAGCCCGGCTGGCGGCGCGCCTGGGCCACGTGGTCGAAGGCATCGACCGTGAAGTCCCGGCTGCCGACCCAGGCGCGGATGGCGCCCGTGGACGGGTCCAGCGCCATGAAGCCGGCCTGCACGCGCGTCTTCTGCTGGCGCAGCGCCTGCATGAACGCGCGGTCGGCGAAGAGACGCTTGAGCGCGTCCTCCTCGCTCTGGCCGCTGGCGACGGCGTTGCGGAACTCGGGCGTCTCCCGCACGAAGGCCTGCACCAGCGCCCGGCTTTCCGCCCAGCCCGCGCGCGGCGCCCAGGCCGCGTTGGCAATCGACTGAAGCTGGTTGCCCTGGCGCGTGACCGCCTGGTTGGCCATGGCCTGGAGGCGCGAATCGATGGTCGTACGGACGACCAGCCCATCGGTATAGAGGTTGTAGTCGTTGCGATCGGCCCAGCCGATCAGCCATTTGCGTAGCTGCTGGGCGAAGTGGGCGGCCGGGCCGGGGGCCTCGGTCTGGCGCTCGAAGTCGATCCGCAATGGCCGTTTCCTGAGCGTCTCGAAGCGGCCGGCGTCGAGCTTGCCGCGCTTGACCATCTGCGCCAGCACGATGTTGCGCCGCTCCAGCGCGCGCTCGGGGTTCAGCACCGGGTTGTAGTAGCTGTTGCCCTTGAGCATGCCGATCAGCGTGGCGGCTTCCAGCACGTCGAGCTTGTCGGCGGATTTGTCGAAATAGGTGCGCGCGGCCATCTCGATGCCGAACGCGTTGTACAGGAAGGGCACCGTATTGAGATACGTCTCAAGGATCTCGTCCTTGGAATACAGCGCCTCGATCTTGAACGCGGTGATCGCTTCCTTGAGCTTGCGCGTCATCGTCGGCGCACGGCCGATGTCTTCGGGATAGCGGTTGCGGGCCAGCTGCTGCGTGATGGTGGAGCCGCCCTGGCGGTCGCCCGAGAAGGTGTGGAACGCGGCGGAGGCGGTGCGGCGCCAGTCCAGCCCGTGGTGCTGGTAGAAGCGGTGGTCCTCGGTGGCGATCAGCGCATCGATGACATTGGGGGAGATGTCCTTGAGCCCGACCCAGTCGCGGTTGGCCCAGCGGTAGACGGCCAGTTCCTTGCCATCGGCGGAGAGTACCTGCGCTGGCTGTTCGGACTTGGCCTTGCGGATGTCGCTGATGCCCGGCGTGAACGGAATCAGGACCAGCAGATAAAGCAGGAACAGCGCCGGGATGGCCGCGAGGCCCAGCAGGACTTCGCGCCGGGTGGGACGGCGCAGCCGCTGGATTGCCGGTTGCAGGACGGGCAGCCACCGCGATTGCAGGTGGGTGCGCAGTCGAGCCAGCGGGGCGGCAAGCCTTGGCTTGATAGGTCTTCTGATGGGGTCCAGGGGCATGACGCAGGCATGTTGCGTCCGCATCACATCCGGTCCGCTCACACGCCAATCTCGAAAGGTGTGAATCCTACCAAAACCCGGGTCGGGAAAACCCGGATTTTGCATGTTTTGCGTGCGCGTATCCCCCGGTAGTGGGGTGTTGCAGTAATGCCTACGACACATTCATTTCATATTGGGTTGTAACAATCCGCCTCGCCCCCCAAAGACCCGCACGGGCATCTGGTCCAGCAAGGCGCCGCCGCGCGCCTGCCGCGACCGGAACGGGGAAGCATCTCAATGTCTTAACAAAACGAGAAACCACAGTGAAGAAAGCTCTATTTGCCCTGGCGGCAGCCGCTACCTGCGCAACGTCCGGCGCAGCCCTCGCCCAGTCCGCATCCAACGTCACGCTGTATGGCATCGTCGACGCCGGCGTAGAAGTGGCGACCCACGTGCCGGGCGGCAATGGTCAGACGGCCGTGCGCATGAACTCGGGCAACCTGTCCGGCTCGCGCTGGGGCCTGCGTGGCGTGGAAGACCTCGGTGGCGGCCTGAAGGGCATCTTCACCCTGGAATCGGGCTTCGATATTGACACCGGCGTGTCCGGCCAGGGCAACCGCCTGTTCGGTCGCCAGGCTTTCGTCGGCCTGCAAGGCAGCTTCGGCGCCGTGACCCTGGGTCGCCAGCAGAACTCGCTGTACGACCTGTTCGGTGCCTATGACCCGATGGGCGTGGGCCCGCGCTACTCGCTGAACAGCGTCGATTCGGGCTTCAACGGCCGCGCCGACAACGCCCTGAAGTACACCGGCAAGTTCGGCGGCCTGACCGCCACGGCCTTCTACAGCACGGGCCGTGACGCCGTGGCTGGCTCGCCGGGCGAACTGCCGGGCGACTACAAGGCTGGCCGCAACGTGGGCGCAGGCGTGGCCTACACCGCCGGCGGCTTCTCGATCGGCACGGCGTATGACCAGTACCAGGGCGCCACGTCGGCTACGTCCGACCGCGCTGCCAAGCGCCTGGCCGTGGGCTCGTCGTACGACTTCGGCGTGGCCAAGGTGTTTGCCGGCTACCGCTGGATGCGCGATGACGGCATCGCTACCGCAGCCACGGCAGCGACCCGCAGCAACGTCTACTGGCTCGGCGGCCTGTACCGCGTGACGCCGGCCCTGTCGCTGACCGGCGCCGCGTACTACACCGATGCCAACGACAGCGGCAACGATCCGTGGATGTTTGTCCTGTCGGCCGACTACTCGTTCTCGAAGCGTACGGACGCTTACCTGAACGTTGGCTACGTGCGCAACAAGGGCACGTCCAACCTGGGCCTGAGCGGAGTTGGCACGGCTGTGGCCGGCCAGAACCAGACCGGCGCAGTCGTCGGCGTGCGTCATCGCTTCTAAGCACCACGTTTGAGCGAGAGCCGGCAGGCGAGGCCTTTCCCCTCGTCCTGCCGGAAAGCACAACGCCCCTTACCCGGCTTGGCGGGAAGGGGCGTTCTGCTTTTTGTGTTCGGTATTGGGGGCGGCGCGGAAATGGATCAGATGGGACGGGCGTGGCTCGCGTCCTCGGCGCGCAGGCGCTCCAGCGCCTTGGTCAACATCGCACCCTCTTCGGCTTCAGCGGTGTGGCACAGCGTGTTGATGGCCTGATGCAACTGCGTCTTGTCGTGCGGCGACAACATGTCGGCGGCTTCCATGGCCTCCAGCTCCTTGCCAACGCGCTTGGCAAGCTTACGCACGAATTCCGGGTCGAGCTGCCCCTGGCTGGCACCATGGGCAAGGTGATAGACGAGGGCAGCTAGGCCCTCTGGTGTCGTTTCCGTCACGGCAATGGGATGGCGTTTCATGGCAACTCCGAGTTAAGGGCCGTTTCATTCTAACGATGGATCAGGTCGCGTAGTTTTCGAAATTTGCGTCAGCAGACAGTGGATGTGCGCGATGCTGCCCCACTGCGACTTATTACGGAAATATTGCGTGCGCAGAATGTCATCTTGTCGCGTCCGCTGTATATATCGCACTGAATAATGCGACCGGAGGGGTTGCCACGGGTCCGACAAAACACCGCCTGACCGATATCCACGACAAGCCATAGAGCTACGGGATGGGTCGGGTGGATTGCCAAGCAAGCGGGGAATCGGAGCCGTCCTAAGGACGGCTCTATTTGTTTGTGCGCCGGCACATTTCCATTGCAGTCCCACGACGATTCGGAAGCCGCCGCGGGAAACTCCCCGCACGCCGCGCGAATTCAGAGAACTGCTATAGACCGCCTCAATCGCGTCACGTGATGCTGTGTGCTCTTACCATGAATGGAAGAGGACATGATGCGAAACGACAAGCGGCACATGCTGGATGGGGCGAGCCGCACCGGCACTGGTGGCTGGCTGATCGCCACCAGCGATTCTACAAACATGGGCAAACGCCTTGGCCTGGAAGGGGACCACGCCACCTGCCCCGCCTGCAAGGTCGGCGGCCCGGTCTACAACGACTGCGATCCACGCTGGACCGACATGGGGAAATCCGTGCTGGTGGAAGGCGCGCGCGTGTATTGCCAATGCAAGGAAAAGCCGCGGGTGTTTGCATCGCAGTTCACGATGTCCACGGAGGTCACGAGCGGCGGGCGCGCCGGTGAGCATGTGGGGGGAACATCGGAAAAACCGCAAGCCCACAACAAGCTGGCGAGTGAGCCTAGCGGTGAAGCCCGCCCCGATGCTTCGAGTCGCGCCGCCTACGCGGCCGACCCGACGATGATCTGCCCCAATATGACCAATGCCGAATTCCATGCCACGGTATTGCGGGTTCGTGACATCGCCGTTGCGCATATGGACCAGCGGTTGATTGAGTTGCAACGCTGGAACGAGGCGGATCAGGAACGGGTTCGCATGTGGTTTGTGGACGCTACCCCGGATATTCGAAAGCGCCTGCGCGAGGGGATTCAGCGAATTCGGCAACTCTCCCTCGGGTTGACAGAACGGAATTTCTGCCGCTTCAGCGAAGAAGTCATGCGTAAAGTAGGTTGTATCCCGGCGGCGAGAGAAGGGGACGAGCCGGCGTGGGCAAGCGTATGCAAGGCCGACAAGACGTTTACGATTTTTATCGGTGTCACATATTGCTACTTACCGATCGAAGCCATCCGCCATAGAGGTGTGGTGGAGCCTGATGACAGCATGGTCACGGTCTTTGTTCATGAAGTTTCTCATTTTCCCGCCGCGATGGATAGCGCGGATACCTATTCGAGTATCAAGATTTCCCGCCTACTATCAAAGTATCGAAATAAATTTCTATTTAATAATTCCGACAGCATTGCTGCATATATATCGAATGTCTCCGATTAACGGCATCGTAATCATGGTAAATATGAAAAAACTAATGGCAGCTTTCATCTTCGCTCTAACAAGCTTGAATGTCGCTGCCTGCATCGTCTATGAGAGGCAATATCGCGTTCACTTCGAACCGGGATCCGCAACGGTAACCGCGAAGGAGATCAAGCGATTCGCCGAATGGCGAATCGCAACCCGGAAGTATTTCTTCTCAGGTTTCGACGTGTACCTGACGGCTTGGGAAAGCGAGGATGGATCTCGTGAACTGGCAACGGCCAGGGTCGAACAGGTTCGCAATCTGCTGCTGAAATTCGGCCTCAGTGCCAATAATGTGAAGGACACGGAATTCCGGCCCATTTATGCGGCGTCCGTGCATTACGGTCCGGACCTGGTGCGGATCGATGTGGATGCGCGTTGTCCGAACTATTGCTGCCGCGACGAGAAATGCTGCCCTGCGTGGCGGGCTGCGGAGGAGGCTGCCAGGTAGACCCCGGTTCGCCCCCAGTTCGCCGCAATATCACCTGGATATTGCGGCGAACGGCATTGATAGCGGGGATCCTCGCCGCCAAAAACAGAGCCGCCTCAAAGACGGCTCTGTTAATCCTTCGTTCTCCCAAACCTACGGCAAACAAGGCGCCGCCATCGCCGCCCCCTGCCGCAGGGCCTTGTTGGTGTCTGAGTCGTCCGCCCCCAGCGTGTTGTCGGTGAACTTGCAGCCGTAGTTGGCGTTGGCCACCACCGATGGCGTCAGCACGTCGTCGCCGGTGGGAGGGGTGCCGGTTTGCTCCCAGGCCACCATGTCGTCGAACGCGCGCACTTGCTCGGCCACGGTGAAATCGCAGTGGCTGATGCCCCGGATCGCACGCTGGACCAGCCATTTCGCCGTGCCGTTGGCGTCCGCGCGGCGCTTGTAGATCTGCTCCATGCTGAAGGGCACGTACATGTCGCCCAGCGTGTGCAGCGTCAGCACCGGCACGCTGATCTGCGCGGCCGTTTTCGGGATCCAGCGCAGGCCGTCGCGGCGCAGGCGGTTGGCGTCGGCCACCGGCTTCACGCGGAAGATCGAGGTGTTGATCGCCTGCTCCTCGGGCGTCAGCGCCGCGTCGTCATCCATCTGGAAGGTCAGGCCGGTGGTGTCCACCACGTTCTGCGTCAGCACGCCGTTGACCGTGCCATCCTGGCCGAAGGTGCTCCAGACCGCGTCCTGCAGGCTCTTGGAGGCGGGGCTGCCGCTGAAGCCGATGGCGAACATCGGCCGCTCGCCGCCGGTCAGGTTCTTGACGATCTGGCGGAGTTTCTCGCCCTGGCCCGTGTTGGTGACCGGGTAGGTGGTGAACAGCGCCGCCTGCACCGAGGTCACGATCTGCGCCCAGTTGCTCACGGGCCAGGACGTGGCCGGCACGTTGGCCAGCAGTTGGGCGGCGGTCTGGTAGCCGCCGAAGTAGTTGAACAGCTCGGTGTCGCCCACCACGCCGCACATCGGCACCGCGCCGTGGTACGTGACCTTGTGGTTGGCCGTGGCGATCGTCTCGGCTTCCACGGCTGCCGCGCTGACATGGCCGCCCATCGAATGGCCGATGATGTACACGCGCGTCGGCGCGGCCAGCGTGCGGCCGTTCTGTTTGGCGATGTTGACGAAGGCCAGCGCGAGCGCGTTCGTGTCTTCCACACCGGCCCGCACGTCATAGTAATTCGTTGAATAACTGGACGCGGCCCAGGCATAGCCGGCTTCCAGCAGGTGACGGCGGATGCTTGGCGGATTGACGTCGAGCGCGTTGCCGGTGCCGGCGTAGCCATGCGCATACATCACGAGCTTGCCGTTCCAGGCCGCAGGTACCTCGACCATGTAGCCGGCCTTGCCGAGCACGCCGGACCAGCGGTCGGCGGCGGGTGCGCCCGCCATCGGCGTGAATTTCTGCGTCACGGCGGCGGTGTCGATGGTGAACGTGCGGGTGTCCTGCGGCCGCGCGTCCTCGGGCTGCACGGTGGGCGGCGGGGTTTCGGCGACAGGCGGAGCAGGTGGTGGATCGTCACTACCGCCGCATCCCGACAAGAGGAGGCCGGCCACGACGAACAGGGCTGCCTGCGAAACAGCTCGATGCATGATGTCTCCTTGGAATTCGTTTTTATTCGATAGGTGAAGCCGCGTCACTGTAGCGCTGGCGCACGCGGCATCCAACATCTCAAACGGGTGTAAGAAATGGTGCGGCGCATCGATTGATGCAATGCATCAGGGTCATTGAACATCACAATTGGCGCCGTGGCAGGCGGGCCAAATAAGATGGCGCGGCGCCCCCTCACTTGCCTGTTTTCAGGCATTTCCGAGGACCCACAAAATGGCTCGATTCAGACGATTCGCACTCAGACCCGTCGCTTACGGCCTTGCTGCCCTGTTTTCCCTCTCCGCCGGTGCCCAGACCATGACGCGCGACAACGGCGCGCCCATCGGCGACAACCAGAACTCCCAGACCGCCGGCCCGAACGGTCCCACGCTGCTGCAGGACGTCCACCTGATCGAGAAGCTCCAGCGCTTCCATCGGGAGCGGATTCCCGAGCGCGTGGTGCACGCACGCGGCACTGCAGCACAGGGAGAATTTGTGTCCGAAGGCGATTTTTCGGACCTGACTACCGCCAAGGTGTTCGCCGGGGCTGGCAAGCGCACGCCGGTCACGGTGCGGTTCTCGACGGTGATCCACGGCAAGGGATCGCCCGAGACCGTGCGCGATCCGCGCGGCTTCGCCACCAAGTTCTACACGGACGAGGGCAACTGGGACCTGGTGGGCAACCACACGCCCATCTTCTTTATCCGTGACGCGATCAAGTTCCCGGACATGGTTCACTCGCTGAAGCCGTCGCCCGTGACCAACCTGCAGGACCCGAACCGTTTCTTCGACTTCTTCAGCAGCGTGCCGGAGAGCACCCATATGCTGACGCAGCTCTATTCGGACCTCGGCATCCCGGCGTCGTACCGGATGATGCAGGGCAACAGCGTGCACGCGTACAAGCTGATCAACGCCAAGGGCGAGGTGCACTACGCCAAGTTCCAGTGGCGTCCGCGCCAGGGCGAGAAATATCTCACCCGGGCAGAGGCCGCGAAGATCCAGGGCGCCGACTTCAACAACCTCACCAGCGATCTGTTCGGCGCCATCCAGCGGGGCGATTTCCCGAAATGGGACTTCTACGTGCAGCTGATGAAGCCCGAGGATCTCGGCAAATATCGATTCGATCCACTCGATTCGACCAAGGTCTGGCCCGACGTGCCGTTCCGCAAGCTCGGCACCATGACGCTGAATACCGTGCCGGAGAATTTCTTCGAGACCTCGGAGATGTCGGCCTTCGCGCCGTCGAACCTTGTGCCGGGCATTGAGCCGTCCGAAGACCGCATGCTGCAGGGCCGGCTGTTCTCGTACTACGACGCGCAGACGTACCGGCTCGGCGCCAACAAGCAGAAGCTGCCGGTCAACCGTCCGCGCGTGGCGGTCCGCAACTACAACAGCGACGGGCATGGCGATATCGGCGGCACGACGGGCGATATCAACTACCAGCCGTCGCGGATGGCCGGGGCGTATTCCGACAATCCGCACTATCGCTTTGCACGCACGCCGCTGGCGGGCACGACCCAGCAGGCGCCGATCGCTCGCACGGACAACTTCACGCAAGCCGGCGACTACTATCGCAAGTTGTCCAAATCGGGGCAGGAGAACCTGATCGGCAACCTGGCGGCCGACCTCGGCGTGGTGAAGCATGCGGAAGTGAAGCAGATCATGCTGAGCCACTTCTACAAGGCCGATGCCGACTATGGCCAGCGGCTGACCAAGGCGGTCAGCGGCGATCTTGCCGATGTGCAACGACGCGCCGCGCTGCTGAAGGACTGATGGCGTGACGCCACGCCGTTAGGAGAACGGCGGACGGCGGCCCCGCTAGCTGTCTCAGGGCGCCTCCGGGGCCGCCGCCGCAATCTCGCGCACCTGCCGCATCACCCCTTCGGCAAACAGCACCGGCCCGCGCACCGGCACGCCGGCCGTGCGCAGGGCGTGCGCGGTCCACGTATTGCAGGTGTAGAAGCCCGCGTAGGTGGCCGTGGCCGCGAAATACAGGCCGCCTTCGTAGGGACCATCCCCGAGGCCGATGGGCTTGTCCGACGCGTCCGTCTGCACCGCATCGCCAAGAAACTCGCGCAATTGCGAGATGCCGGCTTCGTCGAGCGCGAGCCGCACCACGTTACCGGCGCCGTAGGCCGCCGCTGGGGTATCCCGCAGGATCGTCAGCAGGATGGCGCCTTCTCCGGGGAACAGCGCCGAGATCAGCGTCATCGGGCCGCGCTCGCGGCTCAGCAGGTATTGACGATCCCCAAATCCAAAACAAAGAAAACGCGAGCCGGCGTAGCCCACGGTCAGCCGCAGCAGACGCGCATCGGCGTCCTCGGTGCGGATGCAGAGTTCGGTGTGCCAGTCGCCTTCCACGACGTCGATGGTGGTGACCGGCGTGACCGGGGCGGCAGCAGGCGTGGCGTTGCAGCCTGCCAGCGTGGCGGCCATTGCGCTGCCGACGAGCCACCGCCACGCGCGCATCACGATGGCGCCACTGTCCGTTCGATCATGCCGATCATCGCCGCGCGGAATGCGTTGGCGTCCGCGCCGGATGCGATGGCCAGCGCGGTGCGGTCGAAGGCGGCCGAGAGCAGGGCGGCCAGCGCATCGATCGGCGTGCCGCCGGGCAGCCCGTGGCCGACCGCCATCGCCAGACCCTCGCGCAGCGTGCGGCCCGCGTGGGCGGCATCGAGCGCGAACATCGCTTCGGTGCCGAGCACGGCCGGTCCGTCGATCAGCAACAGCCGGGTGCGGCCCGGCACCGTCATGGCGGCCAGATAGGCCTCGCTGCCGGCGATCAATGCCGCGCGCACCGGCAGCGCGTCCGGCGCGGCCAGCTCGATCTCCCCGGCCACGGCGCGCGCCTCCTCCTCCAGGATGGCGCGGAACAGGTCCTGCTTGTCCGCGAAATGGTGATAGAGCGCGCCGCGCGTGATGTCTGCCGCCGCCACAATCTCGGGCGTGGAAGTGGCCGCATAGCCCTTTTCGACAAACAGCTTGCGCGCGGCGGATAGCAGGGCAGCGCGCGTCGCTTCTGTCCGTTCCTGGTTCGAACGGGTCTTTTTACTTTGCATACATACAGCCTGTATGTTATAAATTCTGGAAAGATACAGGCTGTATGTTATGCGATCCGCGCCCGGCCGGCGCGCCACAACGGAGATTTGCGATGAAAACAACGAGTTACTACCCGGTGATCATGACCACGAACGTGGCGGAGACGGTGGCGTTCTACACGCAGCACGTCGATTTCCGCCCGCTGTTCGAGAGCGACTGGTACGTGCACCTGCAGTCCAACGCCGACGCGCGCACGAACCTCGCCATTCTCGATTGCACGCATGAGACGATTCCCACCCCGGCGCGCGGCCAGCGGGCGGCGGGGCTGCTGCTCAACTTCGAAGTGGAGGATGTGGACGCGGTGCACGCCCGCATGCAGGCGGCGGGGTTGCCGATCCTGCTGTCGTTGCGCGACGAAGCGTTCGGCCAGCGCCATTTCATTACCGTGGACCCCAGCGGCGTGATGCTGGACATCATCCAGCCCATTCCGCCGAGCCCCGAGTTCGCGGCGATGTACGACGCCAGCGCATTGCCGGGCTAATACCTCGACACTTCAGCCCCCGAGCGCCCAGCCTGCCGCCGCGCAGGCCAGCACCACGGCCCACGGCGGCAGCCGCCACGCGGCCAAGGCCACCAGTGCCAGCAGCGCGAGCGCGAAGTCCGCCGGGGCGTGGATCGCGCTGGTCCAGACCGGCGAGTACAGCGCCGCCACCAGCAGGCCGACCACGGCGGCGTTCACCCCGGCCAGCGCCGCCTGCGTGCCGGCGTTGCGGCGCAGCCGCTCCCAGAACGGCAGCGCGCCAAAGACCAGCAGGAACGATGGCGCGAAGATCGCCACGAGGCAGAGCATGCCGCCCGCCCATCCTGAGGGGGCCGTTTGCATCGCGCCGCCGAGGAAGGCGGCGAACGTGAACAGCGGGCCCGGCACGGCCTGCGCGGCGCCATAGCCGGCCAGGAAGGTGTCGTTGTCGACCCAGCCCGTAGGCACCACGGCCGCCTGGAGCAGCGGCAGCACCACGTGGCCGCCGCCGAACACCAGCGCGCCGGCCCGGTAGAAGGCATCGAACATTGCCAACGGCTGGCTCGGAAACAGCCGATGGGCCAGCGGCAGTGCCACCAGCAATACGACGAACGCCAGCAGGAAGGCCGCGCCGGCACGCTGGCCGATGGGCACCGGCAGCGCCGCGTGCGGCTGCGCCTGCGCGGGCCGGAACCAGCGCGCGCCGGCCAGCCCCGCCGCCAGCATCACGGCCACCTGGCACCACGGCGACGGCACGACGATGACCGCCGTCGCCGCCAGCGCCATCACGCTCAGGCGCGGCGCGTCCGGGCAGAGCGAACGCGCCATGCCCCATACGGCCTGCGCCACCACGGCCACCGCCGCCACCTTCAGGCCGTGCAGCAGGCCTTCCGGCACATGGTTGCCGGTGGCCGACAGCCCCATCGCCAGCACGATCAGCGCGATGGCCGATGGCATGGTGAAGCCCAGCCATGCCGCCAGCGCGCCCCGGTAGCCGGCCCGGCACAGCCCGATCACCATGCCGACCTGGCTGCTGGCCGGCCCGGGCAGGAACTGGCAGAGCGCGACGATATCGGAATAGGCTTGCTCGCTGAACCAGCGCCGCCGCGTGACGAAGGCCTCCCGGAAATAGCCGAGATGCGCCACCGGGCCGCCGAACGACGTCAGCCCCAGCCGTAGGAAGATCAGGAAGACCGCCCAGGCGTTGCCGCGGGCGTCTGTGTGTTCGAGGTCTGGCACGGCACTCATGGCGATTGGGGGGGCGGTGTCTGGCCCTCGGCGGGGCGGATGGTGGCGAGCAGCCCGGTGCGGCCGCTGCTGGCGAGGTTATCGAAAGTTAATGACAGGCCGTGCAGCGTGGCCACGCGCCGGGCGATGGAGATGCCCAGCCCGTTGCCCTGTTCACGCTGCCCGACGCCCCGGAAGAAGCGGTCGCCCAGGCGCGGCAGCAGGCCGGGCGCCACGCCGGGGCCGTGGTCGGACACCGTGATCGCGTCTGGGGCGAAGGCCAGCGTCACCAGCGTGCCGGCGGGGCTGTAGCGGATGGCGTTGTCCATCAGGTTGCGGAGCATGATGCCGAGCAGTGCCGGATCGCCGCACACCGGCAGGGGCGGGTGGATGGCCGCCGGCCACGTGACCTCCATGTCCACCTGGCGACGCTCGGACAGCGTCAGGCAATCGGACAGCACCTGCTGGACGATCTCGCGCCAGTCCACCGCCGCGCGCACCGGCTGCGTGTCCTCGTCCTCGAGCCGGCTCATGGTCAGCAGTTGGGACACCAGATGGCTCAGCCGGTCGATGCCGGCCTCCACGTTCGCAGAGGCCTGCGCGCGTTCCTCGGGATCGTTCGACTGGCGCGCCACGTCCCACTGCGCCTTGAGCGCGGCCAGCGGGGTGCGCATCTCGTGTGCGGCATCGGCGGTGAGCTGGCGTTCGTGCTCGATCAGCGCCGAGACGCGGTGGAGCAGGGTGTTCATCGCGCCGACCAGCGGCGCCAGTTCCGGCGGCACATCGGCCAATTCCAACGGCGCGGGGTCGCCGGGGGCGCGCGCGGCGATGGCAGTGGAGAGCGCGCGCAGCGGCCGCAGCGTGGCGCGCACGGCCCACACCACCAGCGCCATCAGCAGCGGCACGCCCAGCACCCACGGCAGCACCTGGGCCTGGAGGTAGGACACCACCAGTTCCTCGCGCTCGGCCTGGATCTGTCCGACGCAGACGCGCCAGCCTTCCACCGGATCGTCGAGGTAGTAGAGCCGCCACGGCACACCGTCGATGGAGACGTTGGTGAAGCCCTTCACACGCGACGCGCGGGGCAGGCGGTCGCCGTCCGGATCGATATGCAGCGGCTCGCCGCCGGGCCGCCACGCGGCGATGGCGAGGTCGCCCAGGCCCGCGTCACCCATGTCGCCCAGATCGGCATCGCCGGGCAGGGGACCGTTCTGGGGCGGCGGCTGCGGCACCGCGCCCACATTGATCAGCGGCAGCACGGCCTGCATCTGCTGGGCCATGCGCACCATGGCGGTGTCGTACAGCTCGTTGATCTCCTCCTGTGTGCTGAGGTAGATCAGCACGCTGGTGAGGCTCCAGGCGAGGGCCACCCCCACCAGCACGGCCAGGATCAGGCGCCGCTGCAGGGTCATGCGTCGTCTCCGGGGCTGGCGATGGCTTCCGGCGTGCCGAGCGTGTAGCCGGCGCCGCGCAGGGTGCGGACGATGCCGGGGTGGATCTTGCGGCGCAAATGATGGATGTGGACCTCGAGCGTGTTGCTCTCCGAACCCTGTTCCCAGGCGTAGAGCTTTTCGCGCAGGAATTCGCGCGTCAGCACGCGGCTCGGGTGCGCCAGGAGCACCTCGAGCAGCATGGCCTCGCGGGCAGTCAGGTCCACGGGCTGGCCCTGCCACGTAGCTTGTCGGGCAGCCGGCTGGTAGGCCAGCGCGCCGTGGTGCCAGACCGGCTCGGGCATGCCCGCGCTGCGTCGCGTGACGGCGCGCAGCCGGGCGGCGAGTTCGTCGAGATCGACGGGCTTGATCAGGTAGTCGTCGGCGCCGGCATCGAGGCCGCCGATGCGGCTGGACACCGCATCCCGCGCGGTCAGCATCAGCACCGGCGTCTGGCAGCCCTGCTGGCGCCAGCGGGCGAGCAGGGCCACGCCGTCGTCGTCGGGCAGGCCGAGGTCGAGCACCACGGCGTCGTATTGCATGTTGGCGATGGCGCGATCCGCCTCCGCGCCGGTGGTGAACCAGTCCACGGCATGCCCCTTGAGCTTCAGCCCGCGTTGCAGGCCGTCGCCGAGCATGGGGTCGTCTTCAACGATAAGGATTCTCATCTTGGGTGCGAAAAAGGGCGCATACGGCACGGGGAACGGCGTGAAGCGTAGCACCGCGCGGGCGGCGTCGCACGCTTAATGTGGGATTAAGGTTGCTCTCCTAACCTGCGCGCTCGTCTCACCCAGTCCCCCCGCGCGCATGCCGCAATCGCAGTCTCATCCGCAGTCCCCCTCCCTGTCCACTCAGCAGCCCGCCGTCACCCCGGCCCGTCCGCTGGAGGGCTGGCGCCTGGGCGCCTGGTCGCCAGCCATGGCCTGGGCCGCTGCGTTCATCGCCGTGGCGCTGCTGGTCTGGTTCGGCACGCTCGGCATGCGGCACCTGCTGGGGCCGGACGAGGGCCGCTACGGCGAAATCTCGCGCGAGATGCTGGCTACCGGCGACTGGGTCACCATCCGCTACAACGCGCTGAAGTACTTCGAGAAGCCGCCGTTCCACATGTGGGTCACGGCGCTGACGTACGCGCTGTGGGGCGTGGGCGAATGGCAGGCGCGGCTTTGCGTGGCGCTGGCCGGGCTGGCTGGCATCGTCATGTCGATGCTGGCCACGTGGCGCTGGTTCGGCATCCGCGCGGCGGCCTTCGCGGGGCTGGCCCTGCTGGCGGCGCCGATGTGGAGCGTGGCGGCGCACTTCAACACCCTCGACATGACGCTGGCCGGCGTGATGGCCTGCGTGCTCGCCTGCATGCTGCTGGCGCAGCATCCCGCCGCTTCGGCCAGCGCGCGGCGCGGCTGGATGCTCGCCTGCTGGGCGGCGATGGGCGCCGCCGTGCTGACCAAGGGGCTGGTGGGCGTAGCGCTGCCGGGGCTGGTCCTCGTTATCTATATAGGCATCACGCGCGACTGGCGCTTGTGGCGTCGGCTGCACGTATTCACCGGCATGCTGGTGCTGCTGGCCGTGGCCGTGCCGTGGTTCTGGCTCGTATCGGTGCGGAACCCGGAATTCCTGCATTTCTTCTTTATCCACGAACACTGGCAGCGCTATACCTCGGGCGTCCACTCGCGGCCGGGGCCGATCTGGTACTTCCTGCCACTGGTGGTGGGCGGCTTCCTGCCGTGGGTGGGACTGTTCCCGCGCCTGTGGCGTGCCATCGGTACGCCGCCAGTCGATGAGCCGGATGATGCGGCGGAGCGCTTCCGCCCGGCGCTGCTGGCGGGCATCTGGGCCATCGCCATTTTCGTGTTCTTCAGCCTGTCGCGTTCGAAGCTGCCGGGCTACATCGTGCCCGTGATCCCGGCGATGGGCATCCTGGCCGGCGTGGCGCTGGACCGCCTCGACGTGCGCGCCTGGCGGCGCCAGCTCGGCGGCATGGCCATCGTGGCCGCGTGCGGCCTGCTGGCCAGCCCGGTGGTGGCCACGCTCAACGCCAACCATACGCCGAACGCCTTCTATCGCGCCTATGCGATCTGGGCAGCGGCGGCGTTCGTGGTGATGCTGCTGGGCATTGCCGCCGCGCGCTGGCTGCTGCGGCGCGGCGTGCTGCCCAGCGTGGCCGTGTATGCGCTCGGCATGTACCTGGGCTTCACGGTGGCGCTGGTCGGCCATGAAACCGTGGGCGGCCCGGCGTCCGGCGCGGACATCGCCCCGCTGGTCCAGCAGAAGCTCACCCCGGGCATGCCGTTCTATGGCGTGAAGATGCTCGATCACACCCTGCCGTTCTACGTCCAGCACCCGCTGACCATGGTGGCGGAGGCGGACGAACTGTCCTTCGGCACCGAGGTGGAGCCGGAGCGCTGGCTGCCCGATATGGCCGCGTTCGCCAAGGTCTGGCGCAACGGCCAGCCCGCCATGGCCGTGATGTCGCCGGAGAACTATCTGGCGCTGTCGCCCACGCTGCCGCTGTACGTGGTGGCGCGCGACTGGCGCCGGGTGGTGGTGACCAACGTGCCCACCCCGAGCCCGACGTCGCGCTGACCGGCTTTCCTGCTTACCTTTCTGTTCCTGTCTGAAACCATGCATCCCAAGCGAGTCCTGATTCTTGGCGTCAACGGCTTTATCGGCCATCACCTCACGCGCCGCATCCTCGAGACCACCAACTGGGAGGTCTACGGCATGGACATGGCCTCCGACCGCCTCGGCGATCTCGTGAACCATCCGCGCCTGCACTTCTCCGAAGGTGACATCACCATCAACAAGGAGTGGATCGAGTACAACATCCGCAAGTGCGACGTGGTGCTGCCGCTGGTGGCCATCGCCACCCCGGCCACCTACGTGCGTCACCCGCTGCGCGTGTTCGAGCTCGATTTCGAAGCCAACCTGCCGATGGTCCGCGCGGCCGTGAAGTACAAGAAGCACCTGGTGTTCCCGTCGACCTCCGAGGTCTACGGCATGTGCGCCGACGATGAGTTCGACCCGGAAGCGTCCCCGCTGGTCTACGGCCCGATCAACAAGCCGCGCTGGATCTACGCCTGCTCCAAGCAG